>JAIOPD010000114.1 GCA_021414115.1 Planctomycetia bacterium
TCCCCGCGCTTCCGCTTGGGGCTTCCTGTCGGATGCCTGGGAAGCCCGGAGCGCGAGCGACGGGTATACGGGTGGCTGTCCGTGAGGGAGCGCGGAGCGGGTTGGCGTGGAGGACGAAGTCCCCGCGCTTCCGCTTGGGGCGTTCTGTCGGGAGGCATCACGCCAGCCCCACCGCGATCAGCCACGTGGCGACCATGGCCAGAGAGGTGTCTCCGCTCATTCGACACCTCGAGGCGATCCACACGCTGACCGCGGTCGCCGCCGCCAGCGACGTGAGCACGAGCAGGGCCACGAGCGGCCCCCACGGTTCGGCGGCGGAAGGCCCCCGAACCAGCGCGGCCACGCCGGCCGGCCAGCCGAGGATCGCCGCATGCGTGGCGACGGCACCGAGGGCATACGGCAGCGTGCCGGGCAGTCGCGGCACGCTGCCGGCCGAGCGCTGCAGCGCACCGCGGCCCCCCGCATCAACCGCCCCAGGGCCGATCGTCGCGGCCGGCACGGCCAACACCACGAACCACGCGGCGGAGATGGCCACGTACCAGGCCCTGTGCTCGGCGGCCAAAAAGTAACAGATCACCATCGCCGCGAGGGTCGATGCCATCTCCAGTCGCGTGAGCAGCGAACCGCCGATCCCACGTTCCCGCGAGGTCAGCGAGACGAGCGACGTAAGTGGATCGGAATGCCGTCCGGAGATGGCCATCACCCCGGCCGCGAGCACGAGCCAGCATGCCCCCGCGCCGCCGGCGGCCGTGCCCGCATCGGTGGCCCAACTCGCTCCCCCGGCGGCGGCCGCAGTCAGCGCGAGTGCCCCCCCGATGGCGTCGACGGGCTTTGCTCCCCATCTCGTCGCTGCCGCATGGGCCAGCGTCGTCACGATCGCGGCCGCGGCCAGCGTCACCGCCGCGCCGCTTCCGGTGGCCAGAGCCACCGCGATCGCGGCCACGACGGGCCATGCGGCGCGGGACGCCCACCATACCCAAGCGATCCTGGCTGGGACCTCGGGAAGCGCGAGCGAACCCACGGCCGCTGCCGCCACGAGCCCTCCGCACGCGATCGCGCGGGCGACCGCCGCGGCGTCGGCGACGCCGGACAACGCGGCGGCGGCAGACGCCGCGGCCACGAGCGCGATCCACGACGCGGGCCGGCGGGCGTCGCCGCGAGCCACGACCAGGAGCAGCAGCACTGCCTTCCAGACTGCGTCGAAGAGCCCGGCGTCCGCTTTGCCGAACGGTCGTGCGGCCGCGATCACTCGATTCTCACTCGCCACCGCGAGGCCGAGCCCGGCCCTGCACGCGGAGCGGAAGTCCCAGGATCCTCAGGAATCCCTCGGCGTCGGTCTGGTCGTAGGAGCCGCCTCCCTCCATCGAGGCGATCGCCTCGTCGTAGAGGCTTTCGGTGCTGGAGCGACTCTTCACGAGCATGTTGCCCTTGTAGAGATTGAGCTGCACCGTCCCGGTGACGGGCTTCTGCGCCTCGCGAATGAAGGCGAGGAGGGCGTCCATCTTCGCGCAGTACCAGAAGCCGTAATACACCATCTCCGCGACTTCGGGCGAGAGCCGGTCGCGAAGGTGGACGAGATCCCGGTCGAGCGTCATCTGCTCGACGAGGCGGTGGGCCTCGTAGAGGATCGTCATGCCGGGCGCCTCGTACACGCCGCGGCTCTTCATCCCCACGAGGCGGTTCTCGACGATGTCGGTGCGGCCGATGCCGTTGCGACCGCCGATGTCGTTGAGAGCGAGCACGATCTCATGGGCCGCGAGGGCCTTGCCGTTGACCCGCACCGGCACGCCCGACTCGAAGTCGATCGTCACGAGTTCCGGCTGGTCGGGCGCCTGCTGCGGCGACACGGTCATGCCGAAGTCCACGAGCTCGAAGCCGTCGGTGGTGAGTTCTTCGAGCAGGCCGGCCTCGTAGCTCGTGTGGAGGCAGTTCTCGTCGGAGCTGTAGGGTTTCCCCTTCGACGCCTTGACCGGAATGTTGCGGGCTTCGCAGAACTCGATGAGCTCTTTGCGGCCCGGAAACCGCTCACGAAACTCCGCGATCCGCCAGGGCGCGAGCACCTGGATCGCCGGGTCGAGGGCCTCGGCCGCCAGTTGGAAGCGGCACTGATCGTTGCCCTTGCCGGTGGCGCCGTGGGCGTAGACGGTGGCACCCTCGCGATGGGCGATCTCCACGCAGACCTGGCTGATCAACGGCCGCGCGATCGAGGTGCCGAGCAGGTAAGTGCCCTCGTAGCGGGCCTGCCACTGCATCGTCGGGAAGGCGAAGTCGCGGCAGACCTCCTCGCGGACATCCACGATCATGGCCTTCACGGCACCGCAATCGCGGGCCTTCTTCAGTGTGGCCTCGCGGTCCTCGCAGGGCTGGCCGAGATCGACATAGACCGCGATCACGTCGTAGCCCTGCTCGATGAGCCAGCCGAGGATCACGGAAGTATCAAGGCCGCCCGAATAGGCGAGCACGCATTTCGTTTTCATCGCTGTCTCTTTCTTCCGACTTTCGGGACTCACACCTCGTGCACCAACGCCATATTGTGGCCGCCGGTTCCGAAACCGGAACCCGCCACCAGCAAAATCCGGTCGCCACGCTGGAGCCGCCCCTCGCGGAGGCCCCAGGCGGTGACGCGGTCGAGGAGCACGCTGGTGTCGTGGGTGGCGTCCATCGCCAGCGGCGTGACGCCCCAATAGAGCGCCATCTGCCGCAGGGTCGCCGGGTTGTCGGAGAGGCCGACGGTGGGCACGGCCCCGCGCCGCTTCGATCGGGCGATCGCCGTGAGGCCCGATCGGCTCGCCACCACGAACAACTTCGCGTCGAGCTCACCGGCGATCCGGCTGGCCCCGTCGACCACGGCCTGCGTGATCGGATGCAGGCCCTCGACGAGAAACTCGGGAGACGGGAGGAACTCCTGCACGGGCACACCGGCCGAGCCCCGGGCCGCCTGGAAGCGGCCCTCGAGGTAGTGCCAGCGATCGGCGAGATATTGCTTCTCGGTCTCGCGGGCGATCCGCCGCATCATCTCGACGACGAGCCGGGGATGATCGCCGATCGCCGTCTCACCGGAAAGCATGCAGGCGTCGGCGCCGTCGAGGATCGCGTTGGCGACGTCGGTGGTCTCGGCCCGCGTCGGCCGCCGGGAGTGCTGCATGCTGTCGAGCATCTGTGTGGCCACGATCACGGGCTTCTGATACCGCTGGCAGACGCGGATGATCCGCTTCTGCACCATCGGCATGCTGGCCACGTCGGTCTCCACGCCGAGGTCGCCACGGGCCACCATCACGGCATCGGCCGCTTCGACGATCGACTCGAGATTGTCGATTGCCTCCCGCTTCTCGATCTTGGCGACGACCCGGGCGAGCGAGCCGCGGGTTCGCAGCAGCTCCTTGAGGAGCTTCACCTCGACCGCGGAGCGAACGAACGACAGGCTCACGAAATCGACGCCCGCCGCGGCGGCCCACTCGGCGTGCTGCCAATCGGCAGCGCTCATCGCCGCCACGGAGAGCTTCACGCCCGGCAGGTTCACCCCCTGCCGGCTGCGGACAACACCTCCCTGCACGACGCGGCAACGGACCACGTCGACGCTCCGCTCCTCGACGACGAGGCTGATCGTGCCGTCGGCGAGCATCACCGAGTCACCCACCGACAACTCGTCCACCAAGGGCCCGTAGGTGACGGTGAACTCGCCGGCCTTGCCCGGCTCCGTGCCACGGATGAACCGGACGGCATCCCCCTCGACACACTCCACCGCACCACCGGGCAGCTCGCCCAGGCGAATCTTGGGGCCTGCCAGATCGGCCAGCACGCCGATGGGCCGGGCGAGGTCGGTCGAGATGCGGCGAATCCGGTCGAGCGACTCCTGATGCTCCTCCATGGAGCCGTGCGCCATGTTGAGGCGAAACACGTCGACACCGGCCTCGACGAGGCCCCGGATGGCTTCCTCGGTCCGGGAGACGGGCCCGAGCGTGGCGACGATCTTGGTGCGGACGATTTCCGAGGCGGACGATCTGACACTCGTCATGACGGGCATCCTTGGGTGGCAGGAGGGGAGAGGAGCCCAGAAGGGTCGGTATCGTAGCACCACGCGCCGGGTTTTGCCTCGAGGTGGCTTCGGGTGCTCGGGAAGCCCGGAGCGCGAGCGACGGGTATCCGGATGGCTTCGCGCAAGGGTGCCGCGGGGCGGGTTGGGGTGGAGGGCGTATTCCCCGCGCTTGCGCTTGGGGCTTCCCGACGGAGAGGCGTGGCGAGCCGCATGGCTTGGCTTCGGGTGCTCGGGAAGCCCGGAGCGCGAGCGACGGGTATCCGGATGGCTTCGCGCAAGGGTGCCGCGGGGCGGGTTGGGGTGGAGGGCGTATTCCCCGCGCTTGCGCTTGGGGC
>JAIOPD010000100.1 GCA_021414115.1 Planctomycetia bacterium
AGGCCGGGGAAGCCCGGAGCGCGAGCGACGGGGAGACGCTTTCCACCCCAACCCGCTCCGCGTCACGTCCACGAAGCGCCACCCGCTGTCCCCTCGCTGCTCAGCGGTAGAGCGCATTCGACTTTGGTGTTTTGCCGGCTCGGGGGGCCAAAAGTCGCCGCTTCGCGGTTCTTCGGATTCTCGCGGCGGCAGGATCGCCGACGCTCGTCGAGCGTGTGCCGACCCTCCCGTCGCCTACCCGTCCTGGCTTGCCAACACGACGCTACACTTCGACTGGATGCGCTCTAGGTCAGCGGCCGAGGTCGAGCTTCTTCCACTTCTTGGCGGAGAGCTTCGCTGCGGTGGCCGGCGACACCGTCCCGTTGATGAACGTCAGCGACGTGAGATTCGGCAGCGACAAAATCCTCTCCAGGCAGGCTTCCGTCGCGCCCGTCTCCCGGATGGAGAGTTCCTTGAGCCCAGGGAGCGTCGCGATCACATCGACGCTGGCACCGGTCATCCGCGGCAGGCTCCAGATGTCGAGCACCTCGAGGCTCTTGGCCGCGGCAAGGTGCTCGAGTCCCTTGTCGCCCAACGAGGCCAGCTCGTGGAGGTAGAGCCGCTTGAGCCCCGGCAGTTTGCCGAGCACCTCAAGCGACGCATCGCCCACCTCGGGGAGGTCCCGGAGCGTGAGCCGGCTCAGCTTCCCGAGCGACGCCAGCGCGAGCACGCCCTCGGTGCCAAAGCCCTGGCAGCGAAAGATTTCGAGCGACGTCAGCCCGGTGAGAGCGGCCAGGTGCGGCCCGGAGGCATTCGTGATCGCAAAATCCTGGGCGAGCAACGACTCGAGCGTCTTGCTCTCGGCGAGGTGTGCGATCCCCTCGTCGCTGACGACGGTGCTGCGATGCTTGAACGCCTTGAGGTGTGGGAGGCCGCCGACCACTCCGAGCGTCATGTCGCCCGCCTCCATGTTGCCCCGCAGGTCGAGCGCCTCGAGGTTGGTGAGTTTGGACAGCCGGCGGGTGTTGAGGTCGTTGAAACGGGTCTGGACGAGCGTCAGCCGCTCAAGCTTCAGGAGCCCGGTGATCGGCTTCATCGCACCGCCGGTGAGGTTCGTGTTGGACGACAGGTCGAGATCGACGAGGTCGGGGAACGAATCCGCAATCATTTTCACCGCGTTATCGGTGATCGCGGTGTTGGTGAGCGCGAGCGTCTTCAAGCGGGTCAGGCCGGTGAGCGAGGCGACCATCGCGTCGTTGAGAGGCCGGCAGTTGAAGATCTGCAGCTTCTCGAGATCGGGCAGCGAGCCGAAAAGAGCGAGGTCGGCCGCCGTCACTCCCGACCCATCCGCGATCGTGATCTCGGTGAGCCGGCCATCTGTATCGACGACACACGCCGCGCCCGACCCGAGAGCCTCGAGCCGCTTCTTCGCCCCCTCGACGGCGGCAGGATCTACTGCAGCCGCAGCGAACGGAGCAATCGCGATGAAGGCCAGCGCCAAGAGCATGCAAGACAGACGGACGCGTGTCATGATGATTTCCGGGAGGGACGGAGTCGATGTGCCGCCGGCCAGTCGGCCCTAGTCGAGCCGGTATCCCTGGGGATACGTCGGCTTGATGAGGTCCGCCACATGCGGCGTCTTGAGTTGGTCGAGGTTCGTGACCTTGAGGTCCTTCGCGTTCCACTCGACCTTCTCGCCCCAGTCGCCCATCGCACCGTTGGACCCGCCCTTGGCAGCCGCCCACACGGCAAGATTCCCGAGCAGGATCGTCTCCGTGAGCGGCCCGGCACGATCAATGAAGTTGGACTTCGCGATCGTCGGGTCGCCGGCCCGCTTGGCACGAAAAAGCTCGAACATGTTGTTGACGTCGTTGCCCTTGCCCTGGTCCTCCGCCTTCTCGAAGTCGACCGTCACCTTCTCGACGCCCTTGAGTTCGTACTTTCCGCAGTAGTCATCGGTGCTGTAGAAGGCACCCTTCTCGCCCACCACCAGCACGCCGCTGTCGGAGACCTTCTCGATGCCCCACTTGGCAAACACCTCCGCCGGGGGCTTGTTGCCCTTGCGGTCGTACCACCAGAACGGGATCGCGGGACGCTCGGATGTGGCGGGAAACTCGAACGTGATGATCGAACTTGCCGGGAAACTGTCGAAGTCGTGGCCCGTCGTCTTTGCAACCACAGAGACCGGGTCGCGGAGGCCGCAGGCGGCGTAGGGCACCGTCAACTGATGGCAGGCCATGTCGCCCAGGGCGCCGGTGCCGAAGTCCCACCAGCCACGGTGCTGGAAGGAGTGATAGAGCCCGGGCCAAAACTCCCGTGCCGGTGCCACGCCCAGCCAGGCCTTCCAGTCCACTTTCTCGAGTGCCTTGGCAATCTCCTTCTGCTTCGCCTTCACGAGGTCGCCCACGATGTCGGCCACCTCCTCGGCGGTCGTCTCGGCGTCTTCCTGGCCGTCCACCTCGGCCATCGCCTGCGTCTGGTACTTGCGGACGTTCATCCGGCGGCCGGGGCCCTGCGCCCACACCGGACGGTTTGACCAGGCATAGACCTCTTTGAGCGTGCCGAGCACGCCCGACTTGATCTGAGCGATCGCCTCCCGCGACGAGTCGAGGGCGGTGCCCTGGTTGCCCATCTGTGTGCAGACGCCCGTCTCCTTGGCGACGGCAGCCAACAGCCGGGCTTCGTAGATCGTCCGCGTGAGGGGCTTTTGCGTGTAGCAACTGATGCCCAGTCGCATGGCCTCGAGCGTGGCCGGAGCATGCATGTGGTCCGGTGTGCTGATCGTGCAGATGTCGATGTTCTTGCCATGCTTGGCGAGCAGTTCGCGGTAGTCGGTGAACCGCTCCGCATCCTTGAACTTCTCGGACTTCCCCTTGCTCTCGAGCGTGCCGCGGTCGACGTCGCAAATCGCGATCACGTTGCCGAAGAGGGCGGCGTTGTCGGAGTCGCTGCCCCCCTTTCCGCCCACGCCGATGCAGGCGACGTTCATGCGCTCGTTGGCCGAGTTGCTCCAGGCCGTGCGTGAGCCGGCGGCGACGAAATAGCCGGCGCCGGCGAGAGTGGAGGCTTCCAGAAATGAGCGACGCGTCGATGCGGGCATGATGGCTTCCAGAATGAGGCTGCGGATGAGTGAAAGAAAGGCGGCGGCGGGCTGGAATGAAACCGCCACATCGTAACGCCTGGATGAGCGGCATGCGAGTGCGGTGAGGGGCGAAAATCACCGTCTCCGCCGCGAGGGTCGCCGCCACGGGTCGAGTCGCCGGCGGTCTGATTGGCGACTCCGGGCGTGGCGGATATATGCTTCCACTTCCTTCTTTGCATCCCCACCGGCCAGAAAGTGCGGGTCAAAACGATGCGATTCATTCCTCGGCCGAGCTTGATGGTGAGTGGACCGCTTGTCGGCATCGTGGCCTGGGCCGCGGGATGCCTGAACGCGGCGGGCGCCGACGCACCCGTGACCTTCGAGAAGAAGGTGCTCACCGACCGGTTTCACGCCGAGGCGGCGGGCATCGGCGACATCGACAACGACGGCCATCCGGATGTCGTGTGTGGTCCTTATTGGTATGCCGGCCCCGCCTTCGCCGACCGGTTCGAGATCTACCCGCCAAAGGATTTCGACCCCAACCAGTATTCCAACAACTTCATGACCGCTGTTGCCGACGTCGATGGCGACGGCCGCCTCGATGTGCTCGTGAACGAATGGCCCGGCAAGGCGGTGCACTGTTTCAGGAATCCGGGCGACCGCACGGGAAGCTGGGCGAAGCACCTCGCGCATCCGGTCGTCGACAACGAATCGCCCGACTGGCTCGACGTGACCGGCGACGGCCGTGGCGAACTCGTCTTCCACACCGGTGGCGTGCTCGGGTTTGCGGCGCCTTCCGAGAAGACCGGCACCGATCGGTGGACGTTCCGCCCCTGCTCTGCGGCGGAGAAGTGGGGCCAATACCAGCATGGTCTCGGCGTGGGCGACGTCAACGGCGACGGCCGGCCCGACCTGCTCATGAACGGCGGCTGGTGGGAGCAGCCGGCCGCCGTGGCGGCCGGAGAGACGCCTCCTGTCTGGGACAAGCACCCGGCTGATTTCGGCAAGGGAGGCGCTCAGATGCACACGCTCGACGTCGATGGCGACGGCGATGCCGACGTGATCACGAGCCTCGCGGGCCATGGCTACGGTATGTCGTGGTTCGAGCAGGTACGAAGAGACGGAACGATCCAGTTCGTCGAGCACGCAATCCTGCCAGCCGCGTCCGAGGAGAGCCTCGACGGCGTGCAGTTTTCGCAGCCGCACGCCGTCGCCGTGGTCGACGTCGATGGGGACGGCCTGAAGGATGTCGTGACGGGCAAGCGATTCTGGGCCCACGGCCCCCAGGGCGATCCCGACCCGGGCGGCACGCCCTGCCTGTATTGGTTCAAACTCGCGCGGAAGGACGGCGCCGTCACGTGGACCCCGCACTTGATCGACGACGCGTCGGGTGTGGGCACGCAACTCGCGATCGGCGACCTCAACGGCGACCGCCGGCCCGACATCGTCGTGGGCAACAAGAAGGGCGGCTTCGTCTTCCTGCAGAAGCCCGCGGGCTGAGGCGGGATGTCGCGATTGCCACGGCGACCCGCTTGGAGTCTCGGTCAGCGTCCGACGAAGAGCGCGGCGATCCCGAGGCTTGACGAAAGGCTTGTACGCCTGTACACCTTTTTCGCCCGATGCAACGCAACTGACGCCAGAGTGCTCGCTGATGAACACCTACCGCATTTACGAGGACTTCAAAGCGACGCTCGGCGATGCGGCCGCCAAGTCTCTTGCCCAGACGCTTGGGAGAGCCCCGCGTTACGGCCGGGGAAGTTGACGAGTTCCTCCGGGCCGACATTGTTGCGAAGGGCCTCGTGGACGGCGTGGAGACGTATGTCGTCGTGGAGGTCTCCTCGATCGGCGACACCGAAGGCATCGTCCGCGCTGAGAGAAGGGCCGGCATCCTTCGCAAGGCCGGGCTCACTGCCATTCCGCTCGTGGCATGCGATGCGATTTCACCGGAGTCGCTCGCCTTCGCCCGCAGGTCTGGTGTGCGTGTCTGGTGCAATGGGGCCCTCATTGATGCCGCGGCCTAAAACAAGGCCGCTTCGACGTTATCAGCCTCCACCGGGGCGACGCGGCTGGTGTCTCAAGCAGTATCCGATGAAGAGCGCGGCGGTCCCCAGCGCCCATGCAGAGGGCTCGGGGAGTGATACGGTGATCGTCGAATCAGGAGCCGTTCCCAGGCCGAAGACGACCCTGTCCACGACGGTGGCCTCCGAATAACCGTTCACGCCGGCGAAGACGAACGTGGCCTTGTTCTTGACGAGGTATCGATTGTCGAGAGCACCGACGGGATCGATGTCGCCTCCCTTGTAGATCGCGAAGTCGATCATCCCACTTCCCGGCGGCCCAACCACCGCCGGCGTGAATCCATTGGGCGACAGCCCACTATTGCCGACCGTGCCGATGCCGAAACCGAGCAGGGGAGCCGCGGCCGTGTTCATCGCCCGGAACTGCCATGATTTGTCGCCCGAGGCGATGGCCTTGAGGTTGCTCGGGATGCCGCTTACCTGCGTGAACGTCTGCGGGGTGTAGAAGTATTCCAGGTCGTTGGTGTTCTTCCGCACCTGATAGACAAAACCGCTGCCGCTCATGAGCGTGAGTGAAGGGCGACTGACGCCGTCCGTGATGTCGAAATAGAAGCTCGACAGCACGTCGGACGCGTCAATCGAGTTTTGCGGCGACGTGTTTTCCAGGTCGATGGTGAGCGTATTGCCGCTGATCTCGAGCGACGCTTGAAAGGAGACCGGATGCCCCGTGCTCGAGGTCCCAGAGGCGGGGAAGACCACGGCCGCGAACGTGGGACTGGCTGAGATCAGCACGAACACGGAAGTCCAGGGAATCCGACACGAATGAAGCGAAGGCATGCGACGCCCTCCAGGGAGAACCGGAAACGACGGCGTCGCTGCCACGGATGGGCATCGACCTTTCTGACGGTGCAGCAAGGAAAGGGCTGTGAACGCACGCGACAACGCGTCCGCTCACGTCGGCCTACGCTGCACCGGGGCTTCGGAAGAGCCGAAGACCCCAGCAACTCGTCTTCCGGGTGGGATCACCAGGGCAGGCCCACGGACTGGTCGGTCCGCGCGCGTGCCCCGGCTCGTCCAACGATTCGCCACTCCTGCGCGGAAGGGCAACGCCCCGCTATTTTCCCGCCCTCTTTTCACATCCTGCGGCCGCTCGGCCCGAATGGACACCACCGGCAGCAGTGTTCCGGGATGAGCGGATCGGCGCGGGTATACTCCCGGCGGTTGCCCGGTTTCCTCGAGACCGCGGCCCTATAGATGGAGTCGCATGGCGGTCCTGCTCGACATCAAGAATGCCTGCAAGCGGTACGGCGACCAGGTTCTGCTGGATTCCGCTTCGGCCACGATCACCGACGACGGTCGCGTGGGCTTCGTCGGCCGTAACGGCGCCGGTAAAAGCACGCTCCTACGGGTGATCCTCGGGGACGAGGAACTCGACTCAGGCGAGATTGCCCGCCATCCGCGGCTCCGGCTGGGCTACCTGCGGCAGCACGACCCGTTTCTCCCGGGCGAGACCGCGCTCGAGTTTCTGATGCGCGACAGCAGCCAGCCCGACTGGAAGTGCGGCGAAGTCGCGGGAGAGTTCGAGATCAAGGGGACCACGCTCACCGGCCCCGTCGCGGCGCTCTCGGGCGGCTGGCAGACGCGAGTGAAACTCGCCGCCCTGCTCCTCCACGAGCCCAACCTGCTCCTGCTCGACGAGCCCACCAACTTCCTCGACCTGCGGACCCAGATTCTGCTCGAGCACTTCCTCCGCAATTATCGCGAGGCGTGTCTCATCGTCTCGCACGACCGGGCCTTCCTCGCCGCCACCTGCGACCAGACGCTCGATCTCACCGCGGGGAAACTGACGACCTACCCGGGGCGGATCGACGCCTTTCTGGAGTATCAGCGGGAGAAGACGGCCCACGTCGAACGGACCAACGCCGCCGTGCTCGCCAAGCGGCGGCAGCTCGAAGACTTCATCGCCCGCAACAAGGCCCGGGCATCGACGGCGTCGCGGGCGAAGTCGAAGTCGAAGCAACTCGAACGGCTCGAAGTGGAGGACGTGGCGGAGTCGGCGCCGACGGCCGCGATTCAGTGCCCCGCGGTGTCGCCTCGCAAGGGGCCGGCGGTCCGCTGCCGCGACCTCGCGGTGGGCTACCCCGATCACACGGTGGCCACGGGGATCGATCTCGAGATCGTCCATGGTGCGCGGGCGGCGATCGTCGGCGACAACGGCCAGGGCAAGACGACGTTTCTTCGGACACTCGTCGGGTCGCTCCCGGCGGTGGCCGGCGACGTGAAGTGGGGCCATGGCTGTGAGCTCGGTGTCTATGCGCAGCATGTCTACACGAGCATCCGCGAAGACCAGACGGTGCTCGACCACCTCGAACGCGCCGCCGCGATCGGTACGAAGCAGCAGCGGATTCTCGATGTCGCCGGCGCGATGCTCTTCCGCGGCAAGGCCGTCGAGAAGAAGGTGAAGGTCCTGTCCGGCGGCGAGCGGGCCCGGCTCTGTCTCGCGGGCCTCTTGCTCGGCTCATTCAATGTCCTCGTGCTCGACGAACCGGGCAATCACCTCGACGTGGAGACGGTCGATGCGCTGGCGCAGGCGCTCGTGGCCTACGAGGGAACGGTGGTCTTCACGAGCCACGATCGCTCCTTCATGCAGGCCGTGGCGACGACCGTGATCGAGGTGAAGGGTGGTCGCGTGGTCAACTCACTCGGCGACTACGCCGCCTATCTGGCCGCGGTCTCGCGCGAGATCGACGAGGCCGAGGCGGCCGACGGCCGGGGCCGCAAGGCTCCTGCGGCTCCGCCCTCACGCCGCGAGGGCGGGGGCAAGGCGGCCCCTGCCCGGCCGGCGACTCGGAACGATCGGGAGATCCGCAAGGAGATTTCGGCCCTCGAACGGTCGATCGCGAAGCTCGACGTCGAGAAGAAGCAGGCCAACGCGGCGCTTCTGGCGACCACCGATGCCGACGAGGCCGTCCGGCTCCACGCGGAGATGACAGCAGCGGCGGAGAAGCTCTCCGCCGCGGAGGAGCGGTGGCTCGCGCTTCAGGACGAACTCGCCGCCGTCGTGGGCGACGCGTAGCCGCCTTCGCGAGCAGCGTGCGTCGGGCGGGTTCGGGTGGAGAGCGTATTCCCCGCGCTGGCGCTTGGGGCTTCCTGACGGTGGGCGGAGCGCCGGTGCGAGGGAAGCCGGGACGCGACCGCTACCGATCGAAGGCCGTGAGACGGTGGGCCCGACGCCAGCGGGCTGCCGGACAATAGCGGTTCCACGGCACGGCCTGCTCTCCGGCGTCGAAGTCTTCCGGCTGGGTCACGAGCGCGATCGCCCGCGTGGCAACGCACCGGCGGGCGAGATACTCCTGACGGTCGGCGAGTTCGAGCGGCGATTCAAAGAAGGCTGGAAGATCGGTGAACTCGTCGTGCGGATCGACGAGGCCGATGCCCCGGCTGTCGGGGAGCTGATACATGAGCGCCCACCCGTAGAACTCATGCCGAAGCGAGGCCCGCCCGTGGCCACGCAACGTGGGCCGCAACTCCGCCGCGACGCACGACAGGTCGCGAGGCTCGAGGATCGCAGCCCCGAGCCGCGCGACGCCGCCTCCGCTTCGCAGCGCTGTGATCCGCCGCTCGAAACCAGCTGGTGATCGTGGGGCCCGTGGCAGAAAACTCCCGTCGGTCGTCACGCGAACGTGCCACGGTCCGGTGGTCGCGCTCGACCGCTCGAGGAGTGCTGGGCCGATGGCCAGCAGACGGTAGGTGCGCAGGCGGCCACCCGCGGCCATGGGCACCGCGGGCAGGAGAGTCGCCGAAAACCGGACGAGCGAGGGGCGATCGGTCATGGTGGAGCTCGCGGAAACGAAGGTGCCATCAGTTGCGTGGCGGGAGTATCGACCACGACACGGACAACGTTGGTCCGTCGAACCCACCCGTGTCGGGGGGGGTATCGTGGGCAGGGGCGGCGGCCCATTCCTGCGGCGGAGGTATTCTCGTGTCCGGCCCCCGATCCACGTGGATGTGGACGGGTCACCGCCAGTGGAGATCCGGCATGGATTCGATCAGCCGTCACGAGCAGTTGCTCCGGGTGTTTCACCTGATCGACATCCTCTTCGGCGCGCGGCAGCCGCTGACGACGGCGGAACTGAAAGAGCAGCTGCGGACCCGCGGCGTGATCGACGAGATGTCGGAGAAGAACATCCGCCGCGACGTCGAGTTTCTAGGCCGCTTCGGCTACGCGGTGAAGGAGTCGAAGAAGCGGTCGCCGCGAGGGATCAACGTGCAGGCGTGGTCGATTCAGCCCGGCCGCGGCGCCGTCGAGCTCGTGGCGCCGCCGATCACGCTGCCCGAACTGCTCTCCCTGGCGGTGGCCAGGGAGTTTCTCGCGCCGTTGGCGGGCACGATCTACTGGCGGGGCATCGAGCAGGTGATGAAGAAACTCGAAAGCGTGGCCACGCCAAGGCTTCTGGACTACGTGGCCGAACACCAGGAGGGGCTCGTGGTACACCCGAAGCCGGCCGCCGCGAAGTATCGCTCCCGCACGCTGAATGCCGTCCATCGCGCCATCCGCAACGCACAGGAACTGGAGATCCGGTACACGAGCCTCGCCGACAAGAAACCGCGGAAGTCGACCATTCGTCCGGAAGCACTCGTGCTCTACGACGGCGCCGTCTACATCGCCGCCTACCGGTTGCCTCCGGCGAAGGTGAGCGGCGGGGCACGACGGCCTGCGAAGGCGGCCGATGAGGCGATCCGGTTCTTCAAACTGGACCGCGTGGCCGACGCGCGTGTGACCTCGCGGACGTTCGCCCGCCAGCCGGTGTCCGTGGGGGAACTGCTGGCCGACAGCATCACCATCTATCGCTCGCCCGACGCGCCGCGTCGGTACCGGATCCGGATCGATCCCGAGCGGGCCCGCTGGGCGGTCGAGAAACCGTTTCATCCGCAGCAGAAGGTCCGCTGGCAGCCCGATGGCACCGTCCTCCTCGACATCGAGCGGGCCTGGGACGGCGAAATGATCCCGCAGCTCCTTGGCCTCGGCGCATGCGTGGAGGTTCTCGAGCCGCTCGACATCCGCGACCGCCTGGCCGAGGCCGCCGCGGCGATCGTCGATCGTTACGCGGGCCGGCCGCGACGGACGGTGAACGCGATGCCGGCGAGCGGCTGAGCGGTCAGGCACAGTCATGCGATACCTCAGATGAGCACCACCACCTTCACTGCCACGCGCCTCGACGTGCCGTCTGCCGCGCGGCTGCGGCACGCGATCGCCTGCGTGCCCGACGCCCCGCCGCCGGCCGCTGGCTGGCCGCTGGTGCTCGCCTTCCACGGCGGGCAGAGCCATCCGGAGATGATGCGGCGATTCTCGGGGCTCGATATCTTCGCAGCCTCGGGGCGTGCGATCGTCGTCTATCCCGCCGGCACCGGATCGCGTGAGGGGCTCCTCACCTGGAACGGCGGCAACTGTTGCGGCGAGGCACGCGACCAGGACTCCGACGACGTGGCCTTCGCTCGGGCGGTGATCGCCGACGTTGCGGCCCGCCACCCCATCGATCGACGGCGCATCCATGCCACGGGCATGTCGAACGGCGCGATGATGGCCTACCGGGTGGCCGCCGAACTCGCCACCATGATCGCGTCGATCGCGCCGGTGGCTGGGCCGCTGGCGCTCACCGACGTGGCCCCCGTGCGGCCCGTTTCCGTCCTGCATTTCCATGGCACGCTCGACCAGTTCACGCCGCTGGAAGGAGGCGTGGGCCGCCGCAGTGTGACGCGGGTCAGCCACCGTCCCGTCGTAGAAGGCCTGCTCGACTGGGTGCGAGCGGATGGCTGCCCGGCGGAGCCGATCCGTGAGGCGGTCCCTTGTCCCGATGCGGACCTCTCAATCGAGCGATTCACCTGGGGGCCAGGCAAGGAGTGGAGCGAAGTGGTCTTCTACCGGATCGAAGGGGGCGGCCACGTCTGGCCGGGCCGCACGCCCGACTCGTTCCTGCTCGGCCCTGCGGTGCCGTCGCTCGACGCCAACACGCTGATCTGGGAGTTCTTCGCGAGGCATCCGCTGCACGTATAACTCGCGATTGCCTTTCATTGGGAAGCCCCAATCGCGATCGCGGGGACTACGTTCGCCACGTCGAATCGCTCCGCGTTCGCTTGACGGCTCGCCCCCCGTTTACCCGTCGCTCGCGCTCCGGGCTTCCTGAAAGCGTGCGTCACCCGCGGCCGAAGCGACGCGTCAGGTTTTCGAGCCGCTCCTCGATCGGCGATGTGAGCTGCTCCCAGCGGAACCGCCACGTCCAGTTGCCCCACTCCCGGCCCGGCACGTTCATCCGCGCCTCCGTGCCGAGACCGAGCACGTCCTGAAGTGGATAGATCGCCGTGTCGGCCGGCGACCCGAGGGCGAGGGCGATCAGGTCCCAGTTGATCTCGGAGCCATCGCTTGCCAGATAGGTGCGGACAGCGTGCTGTTCCCGCGCGATCTCGTCGGCTGAACGGGTGGAGTCGCCGCCCGACGTGCCCTGATACCAGCCCACGGTGGTGTCGTTGTCGTGCGTGCCGGTGTAAACGATGGAATTGGCCGGATACGACTCGGGGCGGTAGGTCTCCTCCTGCGGCGAGTCGCCGAACGCGAACTGCAGAATCCGCATTCCCGGCAGGCCGAGCTCGTCGCGGAGGGCATGCACGTCGGCCGTGATCAGGCCGAGGTCCTCCGCGATGATCGACCGGGGCCCGAGGGCTCGCGTTGCCGCGTCAAAGAGCTTTCGGCCCGGACCGGGCACCCATCGGCCATGCTCCGCCGTCGGATGGTCGGCGGGAATCTCCCAGTAGGCGGCGAACCCGCGGAAGTGGTCGATCCGCAGAATGTCGACGAGGCTGAACGCATGGGCGAGCCGCGCGATCCACCAGGCATAGTCCTCCGCCTCGTGCAGTTCCCAGCGGTAGAGCGGGTTGCCCCAGCGCTGACCCGTGCGACTGAAGTAGTCGGGCGGCACGCCCGCGACGACGGTCGCCCGCCCATCGGCATCGAGCGTGAAGAGGTCGGGCCGGCACCAGACGTCGGCGCTGTCGTGGGCCACGAAGATCGGCAGGTCGCCGATGATCGAGATGCCGAGCGCGGCGGCGCGACGCCGCAGCCGCAGCCACTGGTCGTGAAACAGAAACTGCAACACCCGCGTATGGGCGATCGGCTCCGCGAGCGTCTGTCGGGCGGCGGCGATGACAGCCGGTTCTCGGCGGGCGGCGTCGACCGGCCAGGCATGCCATGAGCGGCCCTCGAAGTGTTCCTTGAGCGAGACGAAGAGCGCGTAGTCGTCGAGCCAGCCGCGATGGGTTTCGATGAACTCCTCGAGCCCGGCACGCTGTGCGGGTGATGCCCGGCGCGGAAAACCCGCCGCGACCTCGTGGAGCAGACGCACCCGCGGTCCGATCAACGCCCCGAAGTCGACGTGTGTCTCCGGCAGCAGTGGGAGCGAGCGGAGCCGATCGTCGTCGACGAGTCCCGCATCGCGGAGGGTGTCGCACGAGATCAGCAGGTGATTGCCCGCGAACGTGGAGAGCGTCTGGTAGGGCGAGTCGCCGTATCCCGTGGGGCCCAGCGGCAGCACCTGCCAGAGCCTCTGCGACATGCCGGCCAGCCGCTCGAGCCAACGCTCCGCCTCAGAGCCGATCTCGCCGATGCCGTGGCGGCCGGGCAGCGACGTGGGATGCAGAAGAACGCCGGCGACGCGGCGCTGCGACGGCGCTGCCCCATTCACTTCGGCGCCCTCGGCAACGACGCGGCGGCATTGCCTGCACGCCCCGACTCGCGGTCGAGTACGGCGAGTTCGACGGTCAGGCCCGGCCCGAAGGCGAGCGCCACGCACGGTCCAGCGGCCTCGGCTCGCGCCAGCCGTTCGAGAATGAAAAGGATCGTCGCACTCGACATGTTGCCGTGATCGGCAAGCACGCCCCGCGACACCGCGAGCGTGTCGGGGGGCAGACCCAGAGCCTCTTCGACCCCGCCGAGAATTCGCGGTCCACCCGGATGCACCGCCCAGGTCGCGACGTCGCCGGCCGTGATCCCCGCGCGGGCGAGCATCTCCTCCACGGCGGGTCGCAACTGGCCGGCGATCAGGCCAGGCACCCGCGGCGAGAGCGTCATTTCAAATCCGCTGTCGCCGATCAGCCAGCCCATCTCACGCTCGGAGTCGGGCAGCACCGCCGACGCCTGGGTGACGATCCGCCAGCCGCCGGGCCGCGCGGCCGAATGGCCGCTGCCAACGCCGAGCACCGCCGCCGCCCCGTCGGCGAACAGGCTGTTGGCCACGACATGGTCGCCGTGGCTGCCGTACTGGAGGTGCAGACTGCAGAGCTCGACGCAGCTCACGAGCGCGACGGCCGCCGGGTTGGCCGTGACGAAGGCGTCGGCGACCCGCAACGCATTGAAGGCACCGTGGCAGCCCATGAAGCCGACGTGAGTGCGGGCCACCGAGGCCGGCAGGCCGAGCGTGCGCACGAGCTCGAGATCCACGCCGGGGTTGGCGAAGCCCGTGCAGGAGCAGCTGACGAGGTGCGTGATCGCGTCGATGTCGATTCCGGACGACTCGATCGCGGTGGCTGCGGCCTGTGCGGCCAGCCGTCCCGCCTCCTCCGCATAGCGTCTCATCCGTGCGCCCGTGGAGGGGCGATCGCCTCCCGCTTCGGCGGCCGGAAAGAACCGTTGCACGAACGGCTCGTCGACGGCGGCCTCGAGCAGCACCGAGCCGCGGGTGCGGATGCCCGACTGTCGGTAGACCGCCGCCAAGGCGCGTTCACGGCCGGGGGCGGCGTTGGCGAAACTGATCGCGAGACCGGCGGCATCGCTCTGGGCGATCCGGTGTTCGGGCACGGCTGTGCCGATGCCGAGCATGACGAGACTCATGGCGTGTACTCCAGGTGGGGACTTGTTCCGACGTCGAGCGAAACGACCCGCGCTGCTGCGGCGGGAGCGAATCGCGCGAGGCCAGCCGCGCAGGCGACGGACAATGGTCGCCTGACAACGCGGGTGATGCGGTGGCAGCGGGCATGACGCCGGCCGAAGTGGCGGACGTCCGCAATCATACGGCACCGTGGCTGGTCGATTTCCATTCGATCACGCATCGCTCAGGCCACGTGCGTCGCATGCCGGCATGAGCGAGGCCCGCGTCGTCGAGGAGCTGCCGGTATTCGCCCATCGTCCGCGCGGCCCTCACGGAGACCGGCCCGTCGAATCTGACGACCCGCGACGTCGAGAGCAGCGTGGTACCGACCACCGCCAGTGCCAGCCCCGCCCAGCTCCGGAGCAGGTCGGAGATTGCACAGCCAGAGCCGGCCGTCGCGGCCATCGAGGAGAGTACGCGGCCAGCGTCGGCGTCATCGAGATGGTGGAGAAACAATGAGCTCACGGCGACGTCACAGGGTGGGCAGCCGTCGGCGACGATGTCGCCCACGATGAACTCCGTCGCGGGGCAGCCGCGGCGGGCCGCGAGATTTCGAGCCCGGTCGACCGCGCGGCTGCTTACGTCCACGCCGATCACCCGCACGGCTCCACGGCCGCTTCCCCGCCCGGCGCGTCGCGTGGCAAGAAGATCCGCGAGTGCCAGTGTGACGTCGCCACCACCGCAGGCAAGGTCGGCAATCACGAGCGGGCGGTCGAACCCTCGGGGCAGGAGCCGGCACACGGCGTCGGCCAGCCGCCGGGCCGTGAGCGAGATGGCGTTGATGGTCCGCAGGGCCACCAGCGCGTGCATGTGCTCGCTGTCCGGCAGAGCCGGATCGTCCATTAACTCGTCACGGCGTTCCTGAGGTATCGACCAAACATCCACTATGGACACTCCGGCGCCTCCGCGCATGCGATGGTGAAAGCCATCACTGTAGAGGAGTTGCGGAAAACGTGTCGCCTGAACGTCAGGGACCGGCCGGACAGGGGGGAGTTTGCTCGGGCGAGGCGTAGACGACGGGGACGCCGGGAGCGGCGCCGTCGAGCGGCGGGCAGCAGGGATCGATCGCCTGGGCAACCGCCGGGACCATGGGCACGCCGGTCCCGGGCGCGGCCGCAACCGCCATGGGCGTGGTCGTCATCCCCGGATAAACCACCGGCTGGGCCGCCGTCTGCGGCTGGGGATAGACCGGGGGAGCCAGCGGCGGGGCATAGGCGTATTGGTTGGCTTTGTGGCCCGCACATCCCGTTGCGGCCACTGCGATGCCAGACAGCATGACGAAGACAGACCGCATGCGACGAGCCTCCGAGAACCGCCGGGGCAAAATCCACTGTGTCCCGGACGAGGCGGGACGATAGGCAGCCCCGGAGGCTGGGGCAAGGCCGATCGTGGCGGTCCTTGATGCTCTGTGCCTTCACTCCGCCGCTTCGACGACGGCGATGCTCGCCGTGAACCCGTGGAGGAAGGTGCGGCTGCCGATCGGGCCGATCTCGCCCTGCGCAAAGAAGCCTGCAGCGGGGAGCGGACCGAGGCACTCTTGCACACAGCGGGCATCGTGATTGGCCGTGTCGAAGAGCCGCAGGCCGCGGCCGTTGCAGGTGAAGACCAGGGCTCCGGCCGGCCGGGCCGCGGATGTGCGTGCCGAAAGCAGGGTGCGAAGATCCTCGTCGGCGCTGGCCGCGTCGCGGACGTGGAACTGGACCGTCTGGCCGGTGCGGATCAGATCGCCAACCGCGATCACGCCCGACTCCGGGTCGGCGCCCACCACGTTTCGCACGAGGAAGTCGCCACGCTGGAACGTGTCGCGGTATTCGGTGGCGGCTCGACCGACATGCAGCGACGAGCGGACGAGCTCCCGGTCGGCCGCGTCGAGCCCGCCATACACCTCGCGGAGCCGCTCGAGCGCCGGACGACCGCCGAGCTCCACGATCATGTTCTCCTCGGACTTCGTGATCACCATCGGCTTGCCGATCGGCCGGCAGCCCTGCGAGACCACCGGCCGGATGCGGACCGCGCCCCCCATGAGCACGCCCACCGCACCCGATTCGTAGGTGCGCGGGCCGGCGACGAGCGTGTTGCCTCCAGGCTCGGCACCGCCACTGGCCATGCCTCCGACAATCGGCATTCCCGGATGCTCCTCCTCCATGCGTTTGATGAAGGTGTCGACGGGGAACGAGAAGGGGTCGGCGAGAAGGATGAGTGCCGCGTTCGCGGGCCAGTCGCCGTCAACCGCCTCCGGCCAGCCGGCGAACATCCCGCCGTCGGGAGTCTGGACATATTCCAGCGACACCGGCTTGATCCATGCGCCCGGCAGCCGCGCCATCCAGACGGCCACCGCCGGGCCGCGATCAAACTCATCGTCGCCGGCGAGCACGCCCTCCGCGGTCGTGCCGATCACGGTCCTCGCCGGCACGAGATCGGCGAGCGATTCCATCGCGGGGCGGATCATCTGACCGTGAGCAGCGGAGACGAAAACGACGGCAAGATCCGCGGCGGCATCGCCGCCTTCACCCGTCGCTGCGAGCTGGACCGAGGCGGCGGCGACCGCCTCACGGATCGCCTCCGCGATCTCCTGATGCGTCGAGCCGCCGCAGCCGCAGCGGGGAGCTTCGAACTCAGCTCGTGGCTTCATGTGACGATCTCGGCGAACGACACCACGGCCTCGTGCTCGAGCAGCCCGCCGGGATCGCGGTTGCCCGGTCTGACGGCCAGGGCCGTCGCCATGCCGGCGGTTTTCGCGGCGTCGAGCTCCGCACCCACGTCGCTCACGAAGAGAATCTGCCGCGGTTCGAGCCCCATGTCGGCCGCGATCGCGGCGTAGCTCGCCGCCTCCCGCTTGGGCCCGGTCGTGGTGTCGTAGTGGCCGCGAAGATGGCGGGTGAGGTCGCCGTGAGCCGTATGGGCGAAGAACAGCCGCTGAGCCTCGATCGACCCCGACGAGTAGATCCGCACGTCGAGTCCGGAGTCGGCCCACTGCTCCAGGGCCGACGGCACATCGTCGAACACGTGGGCCACGATCTCGCCCGACTCGTAGCCGCCGCGCCAGATCATTCCCTGCAGGGCCTTGAGCGACGTGTCTTTCACGTCGCGGTTCATGAGGTCGAGCGCGACCATGGCGAGTCGCGTGACACCCTCTGCCGAGTCGATCGTGTCGGCGGGCAGGCCGGCGATGGTGGCCAGGCCCAACGCCGCAGCGCGGACGCCTGGATCGCCGCGATGCGTTCCGAGGAAATCACCCACGTGTCGCTTGGCATGCTCGAAGAGAACGTCATAGACGAACGAGATCGACGACGTCGTTCCCTCGACGTCGAGCAGGATGCCGCGGCCGTCGAAGACGATCACGTCGCGGTCCTTCCCGAGCCGGCGACCCAGACGGGTCCGAGGCAGAGCGGCTCGTAGTCGGCGTGAACGCTGTCATCGAGGTAGTGCGGTGTCCAGCCGCTCGTGTCCTGGAACAGGCGGACCGCGCGGATTCGCCGATCGCTGCAGAGGTCGAACCAGTGCCGCGTGCCCAGCGGCACGCTGATCAGGTCGCCTGCCCAGACCTCGATCGCGAACACCGGCTTGTCACCGGGGTTGATGTGAAACACCCCCCTGCCCTGCAGGATGAACCGCACCTCGTCTTCGGTGTGGGTGTGCTCCTTGCTGAACTTCGCGAGCATCACCTCGAGGTTGGGCGTGTCGGGGTAGATGTCCACGACATCGGCGGTCACGAAACCACCCCGGCGCTTGAGGTCGTCGATCTCGGGAGCGTAGGCCGCGAGGATGGTGTCGGCCGGGGCCGCGGGATCGACACGGTCTTCGAGCGGCCAGCGCTCGTAGTGCAGGCCGTTGGCGGCGAGGAACTCCGCGATCTCCGCGGCGTCGGTGATGCGGCGGTCTGCGGCTGGCACGGTGACGATCGCCATGGGAGAGCCTTTCTCTACTGTTGGTGCTGATGATGCGCGAGGTGCTGGCCGCGGGCCACGCACTCGAACAGGAACTCGAAAATCTCGATGTGGCGGCGGGCCTCGGCGAGGTCGCGGCCCCACGTATACAGGCCGTGCCCCGAGAGCAGGAAGCCGTGGCATGGAGGGCGGCCGGCCGCCTGCCAGTCGAGACTGCCGAGCCGGCACTTGATTCGGGCGGAGAGTTCCACCATGTCTTGGGTGTTGGCGAAGACGGGCACCTCCTCGACCGTGTCGTGGGTGCCGATGCCCTCGAGGCCCTTGAGCATTTCGTAGCCGGCGATTCGTAGGCGGCCCTCGGGCAGTGCCTGAGCAGAGAGGATCGTGCCCCAGACGGAATGCGTGTGGAGCACGGCACCGACCGACGGGATCATCTCGGCGAGCGTGCAGTGGAGCAGCGTCTCCGCCGACGAGCGGCGGCCCGACCCGTCGGTCACTCGGCCCGCCGCATCGACACGGACGAAGTCGTCACGGCCGAGGGCTGACTTGTCTTTGCCGCTGGCGGTGACGAGCAACTCGAGAGGATCGCGGCCGAGCACGACACTGTAGTTGCTGCTCGTGCCCAGAGACCACGAACGGCCGTGAAACTCACGGCCGACGGCCCGCAGCTGGTCGATGGAGTCGGTGCCCGAGGAGGCAAACGTGATGCTCATGCCGCAGACTTTAGGGCAGTCCGGCATCCCGCCGCAACGACTCCCAGAATCCGACGGTCGCGGCTGCGGCCGGGACCGTTCGGGAGGCAGCTCGCAGGGCCCTGGCCGGTACTCGCGGTCGGCGTCGCGTCGCCGGCCGCGGCCCATTCTGCGGTATGCCGCGCGGATCGGGAATCGCCACGAAGGCGGGCAGATCGTGGCCCTCACTGCCGAGCGCGTAGACCGTCCCGCCAAGCAGACGCTGGTCGTGCAGGAGGGCCGCCAGCCTAGTCTGGCACGGTCAGGGGTCTGGCGTCTCCGGCGGAGGAGTTCGTGATTCAGCAGCCGCCCCGTTGACGATGAAACCGACGAGAAAGAGGCCGTGCGGCGCGTAGGGACTGGCGTCGTCGATGGTGACTCCCGCGTGCTTCATCACCGCGGCCTTGTCGATCGGATCCGCCAGCAGTTCGAGCCGCACTCGATGCTCACCCGGGTCGAGCGATTTCGAGAAGAACCAAGACTTCAGGGGATGGCGTCCCGGCGTCGAATGCGCGTCGAAGAGCGTGCCCAGCTGTGGCGGCAGATCATCGACGGTCACGCGAAACCGGCCGTTCTCGGAACCTTTGAGTCCGATGATGCCGAGCACGTTGCCGGTGAAGCGGCAGGTCACGGCCGCCCCCGGCTCGAACGTGGTCCACACGGCCGGCACCAGGCCGCTCCCGTCGACCTTGAGCCGTTGCCGCTCCGTCGTCGAGAGCTCCGACCAGCGGTCGTCATGTTCTGTCGCCACGACCGGGATCACGGTGGCCTGCTCCCAATGATCGGCATGCAGTGGGGGTGGAAGGTCGTGCGCTCCGGCACTGCCCTCCGCCAGATAGTCGCCAAACACGGCTGCCAACCGCCCGGCGTAGAGCCGATGGCCGGCCGGTGTGGGGTGCACTTTGTCGCGTGTGAAGATGAGCCGCCCTTGCGGGTCGAGCCCTTCCGCGTCGGCGGGCACGGCCGCGGGCGCCTGACCCACGAGGGTGCCCGCCCGCATCTGCCGCGCGACTTCGACACCGAAGTTGAGCGTGGGGATCGCGTAGTGAGCGGCGACCTTCTCCATCGCCTCCACGCTCGGCTGTACCCGGCCATCGGCGAGAGCATCCAGTTTGGTGCTCGGGATCGTGTAGACGAAGCACACGTCGGCTTTCGCATCGGATCTCCACAACTGCCGCACGATGCCCTCCATCTGCGCGCCGATGTGCGGACCGCCACCATCGTTGACGGCGAACTCCACGAACAGGAGGTCGGGATGGTGGCTGAGCACGTCGCGGGCGAGTCGGGCAGCGCCATAATCGGAGCCACTTCCGCTGACGCCGGCCAGGATCTCGGTGAACGTGACGCGGGGATAGGCCTTGCGAAGCGATTCGAGAGCAAACACCCTCCAGCCCGGGGCCGCGGTGATGCTTCCGCCGAGAAACGCCACACGTACCTCCGCCCCGGCAGCCACCTTCGCAGCGACGTTCGGCAGTCCGCCACGAACGTGGCTCTCCTGCGGCTCATTCTCGGCGGCTCTCGCCGTCGCGGCGACAAGCGAAAACAGACAGCAGGCGAGAAAACTCGGGAGATTCATGTGGGCCCTCTTTCCTGGGTGTCTGGAGTGACGAAGGTTTCCGATCGCGCGGGGCTCCAGATGCCGGCGGCATCAGTTCCGCGACGGCAACTTCATCACTTTCGTGTTGTTCTTCCAGCCGTAGGTCTTTGCCAACTCGTCGAGCGAGATCGTCTGTTGCCCTGACTGTGTCTGCACGATCGCGATCAGGCCGGGATTCGTGTCGGGATCATATTTCACATCGCCGGACGTCGAGATCCCGACGAGCGCGTCGCCTTCTTCCAAAAGCACACCCCGCAGTTTCCCCCCCTCCGGATCCCAGAATCGCACCGTACGATCCTCCGAGCGGGCCACGGCGAACGCCCCGCCCGCCGTCGGAAATACAGCCGAGGCTCCGCCGGGTGCGATCTGTCGCTCAACTGTTTTTCCCTGGGTCACATCCCAGATCTGCGCAAGGTAGTATCGACTCGCCAGCAGCATCGGTCGATTGCCGGGCATCCAGCAGAGGGCGCTCGTCCTGTACCAGTTCGACGCGTTGCCCGTTGCCAAAGCCGCCAGCACTTCGCCGGTCGACGGGTTGACGACCCGGATCGATCCATCCTGGAATCCACACGCAAGCGCGGGCACCCCTTTCACGGCCGACCAGGCCAGCGCCGTGATCGGCACGGTGCCCTCGATCTTCTTGGCTTCCGCCTGCTGGGCGGCATCCCACACGATCAGATTCTTGTCGCGGCCGCCGGTGACGACCTGCTTGCCGTTCGGCGACCAGGCCACGGCCTCGATCCAGGACGTATGTCCCTCCAGCGTTCCCTTGGCCTCGCCTTCAGCCGACCAGATGCGGGCCGTCTTGTCGTAGCTCGCCGTCACGAGTGCCTTTCCGTCCGCCGTCCATTCCAGGCAGGTGATGCGGCCCTTGTGACCTCGGCACTCGTGCAGCGACTCGGCGTTCTTGACGTTCCACATCCGTACCGTCCCGTCTTCGCTCCCCGAGGCAAACCGCTTGCCGTCCTGCGACCAGGCAGCGGTGGTCACCGGCTTCGCATGCCCCTCGAGCCTGCCGATCCGTTTGAACGACACCGGATCCCACAGCGACAACGCGTTCGTGCCAACGCCCGTCACCACGGGCTTGCCCGCCTGAAACACGGGCGCCGCCGAGCCGCCGGCATCGATCGACACGATGGCCTCTTTGCCATCTCGATCCCAAGCCTGCACGCGATCGGCCGCCGCGACGACCAGTCGGCCGGATGCGTGGTTCCACTCGATGAGCGATCCGGTGGCGGGGAGCCCGCCCGCAGGCTTCCCGTCGCTCCCCTCCCAAAACTTCACGCCGACAGAAGACGTGGTCGTCAACTGTTTGCCGTCCGCCGACCAGGCGATATCGGCGGTGGGTGTCTTGATCGTGGCGATGCGCTTCCCCGTGGCTGCATCCCAGATCGACGTCGACGCGGAGTTGCCGGTGGCCAGAGCTTTCCCTTCAGGGGAAAAACGGACCATCGTGAAGGCCTCGTCGCCGTCGATTTCCAGCTGGGTCACCGCCGCTCCTGAACTGGCATCGATCAGGCTGCCCACGTTGCCGAATGCCACCACGGCCAATCGGGTGGCGTCGGGCGACCAGTCGAGCGCCCAGATCGGCTGCCCGATTTCCGTGAGCACCTTCGGCTCGCCGAGGCCTTCGACCACGGAAATCTTTCCACTGCCAAGCGTGCACCCGGCGAGTTTCCGGCTATCGCGCGACCACCGCAGACTGCGCATCTCGAGAGACTTGTCGAACCGCTTCTTCATCGCGCCCGTGGCGATATCCCAGATGATGAGTTTTGCATCGCCCCAGGAGTGCGTGGCGAGCATCGTGCCGTCGGGTGACCAATCCATCGAGTAGAGATGGTATCTGTGCCCGACGAGCGCCTTTTCGAGCGTGCCCGTCTCGAGATTCCAGATTCTCACCACGCCATCGCAGCCGCCGGTCGCCGCGCGGGTGCCGTCAGGCGAGACCGTGAGGCAGTTGATCGGACCGCGGTGCCGCGGACTCTCGAGCACCCACCGTTCGACACCCTTGAGTTGCGGCGGTTCGAGCACCAGAGATGCCGTGCCTTCGCTCCGGAGCCATGTCCAGTCTGCCTTGTCGCCCTCCGCGACCTGCGGCGGCGCAGCGGCGCAACTCGCGCCGATCGTCAGTCCCAGCACATATGCGATCGAACCGCGACACGAAGGCATTCCATCCCCGCACGTTGAAGGCAACTCCGCTCTCCGAGCCGGCAGTATGCAGGTCTCGTACCGCGCGGGGCAACCGCATCGGTTCGCTCCTGCGCGCGACGCCGACGCATTCCCGAAGAAGCGAGACGCATTTACACATGCCACCAACGATTCGAGCCGTGCCGGTGCCGAATGGCGTCGGTTCGGCGCGCGGATTCAACGAGCACGGCACGTGCATGCGTGGCAAGTCAGAACCGCGGCGTGGGCCGTGCGCGGTCTTCAGGCCGACCGCGTCACGAGTCCGGCAGCCTCCGCGATCCGCCACAGTCCGGCGGGGCCGGTTTCATTGGCCACGCGGACGTTGTCGATGCCGTATGCCGCCAGCGCGAGCCGATGCCGCTCACAGAGCGTGGCATCACCGATCAGCACGAGCGCCGCGGCTTGGATGTCACCGCCGCCGGCGAGCACGCACCGCAGTTCCTCGCCGACCAAGAGCCCGGAGAGATAATCGAGCGTCTGCCCGACCGGAAGCTCACCGAGGAGAAACAGGCTGCGAGTCGTGAAGAGCAGGCCGGCGATTCCGCGGCTGCCACTGTCGCGGGCCGTCTGCACGCCCCGCAAAAAGGCATCCTTGTCGAACGCCGCGGCGGATCCCGGAGCGGCGTCGCGGGCAGGCCGTCCGATGATCGAGTGGTCGCGGAGCATCGCGAACAGTTCGCCAGTCAGGTACGTGGTGAACCCCGTGACCTTGCCGTCGCGGATCGTGGCCCACTTGCAGTGGGTGCCGGGCAGCACCATCAGCGAATGGGCGGCAAGTGATGGGTCGCCCGCGAGCGCCCCCACGATCTGCACCTCCTCGCCGCGCATCACATCGGGAAACGCGCCCCGTTGCAGCAGTCCGGGCACGAGATGCGCGGTCCCGAGGGCTGTCTCGAGGGCGACCATGCCGCGGGCGATTTCCAGCGGATCGGCGGGGCACTCCACATACGGCACCTCCCGCCAGCCTTGGCGGCTGCCGACCATTCCCCCGGCAATCACCGGCGCGTCCGGCCATTGCTGCAGCCATTCGCCGGCCACGCCCCGAAAGGCTGCCTCATAGCCCCCTTCAGGCAGATGCTGGATGCCCCAGGGGCGGGCACACCGTTCGAGGATGGTGCCGTCGGGGCCAAAGCGATAGCTCCGCAGCGACGAGGTGCCCCAGTCGAGGCCGATCAATCCGCTCATGTCCGACTCCTTGTCCGCGGTTTTCGCACGCTGCCCGGCCCGGGCCGGTCGCGACTGCGATGTCTCCTGTTATCGCAGGTCGACGGCCCGGTGAAACCTCGTTCGCTCAGCCCAGCATGAACTCCGGCGGCGGAGGGCATGCGGGGTTCACCCACTGAATCACAGCGGCCCAGTTGGCGCTTTCGACATCGTGCGGCAGATAACCATAGATGGGCTTTACCACCTGCCAACCGTCTTTCAGGTGGGCCGAGAGCACGGGGTCCATTCGAGCGCCGGCAACCACCTCGCGAACATACTCGGCGGCTGGGAGGCCACTGGCGACGGCACCATATCCGGGCAAGCGGCTCCCGCCGACCATTCGCCAGAGATTTTCCTCGACGACCAGCCCCCGGGTGGCGTCGGTGAGGGCGTGCGCCAGCCCATGATGCTGGTGTGCGGGGCTTACGAACACGTCGGCGCCATACAGCGAGGGTCCCTTGGGATCGTGGTCCGCGAAGGAGCCGTGCGAAGTGAGCACGTCCCAGGGGTCGTCGACGTGATAGTCGGCCATCCGGATCCGCAAGGTGAAATGTACCCCCACGGGCTGGCCCGTCGGGGTGTGCTCGGCCACGAACTGCCCCTGCGGATACACCGCGTGGTGCTCGGCCAGTTCCTCCGCCGTGTAGGGCGTGTCATGCGGATAGACCACTCGGCAGATTTCCCCGATCGTGGCATAGTCCGTCGGCCGCATGAGGCGGATCGAATAGTCGCGCGGCAGTGTCATGGGTGGGCTGGTGGTGGGATGGGCGGTGAAGCGGCAGGGTTCCTCGACGATCAGCGTACTACCGCGGCTGCCAACGCTCGTCGAAGAAACCCTCTGCCAGGATGTTTCCCGGGAGTTGCGATCCCCGTCCCTCCGTCGTGCTCACGAGCGCCCAGTCGGGAAGCATGGGGATCTGCCGGGCGTTGTTGAGGTAGGCGTATTCGCGAAACGTGAAGCCGCTGTTTAAGACGACGTAGCGGTCGGAGTTGAGCGGATTGGGATACACGAGCACCGGCATGCTCGTGGCGATCGGAGCGCGGCGGCTGCCGATCACCCAGTCGTCGCCGTCGCGTCGCACCGGGAGCCGCGGCAACACCCGCGCGATGAGCGGGTTGGTCTCCGGAGTGCCGAAGAGCACGAGGTGTTTCGTGGCGATGTCGTCAGCCGAGACGTCGGTCGGAGTCCGCTCCACGATCTCACCGCGGAAGTGTCGCCGCCACTCCCGCTTCGCCCGCGCACACTCCTCCGCGGCCCAGCGCTGCGGCCCCGCAGGCTCTGCGGCCATGACAGGCCCCACGAAAAGGAATGCGTCCATGAAGGCGTCGTCGATCGGTCCCTGCAGACCAGGCCGCTTCCGTAACGTCGCCCCGGCGGCCGAGTCGTCGGGCCCGAGCCTCCATGCGTCCCCGTGCTTTGAAAACCTCGCCCGCCAGCGATCCCCGGGTGATGCAGGCACGTCGAGGACCGTCCCGTCGATCCGCACCGTCACCGACTGTCCCGTGTCGAGCAGCCGTGCAACAGATTGAATATCGAGCTCGAGCGATGCCACGTTCATCGTCGTGATCCCGATGGAGCGGGGCGACTCGATCGCCGCCTGCACCCGTGCCTCCCGCCAGTGCTCGTCGAGACCCGTCACCGTGAGCCAGATGTGCTTCGGGTACCGCAGCGTGAAGGTCGTGAAGTCGATCACGCGGGGCGCTCCCGCCCTCCCCTGCTCCGCCTGCCGCGCGAGAAACGCTTCGATCTCGGCCTTCGATTCGGAATGGATCGTGTGGGCCGTCTGCGGGCCGATCACATACGGGATCTCGAACCCGCGTGCCCGGCACGCGGCCACCATGATGTCGGAAGCCTGTTTCTGTTTGTCGAGCTCGCCGCTGTAAGCGATCGTGGGCAGGTGCCGGAGGTTATTCGCCCAGTCTGGGCAGTCGTACCAGTGCAGGAGCCGGTCATGCGCCTCCGTGGGAACGAACTCCTGCTGCTGAAACGTCCGCAGAAACTCCCGGGTCTCGGCGAATCCCGCACCGGGCGTGGCTGCAAGCCACGTTCCGGGGAAGTGCACCGCGAACTGCCAGCACCCCGCGCCCCCCATGGAAAACCCGCGGATCGTGACCCGATCCTCGTCGATTGCGAAGAGCGTCTTCACGTGGGCGATCGCTTCGAGCACGTCAACCTCACCGGCGAACTTGAAGGCGTTCGAGTAGCGGCCGTAGGGATGGAGCACGATCGTGTCGGCAGGCGCGATCTCGCCCACGCCGCCGAGCCGCTGCGTCAGAAAGGCGACCTCGCTCATTTTCTCGCCGCGGCCGTGGAGCCAGACGTCGAGCCGCCGTGGCCGGATGTCGGCGGGGTCAAACCCGGCAGGCAGGACGAGGCCGTAGGGCTGTAAGGAGCCGTCGATGCGGGAGCGAAACCCACCCACGGCGAGGCGTGGCTCGGTGGCCCGCGCCTCCCCTGCCACCACGAGCCGCGCTCCCCTCGCTCCTGCCCGAAGGGCCGCCAGTCGCTCGCGGCCGAGCGCGAGGAGCCGTTCCGCCTGCTCCACCTCCTTCGCTG
>JAIOPD010000012.1 GCA_021414115.1 Planctomycetia bacterium
GCTGCCGGCGTGCAACGGATGCTGATCGACGCGGCGATTCCGACTGCCGGCAAGCACGTGGTGATCGTGGGTCGCAGCGACATCGTGGGCAAGCCTTTGGCGCTCCTGCTCGCGTCGCGTCCACCGCATGGCTGCCCGCCGGGCGAAGCCGGCGGCTGTGACGCGACGGTGACGATTTGCCATAGTCGCTCCGGCGACATCGCCGGGTTGACGCGGCAGGCCGACATCGTGGTGGCGGCGGTGGGCCGCCCGAAGTTGATCACGGCCGACATGGTGAAGCCCGGCGCGGCGGTGATCGATGTCGGCATCAATCGGGTCGATGGATCGCTTGTGGGCGACGTCGACTACGACCGGGTTCGTGAGGTCGCGGGATGGATCTCGCCGGTGCCGGGTGGCGTGGGGCCGATGACCGTGGCGATGCTCCTCGCCAACACCCTCCTTGCCGCCGAACTCCGCCTCGGGAAGCGCTGACGCGGAGCGGGTTGGGGTGGAGGCCGTCTACCCCGCGCTCGCCATTGGGGCTTCCCGACCCACGAACCGTGCCTGCCGGGATTCCGGGAAGCCCGGAGCGCGAGCGACGGGTATACGCATGGCGACCCAAAGAGCCGACGCGGAGCGGGTTGGGGTGGAGGCCGTCTACCCCGCGCTCGCGCTTGGGGCTTCCCGACCGGAAGCGGCGGGTTGACAAAGTAATATACGCATGTACACTCACGCGAATGTTTCATGAACCCGGGTCTGTCGTGTGCTCCGAACCCGTCGCGTGGTTTCTCACGTGGACGACCTACGGGTCGTGGCTTCCCGGAGATGACCGTGGGTGGGTGGATCGACGACGTGGTGTTCAGGGTGGAAACCAGTTCGTGGAACAGGCCGCCCGTCGGCGGATGTCGATGCAGCCGATCACACTCACGCCGCTCGAGCGAGGATTGATCGCAGAGTCCGTGTCAGCCCATTGCCGTATTCGTGGCTGGACCCTGCATGCGTGTCAGTGCCGCACCCAACACGTGCATGTGGTGGTGACCGCCGCCAATTCTTCCGCGCGGGCAATGATGAGCGAACTCAAGGCATGGGGGACACGAGCCCTCGACGGGCAGCCCTCGCCGATCAGAGGGCCGCGAAGCACGGCGACGTCGCGGCGCTGGTGGGCCAAAGGAGGAAGCTGCCGGGTGGTGTTCGACCAGCGCGGACTCGAGAATGTCGTGACCTACGTGCGTGAGTGCCAAGATCGACCCCGGGAGAAATAGCGGCTCCGTGGGGTGGAGGCCGTATACCCCGCGCTCGCGCTTGGGGCTTCCCGACCCACGAACCGTGCCTGCCGGGATTCCGGGAAGCCCGGAGCGCGAGCGACGGGTATACGCGTGGCGACCCAAAGAGCCGACGCGGAGCGGGTTGGGGTGGAGGCCGTCTACCCCGCGCTCGCCCTTGGGGTTTCCCGACCCACGAACCGTGCCTGCCGGGATTCCGGGAAGCCCGGAGCGCGAGCGACGGGTATACGCATGGCGACCCAACGAGCCGACGCGGAGCGGGTTGGGTTGGAGGCCGACTACCCCGCGCTCGCCCTTGGGGCTTCCCGATCGGGAGAGGACGCGTTCCGGGCCGCGTTGGCCCGTGTTTCCCCCGAAAACCCGCCCTTGAACGGCTTTCGGAGGATCACTACCTTCCCCACCCGCATGGCAGGTTCGACGGGCAAGGTCCGCCCATCCTGCCGGCTCATGCGCAGCCTTCGCTGGCGGACGTTCGCCAGGCTGCCATGGGCTCGACCCACCGCGATGTCCGATCACTTCCCGAACCCGTCCCAGCCCGTGCGAGAAGTTGGTACATGAACTATTTTCTCAGGGCTTTGAGGGAGGCCGCGAAGAGCTGGCCGCTGCTCGCAGCGGCGCTGCTCTGCTCCGCCGGCGTTGCCGCCCTGTGGGGCGCGAACATCGCCGCCCTGTTCCCCATCATTGAAGTCACGCTCAAGGGCGACTCGTTGCAGTCGTGGAACGAGCGGCGGCTCGAGGAGTCGAAGCAGCGGATCGAGGCGGCGCATGCCACGATCGCCGACCTCGAGAAACGGCTGGCGGCGGGGATTCCCGACGCCCGTGAGGCCATGAAGGCCCAAAACAAACTCGACACCTTCCGGTTGGCGGTGCGGGGCGACCAGGCGATCGCCCTCTCGGCCGAGCACCTCACGCCCTGGATCGACCGTTTCCTGCCCCGCGACCCGTTTCAGACGGTGCTCCTCGTGGTGGCCTTCGTCGTGATCAGCACCTTCATCAAGCACGTGCTGCTCATGGGCAGCACGCTGCTGGTGAGTTGGGTGGCGATGACCATCAGTCGAAACATCCGGCTCAAGGTCTTCGACAAGGCCCTCGCGCTCGACCGCGCGCAGTTCATGAGGTGGGGCTCGGCAGGATTCATGGCGCAGGTCACGAGCACGTCGGACATGCTTGCCAGCGGCATCACGAGCGTCTACGGCGGTGCGATCACCGAGCCGCTCAAGATCATGACCTGCCTCGGTTTCGCGTTCATGGTCTCGTGGCGACTGACGCTCGCCTGCCTGACGCTGGCGCCCGTCGTGGGCTTTTTGATGGTCTGGCTCAACCGCCGAATCCGTGGGGTCTCGAAGAACATCCTCGCCCGGTCGCGAGGGTTTCATCATGTGCTCCTCGAAGCCCTCAACAACGTGTTGACCGTGCAGGCCTACACGATGGAAGACTTCGAACGGCAGCGATTTCGCACCTGCACCGGCGACATGATGCGAACGGGCATGTGGCATTCGTTCTATCACGCCCTGGCCAATCCGATCACGGAGATCCTCGGCATCGGTATGGTCGCCACGTCGATCGCCGTCGGGGCATGGCTCGTGATCAATCAGGAGACGAAGATCTTCGGGATCACGATGACGGACCAGCCCATGACGGTGCCGGGCATCATGATCTTCTTCGGGTTTTTGATCGGGGCGAGCGACCCGGTGCGGAAACTCTCCGGCGTGATCACCGGCCTCAACATCGGAATCGTGGGCGCCCAGGGGCTGTATCCCCTGCTCGACATGCCGTCGAAGCTGACCGAGGCGGTGAATCCCCGCGAACTGCCCTCGCCCCACCGGGAGATCCGGCTCGAGAACGTGTCTTTTTCCTACGACGGGATCGACACCGTGCTCAAGGACGTGAACGTCGCCATCCAGTTCGGCGAACGGGTGGCGATCGTGGGGCCGAACGGCGGCGGCAAGAGCACGCTCATCAACGTCATCTGCCGATTTTACGACCCGACGAAGGGCCGCGTGCTCCTCGACGGCGTGCCGTTGACGGAGGTCGCGCTGCACGACCTTCGGCGGCGGATCGCCATGGTCACGCAGCAGACCGAGCTCTTCAACGAGTCGATCCTCTACAACATCCGGTATGGCCGCTGGGAGGCCACCGACGAGGAGATCGAGGAGGCGGCCCGCCGGGCGCACGCCCACGAGTTCATCTCGGAGTTTCCGGAGGGCTACCGCACGATGGTGGGTCCCAACGGCTTCCGGCTCTCGGGTGGCCAGCGGCAGCGGATCGCGCTGGCCCGGGCGTTCCTGCGGAACGCGGAGATCCTCGTGCTCGACGAGGCCACGAGTCAGATCGACGTGGACAGCGAGCGACTCATCCACGAGGCCCTCTCGACCTACGTCGAGAACCGCACCGTGATCATGATCACGCACCGCGCCAGCACGCTGGCGCTCGCCGATGCGATCATCGAGGTCGATCATGGCGTCGTCACCAAGCGCCCGGCGCGGCAGCACCAGGCTGCCTGACGCCCGTTCGCCCTGCAGCGGCGCTCCAGTGGTACACTCATCATCATGAGCGGAAACGTCGCCTGTTCCTGCGGATATCGCGGCCCCGGAATCGCCGATGGCCTGTCGGTGGTGTGCCCCATCTGCCGCACGCCCGCCGCCGCGGTCGAGCGGGCCTACCGGATTCCCTGCCCCAATGGCCATGTGCTCAAGGCGCGGGACGAGTGGCTCGGCCGCGAGATGGTCTGCCCGACGTGCAACGAACCGTTCGTGCTCCGGGCGACCGACAGCCTTGAATACCGCAAGGAGCAGAAACTGCGGCAGGACGCTGCCGACGCCCGCCAGGCGCAGGTCTGGCTCAAGCGGGCGATCTTCGCCGGCGTGATCGTCGTGCTGTCGTTCGTGGTGATGGTCGTGCTCAGCATGAATCCGCAGTGGTTCCAGCCGAAGAGCTGAGTACCGTCGACCACGGTGCGTCGCCGACCTCAGCGTTTGGACACGCGATCATCGCCGAGACGGTCATTCCAGCGGGACGCGGCTCGGGGTTCATAGTGGGCCGGCTCGAAGCTGTCGCGGACGATCGCCCGCAGCGCCCGTAGATCGGCCGTGCCCGTGCGGCCGGCGAGTTGCACGAGCAGATTGCCGATGGCCGTGGCTTCCACCGGCCCCGCGACGACCGGTCGGGCGGTGGCATCGGCGATCATCTGGCAGAGCAATGTGTTTTTCACGCCGCCGCCCACGATGTGCACGCGGGACACCCGGCGGCCGAGGAGCGCGTCGAGCTCGGCCAGGGTGCGCCGCACCGCTGCGGCAACGCTCTCGAGCGCCGTGCGGACCACCGCGGCCGTCGACTCCGGCACCGGCTCCCCGCTCGCCTTGGCCAGGGCTCGGATCGCCTCCGGCATGTCGGCCGGGGCGACGAGCGAAGGGTGGTTGGGGTCGATGAGTGTGACCAGCGGTGGTGCCTCGGCCGCCAGCGCCGTGAGCTGATCCCAGGCCCAGCCCTTGCCGGCCCGTTGCCACGCCGCCCGGCACTGCTGCACGAGCCACAGACCGCAGACGTTCTTGAGGAGCCGGGTCGTGCCCCCAACCCCACCCTCGTTGGTGAAGTTGCGGGCCAGGCATTCGGCCGTGACCAGCGGCCGGTCGAGTTCGGCACCGACCAGGGCCCACGTGCCCAGGCTCACGTAGCACCAGTCGGGCCGCGCGCTCGGAGGTTCGGTGGCGGGCACGGCCGCCACGGCGCTGGCCGTGTCGTGGGTGCCCGGCACGATCACCCGGACGCCCGCGAGCCCCGTCTCCGCGGCGACGTCGGGCCGCAGGCCGCCGAGGTCCGTTCCGGGATCGGTGAGCGGACCAAACACTCCTCGCGGCAGTCCAAAACGCTCGAGCATGCCGAATGCCCAGTCGTTCTTCTGCGGGTCGTAGCACTGCGAGGTCGAGGCATTGGTGCGTTCGTTCGACCGTTCGCCCGAGAGCAGCCAGTGAAAAAGATCGGGGATCATCAGCATCCGCTCGGCAGCCCCGAGCACGCTCGACTTCGACTCCTTGAGGGCGAGAAACTGGTAGAGCGAGTTGATCTCCATGAACTGCAGGCCGGTGGCCGCAAAGATGTCGGCGCGGGGCACGATCTTCTCCGCGGCGGCGAGCATGCCGCGTGTGCGCGGGTCGCGGTAGCAGACAGGATTGGCGAGCAGGGCCCCGTCGGCCCCGAGGAACGAGAAGTCGACGCCCCAGGTATCGACTCCCACGGTGGAGACCGTGCGGCCGTGGCGATCCGCGGCCACCCTGAGGCCGGCCACCACCTCCTGCCAGAGCCGCGGCAGGTCCCAGACGAGTTGACCGCCCATCGCCACCGGCCCGTTCTCGAACCGGTGAAGTTCCTCGAGCTCGAGCAGCCGGCCGTCGAAACTGCCGGACACGATGCGTCCGCTCGAAGCCCCCAAATCGACCGCCAGCGCAACGTCGCGTGCCATGATCCCTGTTCCTCGGGGGTGAGGAGGAGATTGTGAGGTTTTCCGTGGGCAAGGCGAGGGGGACAGCGTGCCGGCCGGGGCAGGCCTGCGAAACCCTGCGGGTCGGGCGGGGGCGGACGCGTGCCGCGGGGCGGAACAACCGATTGACAAAACCGACGGTCGATTCTTGCAATAGTTGAGCAACGTGGTAAGGATTCGGTCATGACGACCACGACCGCTGCGGCGGAACTGAAACCGGACGGAGTGTCGGACGCGCTGCGCGAGGAGCTCGCCCGTGCCAGCCGGTCGCTGGAATCCGCGACCCCCGAGGAGGTCATCCGTTGGGCCGTCGGCCGGTTTGGCGACAAGCTCACGATGGCCACGGCCTTCGGGCCGGAGGGATGCCTGATCATCCACTGGCTCGCGGCGATCGCCCCGCAGACCTACGTCTTCAATCTCGACACCGGCTACCAATTTTCAGAGACGCTCGACCTCCGCGACCGGATCGCGAAGCGGTATGGAATCGAGGTCGTGCTCGCACGCCCCGAAACCACCGTCGACGAGTACGAGCGGCAGCACGGCGGACCGATCTACCGCACGGACCCCGACCGCTGCTGTGCCGACCGGAAGCTGGCGGTCGTGAAGCGAGTACTCGTGAACTACACCGCCTGGATGAGCGGCATCCGCCGCGATCAGAGCCCCGACCGGGCGGCCGCGCCGATCGTGGGCTGGGACCACAAGTTCGGGGTGGTGAAGATTTCGCCCCTGGCAAACTTCACGAAAGCCGCCGTCTGGGACGCGATCGTCCGCGAGAACGTGCCCTACAACCCGCTCCACGACAAGGGCTACGTGAGCATCGGCTGCGCGCCCTGCACGCGGGCCGTGACCGCGGGCGAAGACGAGCGCGCCGGCCGCTGGAGCGGCACGGTCAAGACCGAGTGCGGACTCCATTCCCGCTAAACCCGCGAGGCCTTGCCATGCGCCTGTCTGCGAAGACCGAATACGCCGCGATGGCCGCGGTCGAGTTGGCGCGACGCTGCGACGCGGTGCAGCCGGTGGGGATCAGGGCGATCTGCGAGGCGCAAGGCGTGCCCGCGAGATTTCTCGTGCACATCCTCCTGCAGTTGAAGGCGGCCGGTATCGTGGCGAGCACCCGGGGCGCCGCCGGCGGATATCGGCTCGCCCGGGCTCCGGACACGATCACGCTCGCCGACATTCGCCGCGCCGTGGATGGCCCGGGTGACGCGGCGGCCCCGGTGACGGCCGAACTCGCCCGGCGATCGCGGACCGCGACCGTGCTCGCGGCGGCCTGGCACGAGGCCGCGGAAGCGGAGTCGGAGGCGCTCAGCGGCGTCACGCTCGCCGATCTCGCAGGCCGATGCCGCTCCGTGGCCGACGCGATGTATTACATCTGACGCGCCGTTCACGCTCCCGGCGCCCGCCCCAATCGCTCCGCGCTATCGTCGACGTCGTCACCCGTATACCCGTCGCTTGCGCTCCGGGCTTCCCGAAATCCCCGACGCCACGGGTCACGGCTCACGCCGCTTCCCGCTTGGAAGCCCCAAGCGCGAGCGCGGGGTATACGCTCTCCACCTCAACCCGCTTTCCGCTGCGTCCCGTCGGGAAGCCCCAAGCGCGAGCGCGGGGTATACGTTTTCCACTCCGCAAGTCGCCGTGCAGACCCACATGGTCGCGGCGCAAAAAAAGGGCCCCCGGAACGGTCCAGGGTCCAGGGGGGCGGAGAACCTGGACCGTTTCCGGGAGCGATTGGACGATCAACGCCGGGAAGGACACGGTCCCGACGTCGGCGGCGAGCATCCGTGCTGCCGGCGACGTCGGGCGGGATGAACCTCGTAAGGCAACCCCGTGGCCTTCAGGCGGGGGGACAGTACGGATCGTTTTTTTCAGGGTCAAGGTCGTTCCCACCGGTGTTCCGAGCGTGTTTCACGCATCTCCGCCGGCCCGCATCCAGCCCAGCCTGCCGGCATTCCGCCACGTGGCGGCAGACAGACGTGTCGGCGCGGACTGGGAAAGAACGGGTATGATCGCCGCGGCCCGACCGACATCGACCCGACCGAGGAGTTTTGCCCCGATGGCGACCGTCACCCCTACCCTGCCGATCCCGTCCGCCGGCGCACCGCCGACCCCCGAGGCCTGGGCGGCTGCCTTCGCGGCGGCGCTGCCCTACGCTGCATTTTTGGAGCGGCACGGCACGACCGAACAGCGTGATCGGTGGCACGCCTTTCATGGGAAGGTGGTACTCACGCCGCCGCAGCGGCAGCTGCTCGGCAGTTTTGTCCGGAAGATGCCGGTGCTCGTGCTCGCCGGCGCCTGGTGTGGAGACTGCGTCAACCAGTGCCCGATCTTCGCTCACTTCGCGGCGGCCGCGGCCTCGATCGACCTGCGGTTTCTCGACCGCGACGCCCTGCCCGACATCGCCGCCCATCTCAAGGTCTGCGGCGGACAGCGGGTCCCCGTCGCCGCCTTCTTCAGCGAGGACTTCACGCCCATCCTCTTTTACGGCGACCGGACGCTCTCCGCATACCGCGCAGCGGCGGCGGCTCAGCTCGGCTCCTCGTGTGCGTCGGGCGCCGCGCCGCCCCCGGCGCAGGCGATCGCTGCGGTCGTCTCCGACTGGCTCGACCAGTTCGAACGGGTCCATCACATCCTGCGACTGTCCGCCCGCCTGCGCGAAAAACACGGCGACTGATCATGACAAGCCGCGAACGCTGGACCGTCTATCCGCTGTTGTTCCTCGCCATCGGACTGGCACTCCGCGCCGTGGCCGTGCCGCCCGACAAACTCGCCGTGGGTGTCGTCGAGGCCAGCCGGATCGTCTGTGGTGAGATTGTCGTCGCGGCGGACGGGGGCACGAAGCTCGTGCACATCGGCCGCGTCAAAGGGGGCGGCGGCGGTCGGATCGAGGTCAACGACGACTCGGGTGTCGAGGCGATCGCCATCGGCACCGGCCTGGAACACCGCGACGGCTTCGTCGAGTTTTTCAACGGCGAGGGGCAGCCGATCGGGCGGCTCAGCCCGGGCGGACCGCCCGCGGAACCGCCACCCGTTCCGGCATCAGTCGAAAACTGAAATACACCCGGCAGGACTCGAACCTGCAGACTGGTTTCACGCGGCGCGAGCCATGTGCCCCGAAAATACACCCGGCAGGACTCGAACCTGCAACCCTCGGTTCCGAAGACCGATGCTCTATCCATTGAGCTACGGGTGCCTGGCGACAATCGTACCGGTTTTGGGGATCGGTCAACCGGGTGGCCGCGGGACCGGCGGAGAGCCTGGCCGCCTGGGGGCTGGCGTCGTGTATCTTTGAGGAGATTCTTCTGGGCGGACGGCTCTGGGACGCTCCCCGCGGCTGAGGGCCCATCCGCGGGCGGTTTTGCATGGCACACATCACACTCCGCGTGCTCCACGGCGCCGACCGGGGCCGGGTATTCAGCGACCTGCCCACGCCGGTGACCATTGGCCGCGAGGAAGGCAACTCGATCCAGCTCAACGACGAGCGGATCAGCCGTTACCACCTCAAGCTCCAGCAGGACAACGACAAGATCGTCGCCACAGACCTCGAGAGCACCAACGGCACCAAGGTCAACGGCGAGGACATCCAGGTGAGGATCGTCCGCCACGGCGACATGATCTCCCTGGGTCGATCGCTCCTGCTGGTCGGTTCCCACAGCGACATCGACCGCCGCATCGTAGCCCTCGCGGCGAAACACCCGCCGGCCGCGGCTGGCCACGCGCGGGAACTCGAAGAACGGATGCGGCGGATCGCCGAGCACCATTCCGACGTGATCGAAGACGTTTCGGCGGTGCGATCGCCGCTCTTGCCCGCGGGTCCGCCGCCGCTGCCCGAACGACTCAGCCCGGCACAGTCGGCGGAACTGAGCGAACTGCTCGAATACGTCCAGAACGTTCTTCGCGACGCGAGCGAGGGAGCCGTGATGCGAGCCAACGCCGAGAAGGTGGAACTCGAGTTTCCCAACTGGCAGGCGGTGCTCGAGCTTCAGGCCCGGCTCGCCGAGTTGCTCCGCCAGATCGGCGAGCCGCTCTCGGACTGAGCAGCCGCCCGCGGGTTGCCTCGCCGCGCCGCTCCGCCACTCGCGGGTTGCGCAAGGCCTCGGCGCTGCCTCTCGTCGGGAAGCCCCAAGCGCGAGCGCGGGGAATACGTCCTCCACCCCGTCCCGCTCCGCACCACAATCGCGGTCGCCACCCGTCTACCCGTCGCTCGCGCTCCGGGCTTTCCGAGAGTCGCCCGACGCCACGTCAACTCGCTCGGCCACGCTTCTTCGTCGGGAAGCCCCAAGCGCGAGCGCGGGGAATACGTCCTCCACCCCGATCGGCTCCGCACCACAATCGCGGGGAATCCGACACGCCTGCGGCGTTTGCTAGACTCCCGGCTTCCTTCGCGAGGCCCACGGATGAGCACGCAGTCGTTCGCCCACCTTCACTGCCACAGCCACTACAGCCTTCTCGACGGCGCCAGCTCGATCGAGCGGCTCGTCGACCGGACGGTGGAACTGGGCATGAACGCCCTGGCCATCACCGACCATGGCAACCTCCACGGCGCCTTGGAGTTTTACGAGGCCGCGAAGGCCGCCAAAATCAACCCGATCATCGGCTACGAGGCCTACATCGCCCCTGGCAGCCGCTTCCAAAAAGACGCCGGCAGCCAAAGGGATTCGAGTTACCACCTCACGCTCCTGGCCCGCGATCGCACCGGCTTCGCCAACCTCCTGAAGCTGGCCACGAAGGCCTACCTCGAGGGCTTCTATTTCAAGCCGCGGATCGACCGCGAACTGCTCGAGCAATACGGAGAGGGACTGATCTGCCTGTCGGGCTGTTTGTCGGGGGAGTTCAGCCGCTCGCTCATCGGCAGTTCACGCGAGCAGCGGGAGTCGCTCACGCAGGCCCGTGAGGTGGCGGGCTGGTTTCAGAAGACGTTCGGCGATCGTTACTTCATCGAGATCCAGGACAACGGCCTCGATGTGCAGCGGCAGGTGACGGACGTGGCCCTCGAGATCTCGAAGGAGCTCGGCATTCCGCCGGTCGCCACCTGCGACTGTCACTATGTCAACCGTGAAGACGCCGAGGCGCAGGACATCCTGCTGTGCGTCAACACCGGCCGGTTCCGCAACGACGCCTCGCGGATGCGGATGGACTCGAGCGAGTTCTATCTCAAGAGCCCCGAGGAGATGCACGAGGCGTTCGTCGGCCTCGACCGCGGGCTGGTGTCGGCGGCGGTGAACCGCAGTCAGGAGATCGCGGAGTCGGTGTCGATCGACCTCGACCTGGGCAAGCGACACTTCCCCGGCTTCGACGTCCCGGGCGGCCTGACGGCCTCGGAGGAGCTCCGCCGGCTCTGCCTCGAGGGTCTCCGCGAGCGCTATGCGGGCGTGCCCAAGCGCTGGGCCGGGGGCGTCGTGCCGGCCGATACAGCCACTGGCGAACTCGACGAGCAGGCGGTCGTGCGACTCGACCGCGAACTCTCCGTGATCGATACGCTCGGCTTCGCCAGCTACTTCCTCATCGTCTGGGACTTCGTCCGACACGCCCGTGAGAAAGGTATCCCGGCCGCGGCACGAGGCTCGGGCGTGGGGTCGCTCGTTGCCTATTCCCTCTACCTCTCGCACGTCTGCCCGCTCGAATACGACCTGCTCTTCGAGCGGTTCCTCGACGTCAATCGCCGCGAGGCGCCCGATATCGACATCGACTTCTGCAAGGAGCGTCGCGGCGAGGTCATCGACTACGTCAAGAAGAAATACGGCGAGGCCAACGTCGCGCAGATCGGCACGTTCGGCACGCTCGCCGCCCGGGCCGCGATCCGCGACGTCGGGCGGGCGCTCGGCATGCCCATCCCGCGGGTGGACCAGATCGTGGCTCTCGTGCCCGACCAGCTCGGCATCTCGCTCGAAGACGCCGCGGCCACCGGCTCGCAGCTCGCGGCCGCCTGCGAAGCCGACCACGAGATCCGCGAGCTCGTGGGCCTCGCCAAGCAGATCGAGGGGCTGGCCCGCAACGTCGGCACCCACGCCGCGGCCGTCGTGATCGCCGATCGGCCGCTCGTCGAATACGTGCCACTGCAACGGGTGACGGGCAAGGAGGAAGTGATCACGCAGTGGGCCATGGGCGACGTCGAGCGCGCCGGCCTCATGAAGATGGACTTTCTCGGCCTCCGCTACCTGACCGTCGTGGCCAAGACGCTCGAGATCATCGAGCAGACAACCGGGGCCCGACCCGACCCCTTCGCCTTCCCGCTCGACGACAAGGCCGCTTTTGCCACGCTCTGTCGCGGCGAGACAAAGGGTATTTTCCAGCTCGAGAGCGGCGGCATTCGCGACCTGCTCCAGCGGATGAAGCCCGACCACTTCCTCGACATCGTCGCCGTCAACGCCCTCTACCGGCCGGGACCGCTCGAGGGCGGCATGGTCGACGAATACGTCAACGTGAAGCACGGCCGCAAGCGGCCGGAGTTTCTCCATCCCGTCATGAGGGACGTGCTCGGCGAGACCCACGGCGTGATGGTCTACCAGGAACAGGTGATGCGGATCCTGGAGCGGCTCGGGGGCATCGAGCTCTCCAGCGCCTACACCTGCATCAAGGCCATCAGCAAGAAGAAACTCGAGACCATCGCCGCGTTTCGCGAGCAGTTCGTCGCCGGCGCTCAGGCCCAGGGGCTTTCCAAGCAGCAGGCGGAGGAGGTCTTCGCGCTGATCGAGAAGTTTGCCGGCTACGGCTTCAACAAGAGCCACTCCACCGCCTACGCCCTGCTCGCCTTCCAGACCGCCTACCTCAAGACCCACTTTCCCACCGAGTTCATGGCCGCCCTGCTCTCGGGCGACATCACGGGCCGCAACTTCAAGAAGAAAGACTCGCTCGTCGAGCACATCGAGGACTGCCGCCGCATGGGGATCGAGGTCGCGCCGCCCGACGTGAATGCCTCGGCTCCCGATTTCAGCGTGGCCGGCGGCCGGATTCTGTTCGGGCTCGCGGCGGTGAAGGGCTGCGGCGTGCAGGCCTCCGAGACGATCGGCGCCGAGCGGGCCAAGCGGGGGCCGTTCCGCGACCTCCACGACTTCTGCGGGCGGCTCGATTCATCGCTCGTCAACAAGACGGCGATCGAGAACCTCGCGAAGGCCGGCGCCCTCGATTCGCTCGGTGGCCACCGCGGCGGCCTGCTCGCCGGCATCGAGCGGGCGATGGCGGCGGGCGCCTCGCAGCTCGCCGACCGCAAGAGCGGGCAGAAAAACCTGTTCGCCGCCCTCGACGACCCGCAGCCGGCCGTCGCCGCTGCGGCCCCAACCGGCCTTCCCGACGTGCCGCCGCTCTCCGACCTCGAGATGCGGTCCAACGAGAAGGAGGTGCTCGGCTACTACATCCACAGTCATCCGCTCGCCGAGTTTCAGGGCGTGCTCGACGCGATCTGCACGCACGGCACGGGCGATCTCGGGGCGACCAAGGCGAAAGACAACGTCGTCATCGGCGGCCTCGTCGCCGCCCTCAAACTCTCCAACACCAAGCAGGCCCGGCCTGGCTCCACGCACACGCGGTATGGAATGTTCGACCTCGAGGACATGAACGGCCTCGTGCGGAGCATCTGCTGGCCGGAAGACTACGCGCGGCTCGGGGAGCACCTGCAGCCCGATGCCGTGGTGGTCGTCGGCGGATCGATCGACCGCCGCGCCGGCAGCGAGGAGACCAACCTGATCGTCAACGAGCTGCTGCCGATCGCCGACGTCTGGCGGCTGCAGCCGCGGAGCGTCACGGTGAAGATCGTCGAGGGTGTGCATGACGCCGCGGTGCTCGACCGGCTCGCCGAGATTTTCCGCCGGCATCCGGGGAAGTCGTCGCTGCGGCTGGTGCTCGACCTCGCGGACGGCTCGCGGGTGCTCATGGAGGCCGACCGCGACAAGGTCGGCTGGTCGCAACAGCTCCATCACGAGCTCGTCGACCTGCTCGGCTCCGGCTGCGTGCGGGCCCCCGTGTCGCTGGGTGGCCGTCGGGAGGAGAGCTCGTCGCGGCGCGGCCCGGCCGGCCGGGCCGCCGCCGGCGTGGGCTGAGACAGGTTTCCACCGGCCAAAACCATGGGAAACATGGCCAAACCTCGCATTGCCCCCTGGCCCCCGCGGCACTACGCTCCACCTCTGTTTTCGCCGCCCATCTCTTGTCGCTGATCCTTCCCGTCCCGGGTGAACTCGATGCACACGACCCTCAACAGCTCCCGCATCTGTCGCGTGATCATGGCCGTTGCCACGGCGTTTGCCCCCATGGCCAACGGCACGGCTTTCGCACAGGTCGGCGCTGCTCAGGCAGCCGGTGTCCTGGTCGATGCCAATGGCGTGCTGCGGACGAAGGCGGTCGCTGACCCCGGGCTTTCCCAGGAGCGTCGCAAGGCGGCGGTGGCCACCCTGCCCGGCGATCTTCAAAAGCGGGTGCCGCTGCGCAAAGTCGCCCTCTCGCGGCTCGAGGCGGCTCTCGCCACGCATGCGGCCGATGGCCGCGGCATCCCCGACTCGATCGAGAAACTCGCCGGCCTGACCCGCGTGCACTACGTCTTCGTTTATCCCGCCGAGGGCGATACGCCCGGTGAGATCGTCATCGCGGGCCCGGCCGAACCCTGGATGACCGATGCCGCAGGCCGCGTCGTCGGTGTCGAGACCGGCAGTCCGACCGTCCTGCTCGAGGATCTTGCCACTGCCATCCGTGCCTTCGCCCCCGGCCAGCCGCAGGATCGTCTCGTCGGCTGCTCCATCGACCCGACGAAGGAAGGCCTCGCCGCGATGCAGGACTTCCTCCGCAAGACCGGCCGACTCAACCCGCAGGGCGGAGCCGATCAGATCGTGGCCGGCATGAAGGAGGCACTCGGGCCGCAGACGGTGAGCGTGCAGGGCGTGCCTGCGGCGACCCACTTTGCGCAGGTGATGGTCGAGGCCGACTATCGCATGAAACTGATCGGCATCGGGCTCGAGCAGCCCCCGGTGAAGATGCCCACGTGGATCGATCTGGCCAGTGCCGGTGCCGTGGCGGCCAACGCCCTGCAACGCTGGTACTTCGTGCCCGACTACGAGTGTGTGAAGATCGCCGAGGACGACCTCGCCATCGAACTCGTCGGTCAAGGAGTAAAACTCTGTGGTGCCGACGAGGTGGTCCGAGCCGACGGCACCCGCCTCTCCGCCACTCGCGCCGACAAGCCGAGCAAGACGTTCACCGAGGCATTCACCCGCGACTACACGAAGATCGCCGCCAAGAGTCCGGTCTACGCCCAGCTCCGCACCATGATCGACCTCGTCGTCGCCGCGGCGTATCTGCAGGAGCACGACGGCTACGGCAAGGCGGCCTGGGCCGCCGAGACGCTCCGCGACGAGAAGGCCTATCCGATCGAGCGGCTCACGCCGCCGGCCCAGGCCGAGACCGCGATCCATGCCGTGTGGCGCAACAACCGGCTGCTCACGCCGATCGGCGGCGGGGTGACGGCCCATCCGCGAATGGCTCTTGAAGCCCCCAACCTGATCATGGACGAGAAGGGCGAGGTCGCCGCCGCCCGCACCGCCGCCAAGGATCTGCCCGCCGAAGGCTGGTATTGGGACTGAGCCGCGGAGCCCTGGGAGGGCTTCGTAGGTGCGGGGCTGCCCGCGCCAGGAGACGCTCTGCGTCGGGAAGCCCCAAGCGCAAGCGCGGGGCATACGCCCTCCACCCCAACTCGCTCCGCATCGCCGACACGCCCGCCACCCGTCTACCCGTCGCTCGCGCTCCGGGCTTCCCGAGAGAGGCACACGCCGCCGCGGCGCTACTTTTCGACGGGCACGATCAGGACGTTGGCGGCGGAACGCGTGAGCACGGCCTCGGAGGTGCTGCCGAGCAGCCAACGGGTGAGTGCGTCGGTCGGCGTGCGACCGATCACGACGAGGTCGATCCCGTCGGCCGCGGCTCGTTCGAGGATCTTCTCGCCGGCGTTGCCCTGCGACACGATCGGCTTGGCCGCACGGAAGGCCGGCGGCAGAGTCGCGGCAAACGCGGTGAGGGTGCCCTCGAGTTCCGTCACCTCGTCATCGTGCTCCTGTTGCCAGGCCTTCGCCACGGCGGCCGTGTCGGGGTCGCGGACCCGCTTCTCGAGCCACGTCGGCAGCGGGCCGGCGAGCAGTGCCTCCGCGACACCGATCACGCAGCCCTGGGTGCCGGTTGCCCAGTGAACGTGTCCCAGCGCTTTCGCGACCGCGGCGGCGCTGGCGGGGTGATGGCAGGCGAGCACCTTGAGCCCGCGGTCCTGCGGCGGCGCCGACCGTACCACGAGCACCGGCAGGCGTGCCCCATGCACGACAGCGCGGGAGACGCTTCCGAGGAGGAGTTGCTGCAGCGAGCCGTGTCCGCGGGCACCGACCACGATCATGTCGGCCTGCCACGTGACGGCGGCGTCGAGGATGCCCAAGGCGGCGGCCGCGTCGTTCTGGATGAACTCGGCCCGGGAGGCGACATCGGCCGGGAGCAGGTCGCGGGCGTCGGCAAACACGGCCGCCGCGGCGCCGCCGATGATCGACCGCGAACCATCGGGCACCCGCTTCTCGAGCTCGCGTGGCGAGTAGTAGAGCGCGAGCAGATCCACGGCCGGGTCGCAGATGCTGGCGGCCACTCGCACCGCGTTCAACGACGTTTCCGAACCGTCCACCCCGATGAGCATTCTCATTGCGATCTCTCCACGTATGTCGGTCTTGGTTCGGTATCCCAGTACGGTGTCACGATTCATCCCATCCAGACTTTCGCCGGTTCGCCCGGAACCTCGCGGACAAGCCGTGGTACCGCGTAGCCCGGAAGCGAGTCCCGTAACTGGCGGTGGAGGGGAAGGGCCCGTGAGTCCGGCACGTCGAAGTGCGCGGCCCCGCGGACGCGGTCGAGCAGATGGAGATAGTAAGGCACCACGCCGAGTTCGACGAGCCTCTCGGACAGCGACCCTAGTACGGCCGCGGAGTCGTTCACGCCGGCCAGCAGGACAGCCTGGTTGAGAACGACCGCCGGGGCCGAGGCCAGCCGGCGGACCGCATCGGCGACCGCCGCGTCGAGTTCGGCCGGGTGATTGGCATGCAGCACGACGACGCGGGCCAGCCGCGAGGCTCCCAGCAGAGCCACGAGGTCCGACGTGATCCGCGACGGCAGCACGACGGGCAGCCGGGTGTGAATCCGCAGTCGGCGGAGGTGCGGGATGCCATCGAGTCGCGCGACCAGGCCGTGGAGGAAGGCATCGTCGGCGAGCAGCGGGTCGCCGCCCGAGAGGATGACCTCGGTGATCGATGCGTCGGCGGCGATCGCGGCCAGCCCCTCGTCCACGCCGCGGCGGGTGGCGCCGCTGGCCGCGTAGGGAAACTCACGGCGGAAGCAGTAGCGGCAGTTGATGGCACAGCCGCCGGTCAGGAGCAGCAGGGCGCGACCGGCATATTTTTTGACGAGCCCCGGTGCCGCGAGCGCCGTCGTCTCGCCGAGCGGATCGGCGGAGTAGCCCGCGGCGTCGGTCGTTTCCGCCGGCTGCGGCAGCACCTGAAGCAGCAGCGGGTCGCGGGCGTCGCCCGGCCGCATGCGGGCGGCGAAGGCCCGCGGCACGAGCAGCGAAAAGTTCCCGGCCGATGCCCGTGCCGCGGCGGCGAGGCCGGGGTCGAGCCCAAGCACGCGGCAGAGTTCGTCGGGGTCGCGAATGGCGTCGGCCAGTTCCCGCTGCCATCCGGAGGCAACGCCGACCGTATCACGCTGGAGAGTGGCGGTGGGCATCGGGAGCGGACGGCGGAAGTTGACAGGCCGGGGCGGTGCGGCCACTCTGGACGTCCCGTAAGGATACGGGCGTGCGACCCGGAAGAGAAAGCGGTCATCTACAGGAGCGTCGAGCAGCAGTGGCAGGCTACAACACGAGCGAGTTCAAGAAGGGCCTCAAGGTCCAGATCGACGGCGACCCGTACATCATGATCGAGTGCAACTTCGTGAAGCCGGGCAAGGGCCAGGCGCTCTACAAGTGCAAGTTGCGGAATCTCCTCCGCAACACCGTTCTCGACCGCACCTACAAGAGCGGCGACTCGCTCGATGCCGCCGACATCTCCACGATCGAGGCCCAGTTTCTCTACAAGCAGGGCGACCAGTTCGTGTTCATGGATCAGGAGAGCTACGAGCAATACGAGCTCTCCAAGGAACAGGTTGACGACTCCTGGAAGTGGATCAAGGAGGGCACCGTCTGCTCGATGCTGCTCTACAACGGCAACCCGATCTCGATCGAGCCGCCGAACCACATGGTGCTCAAGGTCGAATACGCCGAACCGGCCATGCGGGGCAATACGGCGACGAACCTCACCAAGCCCGTGAAACTCGAGACGGGCGCCGACGTGATCGTGCCGGCGTTCATCGAGCAGGGCGACCAGATCAAGGTCGACACCCGCACGGGCGAGTATCTCGAACGCGTGAAGGCCTGACGCCGGTCGTGTCCGGTGCCCGCCTCGCCGTCCGCGGGTGGCGGGGAGGGCGACGCGGATTTTTTGCCGGTCATTCCGTCGCGGCGGCGTAGAATAGGGCATGGACTCGCCCGTTCCACCGCCCGGCGCCGAGCGGATCATCCGCTGGATCATGATCGGGATCGCGGTCTGGGGCTGCTTCCACGCCGTCGGTGCGTGGCGACTCAACCACGATCCGCGGCGACTGCTCGTCGTGCTCGGCTGCGTGGCCGTGTTTCTCGGTTTCTGGCTCGTGATGCTCGCCGCGTTGCGGCGGCGGCTCGCGAAGTGATCATGCACCTTCCGAGGAGAAACCCGTGTCGATCATCCTTGGTTCGAGCCTCGACAACGGTCTGGCGCCCCCGCTGAATCGGCGGCCCGCGGTCCAGTGGGCCAAGAGCGTCACGAGCCTCTCCATCGGCGAGTACCTGATTCGGCGGCTCTCCGACTACGGCATCCGCCACGTCTTCGGGCTTCCCGGCGACTACGTGCTCTCCTTCTACAGCATGCTGGAAAAGAGCCCGCTCGATCTCGTGAACTGCACCCGTGAGGACTGCGCCGGCTTCGCGGCCGACGCCTACGCCCGCGTCAACGGCATGGGAGCGGTGTGCGTGACCTACGGCGTGGGCGGCCTGTCATTGGCCAACTCGATCGCCGGGGCCGCGGCCGAGAAGAGCCCCGTGGTGCTCATCTCCGGAGCGCCGGGGCTCGGCGAACGCGCCGACAATCCTCTTCTCCACCATCGCGTTCGCGGGTGGCGCACGCAGCTCGAAGTCTTCGACAAGATCTGCGCGGCCAGCCGTGAGATCGCCGATCCCGCAACCGCCTTCCGCGACATCGACTTCCTCCTCGACACCGCCCAGCGCACGAAGGCTCCGGTCTACATCGAGTTGCCCCGGGACATGGTCGCCGTGGTGCCCGACCAGATCCGCCCCTTCGTGCCCGTCCCGAGGCGGAGCGACCCCGAGGCGCTCGCGGAAGCGGTGAAAGAGGCGGTGGCCCGCATCAACGCCGCAGAACGGCCCGTGATCGTCGCCGGCATCGAACTCCATCGCCATGGTCTGCAGGCCGATACGGTCGCCCTCGCCGAGGCCAGTGGCATCCCGATCGCGGCGACGATGCTCGCGAAGAGCGTGGTCAGCGAGGTCCATCCGCTTTACATCGGGCTCTACGAGGGTGCGATGGGCCGCCGGGAGGTGACGCAGTTCGTCGAGGAGAGCGACTGCCTGATCCTGCTCGGCACGCTGCTCACCGACATCGACCTCGGCATCTTCACCGCCAAGCTCGATCCCGCGCGGACCATCTTCGCAACCAGCGACGACCTGCGAATCAGCCACCACCATTTCCACGGTGTCTTGCTCGACGACTTCATCCGGGGCCTCGCGGCGGCCCGGCCTGAGGGAAGACAGCGGCCCCTGCCCCCGGGCCCGACGGCCGCCGCCGGGCCGTTCACCCTCCAGCCCGACGCGCTGATCACGACCACGCGGCTCGTCCGCCGGCTCGACCAGTCGCTCGACGACAAGACGATCGTGATCGCCGACGTGGGCGATGCGCTCTTTGCCTCGAGCGAACTTGTGATCCGCGGCCAGACCGAGTTCATCGCGCCGGCCTACTACACGTCGATGGGCTTCGCAGTGCCCGCAGCCGTCGGCGCCAAGACCGCCCGGCCCGACCTCAAGGTGATCGCACTGGTGGGCGACGGCGCCTTCCAGATGACCGGCATGGAACTATCTACGATCGTCCGCCGCGGACTGGCCGTGACGGTGATCGTGCTCGACAACAAGGGCTACGGCACCGAGCGACTGCTGCACGAGGGCTCCTTCAACGACATCAACCCCTGGCAGTACCAACTCCTTCCGCAGGTCCTCGGGGGCGGTACCGGCCACGAGGTTCGCACCGAGGGAGAGTTTGACGTGGCGCTCGCGAAGTCTCTGGCTGACACTTCGGGCATGAGCCTGATCCGCGTCCACATCGGCATCGACGACCGCAGTGTGACGCTCGACCGCCTCGCCAGCGGACTCGCCCGCAGGGTGGGCCGCTGACGCGTGTGCTGAGGCCGGGGTTGCCCGTGCCCTCTCGTCGGACGTTCGCCTCGGCCTTCCGGGCCTCGGCTCACTGCGTGTCCGCTGCGCTTCGCCATCCATGGCTTCGCTTGCTTCCACAGCCCGCTCGAGGGCACGGGCAACCCCTTCCGCCAGAGTCCGAGTACGGGAGGTGAGGGGCTGACCATGCCCCGGAGCCGGCGTATGCCGCCAAGCGCAGCCACGATGGCGAAGCGCAGGCGGCATCCGAGTGAGCGGAGCCCAGGATGGGCGGAGTGAACGTCCGGCTCTCGGGGCATGGTCAGCCCCTCACCGGTCCCGCATTCACACGCCGAAGTGCGTCACGTGGGCTACCGCGTGAGGGCCGGAACCCCGATCGCGGTGCCGTAGGATTTCACCAGTGCGTCGAGCGATGCACCGTATGCCTGCTCGAGACTCTCCTCGACGGGCACGCCCTCCTTGATGGCCCGCACGAAGACGGCAAACTTCTTGAGATCGCGGGCCAGGAACTTCACCAGTCCCGAGGCCATGCCGTACTGCACGCTCTCGATGTTGGCGGCATCGAAGAAGTCGGTGCCGAGAGTGCCCTTCTGCTGCATGTATTCCAGCGCCTGAGCCTCCTTGAGCGGCACCTGATTACTCCCGGGCACGAGTTTCGTGCCCACCCACTCCGCGATCCCCTCGTTGAGCCAGTTCGGCAGGCGGGTGGGCGAGAGCCAGCGGTAGTTGAAGCCGTGGCTCGTCTCATGCACGAGCATGTGGGCAAACGCCGGGGCGTCGTCGCCGCGGTGGCAGGCCATGATCACGCGGCCGTCGCTTCGCTGGTGGCAGAGCCCGTGCATGCCCCGCAACTTCGACTGCATGAAGCGGTCTTCAAAGGCCTGGAAATCCTCCTCTTTCAGGAACGCCACCACGAGGCATTTTCCCTTCCACACCGGCTCGCCCGGCGGAATGCCGTAGAGCGTGCAGAGGAAGTCATGCATCGAGTCGAGGTTGGCGACATACGGCTTGATCTGCGGCGTGGGAATGTCGGTGAGCATGATGAACTCGTGCGTTTCCGCCTTCTCGAGCGCGGGAAATGCCTGCGACACCTGCTCGGCGAATCCCCGCAGCTCTTCGAGTTCCGCGTCGTGCTCGGCGGCGGAGAGCCGTGGCCAGGGTGCGACCCCTCGCTTCTGCATGCGTTCGGCCGCCGCAGCCTGCTCCTTCGCGTAGGCCTCCTTCGCCCTGGCATGCTTGATCGCTGCGGCGCCGCCCCGCTTCACCTCGGCGGTATGCACCGTCTCACGGTTGGCGTCGATTCGCGTGATGCCGCTGAGGAGGAGCGGCTTCGACCTCGTCTCGCCCTCGGGCACGATCCGCAGCGACTTCACGTCGCCGTCGCGGACGACGACGCCCTCGAGCTTCGGCCGCACGTACCGCGTGCCGGTGCCGAGTTCGATGAGGTCGATCGCATGGCCGACGTGGGGCTCGAGTTTCTCGGCGAGGGTGTCGGCGGCGGCGGAGGGCAGCGTCGCCAGCCACGCGATCATCATGATGATCCGTCCGGGAGATGGAGGTGTCATGCGTCGGTCTCCGGGATGGGCTCGACCGCCTCATGCCGCAACTGCGTGCTCGAGATGTCGAGCCGAAACTCGCGTTGCGACACGAAATAGCTGATGTCTCGCAGGGCCTGCGGCACGTCGAGCTGCGAGGCATCCTCAAACACACCCTGCCGAGCGCGGCCAAACACGATCAGCCCGCGAGCCTGCGTGGCGATGCGCTCGACCGCCGCCTCCGCAGCCGCGACCGAGCCGCCGTAATACCGCGGGTCGGCGAGCCGCACGTAAGTGTCGGCCCCCATCACGAACGTGCTCTCAGGAAAGATGGCGAGTTTTTCCACGAACGTCGCCGCCCGCGTGAGCCAGACTCGCTGTCCGGCGAACTGTGCCGCGCGGTCGCGAATCTCGATGAAGTCGAGCAGCGGCTTGTCGACGTTGGTCAGCGAGATCTCGTAGGCGAGTGGTCGTTCCGCGATCTCCTCGGCGATCCGCGCCATGAGCCGGTGCCCTTCATGGAGCGGATTGAATGATCCCGGAAAGACGAGCCCGCCGGCGGTCGGCGTTGATTCGGTTCGTGACTCGGCTCCTGGCGCGGCGTGGAGCGGCACGACCGTCCGCGTGCCCGCCAACAGATCCCGCCACGCCGGCGGCGCCACGACCTGCTCGCGCACCACCCGCTCTCCCGGTCGCAGGTCGCTCTCCACTCCTCGGCCGCAGGCCGTGCCAAGCCCGCAGGCGTCGATGAGCACGTCGAAGAGCAGCGCCGCCGCGAGCAACTCCTCCTCGCCTCGGGTGCGGGCCGACTTCTCCAACGACAGTTCGACGACGTGCGTCGATTCGAGCCGCTGCACAGCAACGCATACGCGATGGCCGCCCCGCTTCGGTCGGCTCGTCCGGAGGCTCGCCGTCACCGCCACGCCCACGGCATGCGCGGCGGCGACCGCCTGCTCCAGTCCCGCGTCGGCCTGTTCGAGCAGGCACGCCCGTTGCCAGGCTGCGGCGGCGAGTCGTCGGGCCGTGAGCGTCGAGCAGTAGGTCTCCTGGGGGCCGCCGAGCAACTGATCGATAGCCGCGCGGGCGTAGGGCACCAGCGCCTCCAACACCGCATCGCTGGCACCTGGAGTGGTGAGCAGGTGGGGAATCGCCTGTGAGCCGCCCCCCGTGGCCACGATGGCGAGCTTGTGCCCCGCGTCGGTGAGTGCCGCGATCAGCCCTGCCGGATCGGGAAAGTGCATGGGAAGCAGCCCGGAACGACGATCATGAACAACCCGCCATATTACCCCGTCCGCCAGGGCCGTCCTGTTTGACGCGACCCCGCTGGCGCCGGCCGCCGTCGCTTCAGCAGAACGTCGGCTGCGACCGATGGAGAAGGGCAGGAGACCGCCCCGATGATACCCGCCCTTGCATCCCGTCGCCGAGACACCGTTCGCGTGCCGTACGCCGGGGCGATTCTGGCCGCCGCGCTCGTGGTGTCAGCCGGCGGTGTCTTCGGCGGCGACATCGATCCGCTGCTCGGCGGTGCCGTCGCCGCAGTCGGCCGCGCCGAGGACGCTGGCATCGTGCTCGTGGGAACGGATACTCCCGGTGATCCCGGCTTCACGTCCGAGTCGGCCGCCGACTCGCCCGCGGAGTCTTCCGGACCATTCGATGTCAACCGGGGCGACGTCGGTGAAGACGACGATCTTGGCGGCACGAACGGTCAGGGCGGAAAGAAGCGTCGCCGCCGCCTGCGTCCTGACGAGCAATCGGTAGCCGACAAGTTCGCCGATCCGCTCGAGGGCACCGAACGGATCGATCCCGCGACCACGGCACCGGAAGCTGCCGCCGTCAAGCTGGCAAAGCTGCTGCCGCCGCGGACCGACACGGCCGCCGACTGGTTCGCTCCGCTCGAACCGCTCCACTGGTGCGGCGAGCCCCGGGCCCTGCCGACGTGTGTGCCGCCGCCACCCTGCCATCCCAGCCTCCCGCCCCGGCCCCTCGATCTCGTGGGCATCCGAGGCTGCCCCACGTGTGGCCCGATCTACCGCGGGCCCTGCGCGCCGCGGACAGGCTCGCACGACGATGGCCCGCTGCCGCATCTGCACCGGGTGCACGACAGGCTCTTCGACTGGTTTTACAACCCGCGCACCCCGATCCTTCCCTGACCGCAGCTGCCGTGAATGCCCGCCGCCCACGCGTTTGGGTGGCCTCTCCGCTTGTGCCGCCACCCGTCGGCCGCGACACTGGGCGGCCACGGGCCGAGTTCCGGCTTCGGGAGATCCTGCATGCGGGCCGCCATCATCGGTATCGGAGCGATCGCGCGACTGCACGCGCGGGCCCTGGCCGACATCCCGGGCGTCGAACTGGTGGCCGCCACGTGCCGCACCGAAGAGAAGGGCCGGGCGTTTGCGGCGGAGTTCGGCTGCCAGTGGTATGCCGACACCGCACGGATGCTGCGTCGCGAGAAGCCCGACTTCGTCACCGTGGCCACACCCTCGGGCGCGCATCTGTCGGCCGTGCTCGCGGCCATCCGGCGAGGCGTGCACGTGATCTGCGAGAAGCCGCTGGAGATTGCCGTCAAGCGCATCGATCGCATGATCGCTGTTGCCGACAAGGCGGGCGTGCATCTGGGAGCGATCTTCCCGCAACGGTTCAACCCCGTCGTGCACGCGGTGCACGAGGCCGCGGCCGCCGGTCGGTTCGGCACGCTCGCCATGGCGGCGAGTTACGTGCCCTGGTGGCGCGACGATGCCTACTACGGCCCCGGCCGCTGGCAGGGCACCAAGGCCCTCGACGGCGGCGGAGCCCTGATGAACCAATCGATCCACGGTGTCGACGCCCTGCAGTGGATCGTCTCCGCGACGATGCCCGGGCTGGCCCCGGGTGAAAACTCGGTGGAGAGCGTGATCGCGATGACGGCCGTGCGGTCCCACGACGCCGAACGACTCGAAGTGGAAGACACCTGCGTGGGGATCCTGCGGTTCAAGAACGGCTGCCTGGGCCAGTTGCTCGCCGCGACCAGCCTTTTTCCCGGGCAGCTGCGCCGGTTGCTCGTGGGGGGCCGCGACGGCACTGCCGAGGTGGTGGAGGAGCAGCTCACCTGCTGGCGGTTTCGCTCCGAGACGCCCGACGACGCAGCCATCCAGGAACGGTTCGGCGGTTCGAGCGGCACCAGCGGTGGCGCCTCCGACCCGATGGCGATCAACTACGCCTGCCATACCCGCAACTTCGAGTCGTTCCTCGACGCGGTGCGGGCCGGTCGCCGGCCGACGCTCGACGGCCTCGAGGGTCGCAAGGCCGTGGCCATCGTCGAGGCCTGCTACCGCTCCGCCCGCACCGGTCGGCCCGCGAAGGTCGATGATCCGAAGTCACCCCCGCACGGCCACTGATGAACGCTCCCTTCCGCTACGCGATCTGCAACGAGACGTTTGGCGACTGGCCGCTCGCAAAGGCCTGCGACTTCGCGGCCGCTGCTGGATACGGCGGGATCGAGGTCGCTCCGTTCACGCTCGCGTCGCTCGCCACCGAGATCTCCGCGACGGCCCGTGGAGAGATGCGCCGCACGATCGCCCGCTCGGGCCTCGATTGCGTGGGGCTCCACTGGCTCCTGGCGAAGACGGAGGGCTTCCACGTCGCGCATCCCGACGCCGCCGTCCGCAGTCGTACGGTCGAGTACCTCGGTGAGCTGGCCCGGCTCTGCAGCGACCTCGGTGGCCGTGTGCTCGTGTTCGGCTCGCCGAAGCAGCGGAGTCTGTTGCCCGGCGTGTCGCCCGAGCAGGCCGTCGATTTCATCCAGGAAGTGTTCGCGAAGCTCGTGCCGGTGCTCGAGACGACCGACACCGTGGTCGCCCTCGAACCGCTGTCGCCGGTCGAGACCGACGTGCTCACCACGGCCGCCGAGACCTGTCGGCTCATCGACCGCATCGGGTCGCCGCACGTCCGCTTGCACCTCGACGTGAAAGCGATGTCGTCGGAGCGGGATCCGATCCCTGACATCATCGTGGCGAGCGCCCGCCACCTCGAACACTTCCACGCCAACGACGCCAACCTCCAGGGGCCGGGATTCGGTGCGATCGATTTCGGCCCGATCTTCCGCGCCCTGGACGAGATTCGCTACGCCGGGTGGGTGAGCGTCGAGGTGTTCGACTATGCTCCCGGTCCGGAACGACTCGCCCGCGAGAGCATCGACTACATGCGGCGAGTCGAGGAAGACTTGGGCTGAGTCCCACTGAAAGGACCAGAACGCATGGCACGCACGCCGACCGCCACCACGAACCGCGTCTCCGACGCCGCCGCGGGCCCCTGGTATCGCGACCTCACGCCTTACCACTGGTTCGTGTTCATGGTCGCATCGCTGGCGTGGCTGTTCGACTGCCTCGACCAGCAGCTCTTCCTCCTGGCCCGCAACAGCGCGATGGAATCGCTGCTGCCGGCGGGCATGGATCCCAAGCTCTACGGCGGCTACGCCACGAGCATCTTCGTGGCCGGCTGGGCCATGGGCGGCCTGATCTTCGGCTCGCTCGGCGACTGCTATGGCCGGGCCAAGATGCTCACGCTCACGGTACTTATTTATTCGGTCTGCACCGGGTTGTCGGCCTTCTCGAAGGGTTGGATCGACTTTGCCACCTACCGCTTTTTGACCGGGCTGGGAGTGGGCGGGGTGTTCGGCCTGGCGGTGGCCCTCGTCGCCGACACGCTCCCCGACCGCTCGCGAACCGGCGCCCTCGGCCTGCTCCAGGCGCTCTCGGCGCTCGGCAACATCACCGCGGGCTGCGTGAGCATGTATATGGGCCACCTCGAAGCCACGAAGGCGATCGTGCCGGGGAGCGGCTGGAAATACATGTTTCTCGTTGGAGCGATTCCCGCTTTTCTCTGTGTCTTCATTCAAATGCGGCTCAAAGAACCGGAGAAATGGGTGCAGGCGCGGGCTGCGGGCAAGGCCGCCGGGGTGCGGTTTGGGTCCTACACGGCGCTGCTCGGCGACCCGCGGTGGCAGCGGCCGGCGCTGTTGGGGATGATGCTCTGCGTGGCGGGGGTGATCGGCCTCTGGGGCATCGGGTTTTTCAGCCCCGAGCTCGTCGGCGACGTGATGCAGCAGTCGCTCCTGAAGGAGGGTGTGCCCGCCGACAAGATCGCCGGCACGAAGCAGTTCTGGATCGGCGTCAACTCGATCGTGCAAAATATCGGCGCGTTCTTCGGGATGCTGCTGTTCACGCGAATGGCCCAGGGCATGGGACGCAAACCCGCATTCGCGATCGCCTTCGTCGCGGCGCTGGTGGCGACGGTGGCCTACTTCCAGATGTTCAACGGCCGCGGCGACATCTGGATGAGCGCGATCATGGGGGCGTGCCAGCTTGCACTGTTCGCCGGGTTCGCGATCTACCTGCCGGAGCTTTTCCCCACGAGCCTGCGGAGCACCGGCACGAGCTTCTGCTACAACGTTGGCCGGTTCGTGGCGGCGAGCGGCCCGTTCACACTCGGCACGCTCCAGGCCGCGCTCAAGGCCGGGGCCACGACGCCCGAGGCCAAGCTCGTCGCTTTCCGCAACGCCTGCTCGTTCATGAGCGTGATTTTCCTGCTCGGGTTGGTGGCGCTGGTTTTCCTCCCGGAAACCAAGGGCCGCCCGCTGCCCGAGGATTGACGCCGCCTCCCGCGGCTCCCCATCGCCGCCACCGAGCGCCACCCGTTTACCCGTCGCTCGCGCTCCGGGCTTCCCGAACACCAAACGCGTCACCTCCCGCAAGGAAGCCCCAAGCGCGAGCGCGGGGAATCCGCGACCCATTCCGCCAGACGGATGCAACCGCCGGGGCAGTTCTCTAGACTCCCAGGGACGCCGATCACCGGCGGCATACCTCAGGAGATGACACGGACATGCGTTGGGAAGGAAGACGGCAGAGCGAGAACGTCGAGGATCGGCGGAGCATGGGACAGCAGGCGGTGGTCGGAGGCGGCCTGCTCACGCTCGTGATCATGATCGTGATGATGTTTCTCGGGGTCGACCCGATGCAGCTCATGCGGATCGCGCCCGACCTGGCGGGCGGACCCGCGCCTCAGGCCGCACCCGGCAAGCCCGTCAACGACGAGGTGAGCAAGTTTCTCAAGACGGTGCTCGCCGATAACGAGGACGTCTGGACGTCCGTCTTTCCGAAGGCCTTCGGCAAGCGGTTCGTGCCGACGCGGCTCGTGATGTTCACCGGTCGCGTGCAGAGCGGCTGCGGCACCGCCGACGCGGGGGCCGGACCCTTCTACTGCCCGCTCGACAAGACGGTCTACATCGACCCCGTCTTCTACGAGGAACTCAAGCGGCGGTTCGGCGCGCCGGGCGACTTCGCGCAGGCCTACGTCATCGCGCATGAGATCGGGCACCATATCCAGAATCAGCTCGGCATCAGCAATCGCGTGCAGTCGATGCAGCGGCGGCTTTCGCAGGCCGACTACAACAAACTCTCCGTTCGCATGGAGCTTCAGGCCGACTACCTCGCCGGCGTCTGGGCCCGCCACATGGCCCAGTATGCGGGCGTGCTCGACGAGGAGGACATTCGCGAGGCGGTCAACGCGGCGGCTGCGATCGGCGACGACCGGATTCAAAAGCAGGCACAGGGCTACGTCGTGCCCGAAGCGTTTACGCACGGCTCCAGCGAGCAGCGGGTGCGGTGGTTTCTCTACGGCCTCAAGACCGACACGCCGCCGCTCATCGCCGAACGCATGAACGAGGCGTTTGAGCGAGATAATCCGTAGCGGTGGCGGTGGGCGTATTCCCCGCGATTGCGCTTGGGGCTTCCTGACGGGACGCAACACCCGTGAGGCCTCGCCAAGGGTGGGTCGGGCCGTTCCCGTAGACTGCTGGTATGCGAATTCTCCTCACCGGCGCGACGGGCTATGTCGGCGGCTGCCTGCTCGAGGAACTCGAGCGCCGCGGCCTCGATGTGCGCTGCCTCGTGCGCCGGCCCGAAAAACTCGTCGGCAAGACGGCCGCGACCACGGAGGTGATGACGGGCGATGCAACCAACCTCGCCGACCTCGCGCGGGCCTGTGCCGGCATCGACGTGGCATATTGGCTCGTCCATTCGATGGAAAGCGGCGTCGACTTCGAGCGCGCCGATCGACTGGCAGCGGAGCAGTTCGCGGCGGCGGCCGTGGCGGGAGGCGTGAAGCGGATCGTCTACCTGGGCGGTCTCGGGGCCGACGACGACCGGCTTTCAGCGCATCTCCGCAGCCGGCAGGAGGTGGGGTCGATCCTCCGAGCCAGTGGCCTCGACGTGGTCGAGTTTCGGGCGTCGATCATCGTGGGGGCAGGCAGCTTTTCGTTCGACCTGGTGCGGACGCTCGTCGAACGGCTGCCGGTGATGATCTGCCCGGCGTGGCTCGCCACGCCCACGCAGCCGATCGCGATCGCCGACGTGGTCGCCTATCTGTCGGCCGCCATCGACCTGCCCCCGGGAGCTCCGAGGATTTTCGAGATCGGGGGCCCGGACAAGGTGTCGTACGGCGCCATCATGCACGAGTATGCCCGGCAGCGTGGGCTGCGGCGGCTGATGATCCCGGTTCCCGTGCTCACGCCCCGGCTCTCGAGCCTGTGGCTGAAACTGGTCACGCCCCGATATTCGAAGGTGGGACGCAAGTTGATCGACGGCTTGAAAAACCCCACGGTGGTCACGAGCGATGCCGCTCGGCGGGAGTTCACGATCCGGCCCCGGGATCTGCGGACGGCGGTCCGCGAGGCGGCTCAGCACGAGGACCGCGAGTTTGCCGGCAAGCGCTGGGCCGACTTTGCCGACGTCGAGGATCTGCCCCACCGCTACGGCGGACGACACGCGGGAACGCGGCTCGTGGACCACAGACACGTGGTGGTCGCCGTGGCACCAGCGCAGGCGTTCGCGGCCATCGAACGGATCGGCGGCGTCAACGGCTGGTATGCCTGCAACTGGCTCTGGACGCTCCGCGGGTGGATGGATCGGATGATCGGCGGTCCGGGAATGTCGCGCGGCCGTCGTGATGCTGAAAAGCTCCACTCCGGCGAGGCGCTCGACTGCTGGCGGGTGGAGATCTGCGACCCGCCGCGCCGACTGCGGCTTGCAGCCGAGATGAAAATGCCCGGCCGCGGCTGGCTGGAGTTCGAGGTGGTGCCCCGCGACGGCGACGTCACGATTCACCAGACGGCGGTCTTCGACCCCCGAGGTCTTGGGGGACTGGCCTATTGGTATGCGATCTGGCCGCTTCACGAGCTCGTGTTTCGGCGGATGCTCGCCGGCATCGCCCGCGCCGCCGTCCGCGGCTGAAGACGGAGCGGTGGTTTATACGGGTCACCCATGAGCCTCGCGAATGACGCGTCGCTTTGCACCGAGTGAACGGACTTCCGCCCGACGGAACGAGAGCGGATTCGATTTTGGTGGATCGTCTGACGGGGGCCCGAGTGGTGGGTCGGGGCTGCCTGTGCCCCGAGAGCCGGACGTTCGCTTCGGGCATCCCTGCCCTCCGCTCTCTGCACGCCGGCTGCGCTTCGCCATCCGGGCTTCGCTGGCCGCCGAGCCCGGCTCTCGGGGCACAGGCAGCCCCTCTCGGGTTCTCGATTGTGTCCGTTGCTCGGGAAGCCCGGAGCGCGAGCGATGGGTATCCGGGTGGCTGAGCGTGAGGGTGTCGTGGAACGAGACGGGGTGGAGGGCGTATTCCCCGAGGTCGCGCATGGAGATTCCTGATCGGAGGCAGCACCGAGGGTCACTACGGCACCGTCTCGAGGCGGTCCGTATTCCTTGACCCATCGCCAGTCGGCGTTCCCCACCAGAAACCTCAATCGGCAGGAAATCGAGCCTTGACGCGCAAGGTTCGCGTGTGACCCGTATCAGAGCGCGTCGGTCGGCCGTTGCGGGCACGCGGTGCCTGCGGTGTCGCTCTCGATCTGGATCGTCGCGTGTGCGATCTGAAACCGCTCACGAAGCATCGCGTGCGCCGCCTCGAGCATCACGTCGCGATCCGCTCCGTCGGGTGTGACGAGATGAACGGTGAGCGAGATCTCCGAGGTGCTCGCACCCCACACGTGGAGGTCGTGCACCTCGCTCACGTCGGCGATCGCTGCGAGCGCCGCCGTGAGCGCCTCGGGTTCCACGCCGCGGGGCACCGCGTCGAGCGCGAGGTCGAGGCTCTCGCGAAACAGTCCCCAAGTGCCGGCCACGATCGCGGCCGCGATCGCGATGCTCACCAGCGGGTCGATCCAGGTCGCCCCCGTGACGGCGATCGCGAGGCCTGCCAGCGCCACGCCCACCGACACCGCCGCGTCGGCCGCCATGTGGAGGAAGGCCCCGCGGACGTTGGCGTCGGCCTGGCCGCGGGCGAAGAGCAGGGCGGTGAGCGTGTTGACGACCACGCCGATGGCCGCGACCACGATCACGATCGGGCCCGCGATCCGTTCCGGTGACGAAAGCCTGTGAACGGCCTCCCAGACGATCACGCCGCAGGCGACGAGCAGCAGCACCGCGTTGGCGAGGGCGGCGTAGATGGTGGACCGACGCAGCCCCCAGGTGTAGCGACGCGACGGCGGCCGTCGCGCCAGCCAGCTCGCCCCCCAGGCGAGCAGCAGGCCGAGCACGTCGCCGGCGTTGTGTCCTGCGTCGGCCAAGAGTGCCAGCGACCCGGCCCACAGCCCCGCGGCCACTTCGGCCGCCACGAACGCCAGATTGAGTCCGATGCCGATGCTCATCGCCCGGTCGAGCTTTTCCGGCGTGAGCCCATGTGCGTGCCCATGCCCGCAGTGTTGTCCGTGGTGGTGTGAATGATCGTGGGCCATGGCTTGCCGGTGAGCCGACCGGGGGTGATGATCCTGGAGGACTTCCCGAGGATCATACCGATGACGCTGGCATCCGCGGCGATTCTGCTTTTTTTCGTCATGGACCCGCTGGGGAACGTGCCGCTGTTTCTCGCTGCGCTCAAGCCCGTCGATCCGAGTCGGCGGCTCTGGATCGTGGGCCGTGAACTGCTCGTGGCCTATGCGTTGCTCGTGGGATTCCTTTTCGTGGGTCGGCCGTTGCTGTCGCTGCTCGGGATTTCCGAGCCGGCACTGACGCTCGCCGGCGGCATCGTGCTCTTTCTGATCGCACTGCGGATGGTGTTTCCTGCCCACCACGGCTCACTGGGGGAAGACATCGACGGCGAACCGTTCATCGTGCCCCTGGCGGTGCCCTACATCGCGGGCCCGTCAGCGCTCGCCACGGTGCTCCTGATGACGAGCCGCGAGCCCGGCCGGCATGGTGAGTGGCTGCTGGCGATCACGCTCGCGTGGAGTGCCTCGGCCGTGATCCTGCTGTTGGGGGCAAAGATCAGCGAGTTTCTCGGCCCCAAGGGGCTGACGGCCTTCGAGCGGGTGATGGGCATGGTGCTCGTCGCCTCGGCGGTGCAGATGTTTCTCGACGGCCTCGCGAAGGCCGGGTTTGCCGGTGCGTGATCCGCGTCGGCGGGTAGGATGTGCGGCCGAAGCCTGCTCGCGTTGCATGCAGGAAGGCCCTCGAACCTCGATCGGAGTTCACGATGAATCCTCTGCGGGTGGCGGTGATCGGCCGGACGGGCCGCGGCGACTGGGGGCATGCGATCGACGAGCTCTGGACCGACATCGAAGCGGCGGAGGTCGTTGCCGTGGCCGATGAGTCGGAGGAAGGGCTCGGCAAGGCGATTGCGAGGCTCGAACTCGACAGTGCCAAGCCGGGCACGGCCTATCGTGACTGGCGAAAGATGCTCGCCGAGGTGAAGCCCGACATCGTCGCCCTCTGCATGCGGCACGTGGACTGCCATGCCGAGATGGCGATCGCGGCCGCCGAGGCCGGCGCGAAGGGGATCTTCATGGAGAAGCCCTTCGTCCGCACGCTCGCCGAGGCCGACGACGTGATCGCCGCCTGCACGAAGGCCAACACGAAACTCGCCCTGGCGTTCGTCAACCGTCATTCGCCCGCCTACTCCGCGGCCAAAGACCTCATCGAAGCGGGCCGGATCGGCAAGGTGCTCGAGGTTCGGGGCCGCGGCAAGGAAGACAAGCGGGGCGGCGGCGAAGATCTCTGGGTGCTCGGCTGTCATGTCCTCGACATGATGGCCGATCTGGCGGGCGAGCCGAAGTGGTGCGAAGCGGCAGTCACGGTCGGGGGCAGGGCGATCACCAAGGCCGATGCCGTCGACGGTCCGGAGGGGCTCGGTCTGATCGCCGGCGATTCGGTCGCGGCGATGTTCGGCATGGCAGACGGGCCGGTGGGCTACTTCGCCAGTGTCCGCGATGCGGGGCTCAAACAGCCCAACTTCGGGCTGACGGTCGTCGGCACTGCGGGCGCGATTCAGATCTGGCCCGATCACATCCCCCACGCCTACTTTCGGGCCGCGCCGCTCTGGCGGGTCGACAAGGATTTTCCCTGGCAGCCGATCGGTCCCGAGGGGCTGGAGTCGCCGCTTCCGGAGGCCGATGTCGACCGCGCGGCGGAACGAGCCTCGTGGGGCCGACGCGCCGCCCTTGATCTCCTCGATGCGATCGCCGAGGACCGTGAGCCCGAAACAGGCATGTACGCCGGCCGGACGACGGTGGAGATGGTGGCCGCGGTCTACGCGTCGGCCCTTACGGGCCGACGCATCGAGTGGCCGCTCGTCGAGCGCGGCAACCCGCTCGCGTAGGCTTCGCAAATCAAAAAGGCCATGCCCGGAGGAGGTCCCGCGGCAGCATCCGTGCTGTTGTGGGCCGTTCCGTGGTTATCGAATTTCCTGACCGGATGGAACCGACAGGGAAAAACCGTTTCCTCCCACCCGGGCATGGCCGAAGATCGTCTTATGATTTGTCAGGCGGTCAGTTCGTCGATGCGGCGACGGAAGCCAGGCATCTCGCTGGTCACGTAGGCGGTCCACGCGGCGGGCTGCCAGAGCTCCACGCAGACGGCTGCCCCGACCACCAGCAGGCTGCCGCCCGGTTCCACGCCGAGGAACTCCCGAAATCCCTCGGGCACGACCAGCCGTGCCCGTCCAGCCAGCGACACCGTCTGATGTCGTGTCGAAAGCAGCCGGCCAAGTTCCTGAAGTTGGCCCACTCGTTGGGCCAGAAGACCCGCCTCCATCTTGCTGCGGACCACGTCGACTGCCGCATCCATGCGGGGCTTCCAGAGTGCCGCCGACCAGAGCGATAGGCAGCCGGCTCGTTCCTTGGCGAGCACGAGCTTCGGGCCGGCCGCGAGGAGCGGGTCGAGGAGTTCCTGCGGAATGGCCAGCCGGAAACGCTCGTCGAGCGTCCGCACAAACTCGCCAATCAGCAGGTCGGCCGCAGCGGCCATAGGGTTCCGCTCTGCTCAATCGCCCGCCTCCGCGGGAAGTCCCTCGCCGGCCATCCGATTTGGCCAGCATTATTCAAAAAGGGCTCAAAACCCACGAGATCGTCTAATAACGATCTCAAAAGGGTTTCAAACCCACAGGCGGCAGTCTAGCGACTGGTGCGAAGCGTGCAACCATCCTGGGGGGCGAAGCGTTTTTACGCGTTATTCCGGGGCTTTTGCGGCAACGGGCCGCCTTCATGGAAGCCCCAAACGCGAGCACGGGGTATACGTCCTCCACCCCGACTCGCTCCGGGGCACGACTAGGGTCGCCGCGCGTCTACCCGTCGCTCGCGCTCCGGGCTTCCCGAGGGGGTACGTTTCCCGCATGGAGCGCAAGGGGTACCCCCTACGCGTGGACCGCGAACTCGCCGGCAGAGACGCTCGGGAGGTTCGTCTGGCCCATGAGCCAGAGATCGACCGCCCGGGCCGCCTCGCGGCCCTCGTGAATCGCCCACACCACGAGCGACTGGCCGCGACGAAGGTCACCCGCCGCGAACACGCCGGCCCTGCTCGTCATGTAGTCCGCGCCAGTCTTTACGTTGCCTCGTGGATCGAGTTCGAGCCCGAGATCGGCGATCGGCCCATGCTTCTCCGGTCCCATGAAGCCCATCGCCAACAGCGCGAGATGGCAGGGCCACTCCTCCTCGGAGCCCGCGACCTCACGAAACTTCTGCTGGCCCGTGGCCGCGTCGGCATACCACTCGATTCGCACGGTCTTCAGACCACATAGCCGCCCCTCGGCATCGCCGAGGAACTCCTTCGTGAGGATGCTCCACTCACGGCGGCAGCCTTCCTCGTGCGAGGAACTCGTCCGCATGATGATCGGCCAGTGCGGCCAGGGCGTATTCGCCGGGCGCTCGTGACGCCGCGGATACTTGCCGAGATCGGGCGGCTGCGGGAGCAGCTCAAACTGCGTGAGGCTCTTCGCTCCCTGCCGATTGCTCGTGCCGTCGCAGTCGCTGCCGGTGTCGCCGCCACCGATCACGATCACATGCTTGCCCTCGGCCACGATCTGGCCGGGCACGTCGTCGCCGGCATTCCGCTTGTTCTGCTGCGGCAGAAACTCCATCGCGTAGTGCACGCCCTCGAGCTCGCGACCGGGGATCGGCAGGTCGCGGCCGAGGGTGGCGCCGCCAGTGAGCACGATGGCGTCGTATTCATCCACGAGCGACTGGGTGCTCACATCGCTGCCGACATTCACGCCGCAGCGAAACTCGACGCCCTCTTCCCGCATCTGCTCGACCCGCCGCCAGACCCGCCACTTCTCGAGCTTGAAGTCGGGGATGCCGTACATGAGCAGCCCGCCCGGACGGTCGGCCCGTTCGAAGAGCGTCACAAGGTGGCCGGCCCGGTTGAGTTGCTGTGCCGCGGCGAGGCCCGCCGGCCCGCTGCCCACGACGGCCACCCGCTTGCCGGTGCGCACATTGGGCGCCTCGGGCACCACCCAGCCCTCGTCCCAGGCCTTGTCGGCGATCGTCATCTCGATCTGCTTGATCGCGACCGGATCCTCGTTGATGCCGAGCACGCAGGCGGCTTCGCAGGGCGCGGGACAGACGCGGCCGGTGAACTCGGGGAAGTTGTTGGTGGCGTGGAGCCTCTGGCTCGCCTCGTGCCACTGCTGGCGATACACGAGGTCGTTGAAGTCGGGAATGATGTTTCCGAGCGGGCAGCCGGTGTGACAGAAGGGCACGCCGCAGTCCATGCACCGGGCGCCCTGGGTCTTCACCTCCTCCGGCGGGAGGATCGTGAGAAACTCGTTGTAGTGCTTGAGACGGTCTGATACCGGGGCGTAGCCCGACACCTTCCGCTCATACTTCATGAATCCGCGTGGCTCACCCATTGACGTTGACCTCCGCCTTTCTGGCCGCTTCCTGATCCTGTTCGGCGAGCTTGCGGAGTTCCGCGAGAGCCCGCTTGTAATCCGTGGGCATGACTTTGACGAACTTCGCCTGCTCCGTCGCCCAGCGGGAGAGGATCTCCCGGCCCCGGGCGCTGTCGGTGTATTCCACATGCCGCTCGATCCGCGACTTCACGTAGTCGAGGTCGCCCTGATCGAGCGGATCGAGTTCCACCATTTCCGTGTTCACCTTCGGACGGAACGTGCCGTTCGCGTCCCACACGTAGGCGATGCCGCCGCTCATGCCGGCCGCGAAGTTGCGGCCCGTTTCCCCGAGAATCACGGCCCGGCCGCCGGTCATGTATTCGCAGCCGTGGTCCCCCGTCCCCTCGACCACCGCCTCGGCGCCGCTGTTGCGCACGCAAAACCGCTCGCCGCAGATGCCACGGATGTAGATCTCGCCGCTGGTGGCCCCGTAGGCGACGACGTTGCCGGCGATGACGTTGTCTTCGGCCTTGAACGGCGCCTCCTTCGCGGGCCGCACGATCACCCGGCCGCCGGAGAGGCCCTTGCCGCAGTAGTCGTTGACGTCGCCCTCGACCTTCACCTGCACGCCCGGCACGCCGAATGCCATCACGCTCTGGCCGGCGGTGCCCGTGAAGTTGATCTGGATCGTGCCGTCGGGAAGGCCGCCTGCGCCATGCCGCCGCGTCACCTCGCTCGAGAGGATCGTGCCCACGGTGCGGTTGATGTTGCGAATGGGCATGTCAATCCGCACGGGCTCTTTTCGTTCGAGCGCCGGCTTGCAGAGGTCGAGGAGCGTCGTCATGTCGAGCGACTCGGCGATGCCGTGATCCTGCGACTGCTGGCAGGATGTCTTCACGTGCTCGGGCACCTCGGGCCTGTGGAGGATCGTCGAGAAATCGAGTCCCTTCGCCTTCCAGTGCGCGATCGTGGCCCGGGTGTCGAGCCGATCGACGCGGCCCACCATCTCCGCGATCGTGCGGAAGCCGAGTTTTGCCATGATCTCGCGGAGCTCCTCGGCGAGCATGAAGAAGAAGTTGACCACGTGCTCCGGCTGGCCCGTGAACCGCTTGCGCAGCTCCGGATCCTGCGTGGCAACGCCCACCGGACAGGTGTTCAAGTGGCACTTCCGCATCATGATGCAGCCGATCACCACGAGCGACGCCGTGGCGATGCCGTATTCCTCCGCCCCGAGCAGCGTGGCGATCGCGACGTCCTTGGCCGTGCGGATCATGCCGTCGGTCTGCACGATGATCCGGCTCCGCAGGTTGTTCATCACGAGCACCTGATGGGCCTCGGCGAGGCCGAGCTCCCACGGCAGCCCGCAGTGCATGATCGACGTCTGCGGGCTCGCCCCGGTGCCGCCGTCGTGGCCCGAGATCAGGACCACGTCGGCCTTGCCCTTCGACACGCCCGCGGCGACCGTGCCCACGCCCACCTCGGCCACGAGCTTCACGCTCACGCGGGCATGGTGGTTGGCATTTTTGAGGTCGTGGATCAGCTGTGCGAGATCTTCGATGGAATAGATGTCGTGGTGCGGCGGCGGGGAGATCAGGCCCACGCCGGGCGTGCTGTGACGAATCCGCGCGATCTCCCGGTCGACCTTGTGGCCGGGAAGCTGGCCGCCCTCGCCGGGCTTGGCCCCCTGCGCCATCTTGATCTGCAGTTCCTTGGCGTTGACGAGATACAGGCTCGTGACGCCAAACCGCCCGCTGGCCACCTGCTTGATCGACGAGTTTTTGCTGTCGCCGTTCGACTCGAGCTCGTAGCGAACCGGGTCTTCGCCACCTTCGCCGGTGTTCGAGCGACCCCCGAGCCGGTTCATGGCGACGGCCAGCGTCTCGTGGGCCTCCTTCGAGATCGAGCCATACGACATGGCTCCGGTGGCAAACCGCTTCACGATCTCCTTGGCCGGCTCGACTTCCTCGAGCGGCACCGGCCCAGCGGAGGTCGGATCGTCGGTGGCCCACTTGAAGTCGAGCAGGCCACGGAGCGTGAGGAGCTTCGTCTGCTGCTCGTCGATCAGCCGCTGATACTTGCGAAACTCCTCGCGGCTGTTGATCTGCGTCGACCGCTGGAGCGTGGCGACGACATCGGGCGCGAACATGTGGGCCTCGCCCTTTCGCCGCCAGGCGTAGCGACCGCCGACGTCGAGCTCGAGCGTGTTGGGGACGTTGGTCTGCGGCCAGGCGTGTTCATGTCGCCTGAGCGACTCTGCCGCCACGCCCTCCAGCCCGATGCCGCCGATGCGACTCGGAGTCCGCGTGAAAAACTCGTCGATCAGCGGCTGATCGAGACCGACCGCCTCGAAGATCTGCGCGCCGCGGTAGCTCTGCTGCGTGGAGATGCCCATCTTGCTCATCACCTTGAGCAGTCCCTTCGACGCCGCCTTGACGAAGTTTTTGTGAAGCTTCTCTCGCGGGTGGTCGTCCGAGATCATCCGCTCAGCCTGCATCTGGTCGATGGTCGCGAAGGCGAGGTACGGGTTCACCGCGCCGGCGCCGTAGCCGGTGAGCAGGGCGAACTGCTGCACCTCGCGGGCCTCGCCCGTCTCCACGACCAGCCCGCAGCGGGTCCGTGAACCCTCGCGCACGAGGTGGTGGTGCACGCCGCCGGTCGCGAGCAGCGCCGGCACAGCCGCCAAATCGCGGCACACGCCCCGGTCGGAGAGGACGAGAATCGTCGCTCCTCCGCGGACGGCGGCCGAGGCCTCGGCGCGGATCGCGTCGAGCCGCTCTCGCATGCCCGCCGCGGCTTCGGCCGCCGGATAGAGCAGCGAGATCGTCTTTGCCACGAGCCCCGGCTGGGCCGTCGAGCCGGCCGAACCGAGCGCCTTGATGCGGGCACACTCGGCGTTGGTGATCACCGGCGTTTCGAGCCGCAGGAGCCGGCACTGGTCGGGGGTCGCATCGAGCAGGTTTCCTTCGCTGCCGATCGTGGTGATCATCGAGGTGATGATCTCCTCGCGGATCGCGTCGAGCGGCGGGTTGGTGACCTGCGCGAAGAGCTGCTTGAAGTAGTTGGAGAGGGTTTGCGGCCGGTCGGAGAGCACGGCCAGCGGCGTGTCGTTGCCCATCGAGCCGATCGGCTCGGCACCGTCGGTCGCCATCGGCCCGAGAATCACCTTCAGGTCCTCGAGCGTGAAGCCGAACGCCCGTTGGAGTTCGAGCAGGCTCGAGTGCTCGCCTGCCACACCGGCCGCCCGCCACGGATCGACGGCGTGCGCGTGGCTGTCGGCCTTGCCGTTCACGAGCGTCTCCGACGGCTCGACCGCGCGGCTCTTCGTGACCTCCGTCACGCCGGCGGGATCGGGCAGGGTGTCGAGCCGCACCTGGTTGGCCGCGATCCACTCCCGCCAGGGCTTGGCGGTTGCGAGCCGCCGCTTGATCTCGTCGTCCTCGACGATCCGGCCTTCTTTCGTGTCCACGAGAAACATCCGACCGGGCCGCAGCCGTCCCTTGCGGACGACCTCACCGGCCGGAAGCTGGAGCACCCCCGCCTCGCTCGCCATCACGACGAGCCCGTCCTTCATCTGCCACCAGCGGCCCGGCCGCAGGCCGTTGCGGTCGAGCGTGGCTCCGATCCGCACGCCGTCGGTGAAGGCGAGAGCCGCCGGGCCGTCCCACGGCTCCATGAGGCAGGCCTGGTATTCGTAGTAGGCCTTGAGATCGTCGGGCATGCTCTCGTGGCCGCTCCACGGTTCGGGGATCAGCATGCTCACGGCCTCCTCGACCGACCGGCCCGCGAGCACGAGCAGTTCGAGCACGTTGTCAAACGTGGCCGAATCGCTGCCCCCCTCGCGGACGACCGGCTTGATCTTGTCGAGGTCGGGCCCGAAGACCGGATGGGCGAGCATGCTCTCGCGGGCGTGCATCCAGTTGATGTTGCCGCGGACGGTGTTGATCTCGCCGTTGTGGGCGATGTAGCGGAAGGGATGCGCGAGGTCCCAGGTCGGAAACGTGTTGGTGCTGTACCGTTGATGCACGAGCGCCAGCGCGCTCTTCATCCGCGGGTCGAGGAGCTCGGGGTAATACTTCCCCACCTGATCGGCGAGCAGGAGCCCCTTGTAGACGAGCGTCTTGGACGACAGCGAGCAGACGTAGCAGAAGGCCTGCTCCGACAGCCCGAGTCCGCCGAGTTCGATGCCGAACCGCTTTCGCGTCACGAACAGTTTCCATTCGAAGTGGTCACGCGAGACCTTCTTGCCGCGGCCGATGAATGCCTGCCGCACGACCGGCTCCACGTCGCGGGCCGTGCCGCCGATCGAACGATTGTCGGTGGGCACCGTCCGCCAGCCGAGAAACTCGAGGCCCTCCTCGCGACAGACCTTCTCGAAGAATGTCTCCGCGGCTTCGCGGTCCCCTTCCGAGGGTGGCAGAAAGATGTTGCCAACGGCCCAGTCGCCCGCCGGGGGCAGCGTGATGCCCGCCTGCGAGGCCGCGGCGGCGAAGAACTCCTGGGGGATCTGCATGAGGATGCCGGCGCCGTCGCCGGTGAGCGGATCGCAGCCGCAGGCTCCGCGGTGCGTGAGGTTTTCCAGCACCTCGAGACCCTTCCGGACGATCTCGTGGCTCGGCACGCCATGCATGTTGACCACAAAGCCCACGCCGCAGGCGTCGTGTTCGTTGGCGGGATCGTAGAGGCCCTGTTTGGCGGGGAGACCGGGAGCGGGCCGACCGGGAAGACGCGTCATTGCGATGCTCGTGCTTGCTGCGTTGGGGAATCGAAAACGGAAGGATCTGTGAGGACTGCCGGAAAGATCAGGCGTGCGCCACATCGGTGGCCGGTGCCGCATCGACGTCGTGGGCGTGGCCGCGGAGGAGTTCGATGAAGCGATCCACGGTCGGTGCGAGCGGCTTGCCGCGGGCCCGGATGATGCCGAGCGGTCGGACGAGTTCGTCGTCCGCCAGCCTCACCGTGCAGAGCGTGCCGGCTGCGAGTTCGCGACCGACTGTCGGCTCCGGCAGCAGGGCCAAGCCCGCGTCGATCTCGACGGCGCGTTTGATGGTCTCGATGTTGTCGAACTCCATCACCACGTTCGGTTCGGCGTTGTGGGCCGCGATGGCCCGGTCGAGTTCGTGCCGGATGACGAGATCGCTGTCGAAGCCGACCATCCGCTGACCGTGGAGTTCACCGAGCGACATCTGCACCCGTCCCGCAAAGGGGTTGGTCGGCGCACACGCGAGCACGATCGGCTCTTCCCGCCAGGGCTCCGCCTCGACGGTGCGGGTGCTCCGCGGATAGCTCACGATGCCGATGTCGGCCTGTCCCTGCTCGACCGATTCGAGCACCCGGTCGGGATGGAGGTATTCGAGCCGCACGTTGGCCTTTGGATGGCGGCTCATGAACTCCTGCACGTAGCGGCTCATGTGGTGCAGGCCGACGGAATAGATCGCCGCCACGCGGACCCGGCCGGCGACCTCGTCATGCAGCGTGCGCACGGCATCTTCGAGCGCGTCGTAACTGGCGATGATCTTTCGGCAGCCGTCGTAAAACACCTGCCCCTCACGGGTGGGCACGAGTGGCCGCTTCGACCGCTCGATGAGCTGCACGCCGAGCCGGTTTTCGAGTTGGCCGACGACCTGGCTGGCCCCGGATTGCGAAATGCCGTTGTCCGCCGCCGCCTTGGAAAAGCTCCGGCGGGACACGATGTCGCAGAAGATTTTGAGAGACTTGAGGTTCACCGGAGCCCGCAAAAGCGGCCCAGAAACGCCGATCCGCCTCATCCCTGATAAATAAAACGAATGTTGCCGCCGTGCATCATCCGGAAATCAAATACAAGATAGCCGGTCGAAACCCCCGGTCAAGCGACCACGAGTGGACATCCGGAGCCCTCACGCGAAACCACCCGGATACCCGTCGCTCGCGCTCCGGGCTTCCTGAGCCCCCGACGCTCCGCCTCTTCTTCGGGAAGCCCCAAGCGCGAGCGCGGGGTATACGGCCTCCACCTCGCGTCCCTCCGCGGAGCCCTCGCGCGAAGCCACCCGGCTACCCGTCGCTCGCGCTCCGGGCTTCCTGACACGACAAAATCGCTTCCGTCACGCATTCTCTGCCTTCCCATCTCTCCTAAGTTCCGCTGTCGGAAAATCCTGCACAACCGGCATATCCGGGCCCGATTTTAATGGTGGGCCTCTATGCGCGCATTCCCTTTCCCCGCCTGGTTTTTCCTGCTCGCCTGCCACTTCCTGGCAGCGTCCGTGCCCACCCGCGCCGACGAGGCTGGCCCGCTTCCGGACGAGGTCGAGCAGGCCCAGTACCTGGAGGAAGGCCTCACGCATGTCGATCCCGCGCAGGAGGCCCGTATCCGCGAGCTGGTGGACGAGGCCGTCGAGGCCCGGCTCGCCGGCATTCCCCGGCCGAAATACATCCCCGCCACCGACATCGCGCCGCCCAAGGGACTGCTTCTCTACCAGTCGACGAAGGGCTTCCCGCTCTCCGTGGCGATGAACGGATTCATGCAGTTGCGCTGGCTCGAGTTCGCGCGATCCGCCACCTCGTGGACCAACTCGGCCGGCACCACCCTGCCGATCAACAACATCAACACATTCAATCTCAATCGCGTGCTGCTCTCCTTCGGCGGGTACGTCGCCGATGAGCGGCTCGTCTACCGCATGGCGCTCTTCGGCACATCCGACATGGGCGTGCGGTCGGCCTTCGTGCCGCTGGGCATCATCGGCTGGCAGTTCAGCGAGGCGGCCACGCTCGCCGGCGGTGTCACGAACGTGCCGAGCTCCCGCGAATGGGTCGATGCCCAGCCGTGGACGGTGGGCATCGACCGCAGCATGACCAACACCTTCTTCCGTCCCGGCTTCAGCCCCGGCGTCTTCGCCGTCGGCTCGCTCTTCGACAAGAGCGTCAACTATCAGGCCGGCGTCTGGAATGCGATCGACGGCGGTCAGGCGGGCGTGCTCCGTCGCGGCACGTCGATGGCCTGGGCGGGCAATACCTGGTGGGAGCCTCTAGGCCCTTTCGGCCTCGGTTATTCAGACATGGAGGCGCACGAGGACCAGGCGATCCGCGTGGGCATGAGCGGCACCTACGCGCGGACCCAGGCGATCATCTTCCCCGGTCTCAACCCGGAAGACACGATCGTGCGACTTTCCGACGGCACGCCGCTGGCACTTCCCGGCGCGCTCGGCCCCGGTAGTCGGCTCTCGCAATACGCCTTCCAGCTCGCCACGGTCGATGCGGGCTGGAAGTACAACGGGTTGGCGGTGAACTTCGAGTATTACTTCCGCCTGCTCGACGACTTCGTCGGCACCGGCACGTTCGAGCGGTCGAGCATCTACGACCACGGCGGCCTGGGCTACGTCTCGTGGTGCTTCGTGCCGCGAACCTACGAGGTCTATGCCCGCTCGAGCGCGCTGACCGGCCCCTACGGCACCGGCCAGGAATACGGCGGTGGCTTCAACTGGTATGTGAACCAGTCGCGGCAGGGTCGGTTCACGCTCGAGGCCCTGCACATGAACCGCAACCCGGCGCAGAACATCCTCTACCCCTACCGTGCCGGTTACACCGGCACCGCCATCCAAACGCAGTTCATGATGACCTTCTGAACATACGGCCGCGGGGCCATCCTGGCCCCCGCGGCCTTGAGGCGGGCGGGGCGAAGCCGTGGTTCGCCGCGCCCGCCCGGCCGCCCTCCCGGCGGCCGTCGAAGACGCGTCGGCACTCACGGCGGTGACACGCTTCCCCGCCGGGAAGCCCCAAGCGCAAGCGCGGGGAAAACGCCCTCCACCCTCACCTGCTCCGCGGCACTCTCACGCGAAGCCACCCGTCGACCCGTCGCTCGCGCTCCGGGCTTCCCGCGCACCCGATGCCACGGCTCCCGGTTCGCTGCGCCCTCCCGGCGGCCGTCGAAGACGCGTCGGCGCTCACGGCGGTGGCATGCTTCTCCGCCGGGAAGCCCCAAGCGCAAGCGCGGGGAAAACGCCCTCCACCCCGACCTGCTCCGCGGCACCCTCACGCGAAGCCACCCGTCTACCCGTCGCTCGCGCTCCGGGCTTCCCGCGCACCCGATGCCACGGCTCCCAGTTCGCCGCGCCCTCCCGGCGGCCTATGGGTCACGGGCAGCCCCGACCTGCCCGAACCCCCAGGTTTCAGGCACCGTATTCAACTCCCCGAGGGGTGTTAGAATCGTCGGTTTGGTTTTCGCTCCCCGCAAGGACCGCCCGCTCTCGTGCCCCCCACCCCGTCCGTCAGCAAGGCCCAGCAGAAAGCGATCCAAAAGGCCGACACGCTCATCGAGGCCCTCGGCTGGATTCGCAAGTTCCGCGACACGACCACCGTCATCAAACTCGGCGGCAGCGTCGTTGAACATCCCGACTCGCTCCGCCACCTGCTGCTCGACATCGTTTTTTTGTCGACGCTCGGCATGCGGATCGTGGTCGTCCACGGTGGCGGCAAGGCGATCAGCCGGGCGATGGACGAGGCCGGCATCGAGCCGAAGTTCGTGCAGGGCCGCCGCTATACCGACGATGCCACGCTCGCCATCGTCGAGAAGGTGCTCGCCACCGAACTCAACCATGATCTGGTCGCCAAGATCGAGGAGTTCGGCGGCCGGGCTATGTCGCTCAACTTTCTCTCGACCAATGTCCTGTTCGGCGAGCGGCTCACGCTCGACGGCCCCGATGGCGAGCCTCTCGACCTCGGCCATGTCGGCGAGGTCAACCGTGTCGACCGGCTCACGATCGACAACCTCATGTATGCCGGCCAGGTGCCGGTGATCCCGTCGATGGCCATGGGCCCCGACGGCGAAAAACTCAACGTCAACGCCGACACCGCCGCGACCGCGGTGGCCGCCGGCATCGGCGCCGAGAAGCTCGTGGTGCTCTCCGACATCCCCGGCGTGCTTCGCGACGTCGCCGATCCCGAGAGCCTGATCTCGCACCTCACCGCCGCCGAGGCTCGTCGGCTGATCGCCGACGGCACGATCGTCGCCGGCATGATCCCCAAGATCGAGGGCTGCCTCCACACGCTCGACCAAGGCGTGAAGAAGATTCACATCATCGACGGCCGCCTGCGGCACTCGCTCCTGCTCGAGATCTACACCACCAGCGGCGTCGGCACGGAGCTCGTTCGTGACGAGTCGCTGGCATCCCCCAAGCCCACGGCCGCAGCGGTCGCCAGACGGTAGCGCACGGTTCCCTTTCCTTTTTCCGTACGGGAGTCCACGAATGGCCACGATTGATTCCGCCGTCGGATCCAAGACGCAGCGTGTCATCGACACGTTCGACCGCTACGTCGTGCCCAACTACCGGCGGTTCCCCGTGTGCCTCGTGAAGGGCGAGGGCTCGCGGGTGTGGGACGCCGAGGGCCGCGAATATCTCGACCTGTTTCCGGGCTGGGGCTGCAACCTCCTGGGCCACTGCCCGGAGCCGGTCGTCCGCGCGGTGCAGGAGCAGGTCGCCAAGCTGATCCACGTGCCCAACACCTGGTACACGGAGCCGCAGGGCGAGTGGGCGAAGCTGCTCTCGGAGAGGTCGTTCGGCGGGCAGGCCTTCTTCTGCAACTCCGGCACCGAGGCCAACGAGGCGGCGATCAAGCTCGTTCGCCTTCGCACCAACGGCGAGAAGTACAAGATCATCACGTTTCAGGGGGGCTTCCATGGCCGCACCATGGGCAGCGTGACGGCGACGGCCCAGCCGAAATACCACGAGGGCCTCGGGCCGATGCTCGCGGGCTTCCAGTATGCCCCGCACGGCGATCTCGCCGCCGTCGAGAAGCTCGTCGACGACCGCACCGGCGGCATCCTCGTCGAGCCGATCCTCGGCGAGGGGGGCGTGGTGCCCGCGCCGCCGGGATTCCTGCAGGGTCTGCGGAAGATCGCCGACGACCGCGACCTGCTCCTCGTGTTCGACGAGGTGCAATGCGGCTGCGGCCGCACCGGGAAGTGGTTCGGCTACCAGCACTTTGGCGTGGTGCCCGACGTGATGACGCTCGCCAAGAGCCTCTGCGCCGGGGTCGCCGGCGGCGCCATGCTCACCACGGTCGAACTGGCCAAGCACCTCCGGCCGGGGATGCATGCCTCCACGTTCGGCGGCAATCCGATCGCCGCGGCCGCGGGCATCGCCACGATCCGCATGATCGAGGAACAGGGGCTTCTGGCTCACGTCGACCGCGCCGCCGAGGCCTTCCGCACGCGGCTCGAGGCGTTGCAGAACAGGTGCGACGCCGTCCGCGATGTGCGCGTGATGGGCATGATGATCGGCGTCGAACTCTCGATCGACTGCGCGGCCGTCGTGCAGGCGTGCCTCGACCGCAACCTGCTCGTCAACTCCACGCAGGGCCGCGTCATCCGCCTCCTGCCGGCGATGACGATCACCCAGGCCGACGTCGAGGACGGCTGCGATCGGCTGGCCGAGGCGATCCTCGAAGTGGCGTCCCGCACAGCCGCCTGAAAAACATCCCATGCTCCGGCACCTCATAGTTCCCGAAGACCTGAACGCGGCCGAGATCGAGGCCGTGTTCGCGATCTCGCGCGACCTGCAGGAGAAGTTCGTCGCGGGCCGCCGCGACGCGCTCCTGCCGGGCCGCGTGCTGGCGCTCGTGTTCGAGAAGCAGAGTCTCCGCACGCGGGTGAGTTTTCAGGCGGCGATGACCCATCTCGGCGGCTCGAGCCTGTTTCTGGGCGCCGACACCGGCTTCGCCTCGTCGCGAGAGAGCATCGCCGACTTCGGCCGCGTGCTCAGCGAATACGTCGACGCGATCGTCTGCCGCTCGAAGGCCCACGACACGATCGTGCAGCTCGCGAAGGTGGCGGGCGTGCCGGTGATCAACGGGCTGTCCGACGAGTCGCATCCCTGCCAGGCGCTGGCCGACGTCTACACGCTTCGGCAGGCGGTCGGCAGGGTGAACGGCCTCACGCTCGCGTTCGTGGGCGACGGCAACAACGTGGCGCGGTCGCTTGCGGTCGTGTGCGGGCTCTTGGGCATGCGGTTCGTGCTGGCCGCGCCGGAACGATACCAGTTCGACGACGCCTTCCGCTCTCATCTGAAGGCGATCCTCCCCGACGCCGACATTTCGGAGACGACCGACCCGGTGGCCGCGGTGCAGAACGCCGCCGTCGTCTACACCGACGTCTGGGCGAGCATGGGTCAGGAGTCGGAGCGACGGGAGCGGATCGCCGCCTTCACGCCCTATCAGGTCAACGCCGCGCTCATGGCCCACTGTCCGGATGCGATGTTCATGCACTGCCTGCCGGCCCGCCGGGGCGAGGAGGTCACCGACGAGGTGATCGACGGCCCGCAGAGCGTCGTGGTGACGCAGGCTGCCAACCGCATGCACGTGCAGAAGGGCTTGATCGCCTGGCTGCTCGGCCACGCCTGAGCGGGTCGCGACCCGGATACCCGTCGCTCGCGCTCCGGGCTTCCCGACGGGGGACACGCGATGCTTTCCGTCGGGAAGCCCCAAGCGCGAGCGCGGGGTATACGTCATCCACTGCCTCCCGCTCCGCGTCACCCCACGGGTCGCCCCCGCTTTCCCGTCGCTCCCGCTCCGGGCTTCTTGAAAACGGCTCACACGCTGCGGGAGACGGTGAGTCCGAGCAGATCGAGCAGCCTCGTCGCGTACGCGTCGAACGAATGGGCCCGCGCGTAGCCGAGTCGGGCGGTGTCGTGACGGGTGTCATGGGCGGCGGCCGCGATTGCGGCGACCAACCGCGTGGCAATCTCGTCGGGAGCGAGCCCATCGCCCACCCGCATCACATACCCGGGCGCATCGACCGCGTCTGCCAGATCGGTGTTCGCCACGGTGGGCAGCCCGGCCGCGATGCAATCCATGAGCCCGCCGGAAATCGCGCCCGTCCGCACCGTGCGGAGCTGGATCGCGAAGTCGGCCGCCTGGAGATGGCGGCGGTAGTCGTCCTCATCGATCCAGTCGCGTGTGAACGACACGGCCTCGGGCCCGCCCGCCCGGGCGGTCAGCCGCTCGGCCGAGTCGCCAGGGTTGCCGACAAACCGCAGATGTGCCGGCACGCCCCGGGCCCGCAGCATCGTGACCGCATCAACGACCACCTCGGGCGCCTTCGACGGGATCACCCAGCCGAAGCTCACGATCAACACGGCATCCTCCGGGATGCCGAGGCTCCGCCGGGCCGCGCGACGCGCGTCGGGAGCGAGCAGGTCGTCGGCCAGTTGGCGGTAGACGCAAAACGGCAGCGGCTCGACTCGCACGCCGGGCGTCGATGCGACCTGCCGCGCGAGTGGCTGGCTGTGCACGATCGCCGGGTGGGCGTTGGCGAGGATTCCGCTCAGGAAAGGCGTCGGCAGCGTGTCGGGTTCGGCCAGCCAGCCGCGCAACTCGGCCTCGGTCACATCGCGGTGGAGTTCGCGGGTGGCGACCGCGCGGGCGGCGTCGATGCCGTCGCGCCACACATAGAAGTCGATCAGCCGTCCGTCATGAATGATGCACGGGCCCCCGAACCGCCCATGAAGGTCGATGATCCGGCGGTGAAACGGCGAGTTGCCGATCACCGCGATCGTGGCATCGTAATCCGGCCGCAGCCAGGCGGCGGCCGACAGGGGATACGTGCGGCGGACACTCGCCGACGGCACGGCCGCGGGCTGCTCGGTGTAGACATCCACATCGACATGCCGCGCGAGGGCTTCGACGCACCGCAGCGTGTAGTCGGCGACCCCCGAGCGATCGGGCGGCCACGGCGAGGCGAGCGCAAGTGCCGGCCGACGGGCCCGGCAGCGACCGGCCCGGCGAACGAAGGCGTCGAAATGCTGCCGCAGCGCGGCGGCGAACCGCCGGCCCACCGCATCGTCCTGCACCGGCTCGCCGATCGCCGCCCCGGTGACGGTCATGCGGCGTCGCGAGATGCCGAGTCGCCGCTCGAGGTCGGCGGCGGCCGACTCGCCACTCGGGAAAAAAACGCGGTAGGCCGCCAGCCATACGAGGGCCGCGGCGCCGGCGCGTCGGGCGGTTGTGTCGGGGAAGTCGGCGGCGGCGAACTCGTGGACGACGGCAGCCGGCAGCACATGGCCGCGATCGAGGAGCCGGGCTGGCAGCAGCGCGTCGTGCGTCAGCGGCGCGAGTGCGAGAAACACTGCGGGCGTGTGAATGTCGTCGTTCACGAACGCCGCACGCGTCGTGTCGCAGAGGGCCGCAGCGGCCGCGTCCAATTCTCCGAGCCGCGGGTCGGTGAGGCCGATGATCTCCACGTCGCCGGCCCCGTCGCGCGCTCCGCGGAGCAGGCAGGCGGCATGGGAGCGGATCTCGTGACAGGCGGCCCGCGGGTCCTGGAGCGAGCGGAGGTCGGCGAGGATGCGCATGGCGGCGTGCGGCGGCAGAGCAGCCGGCGTCAGGCGGAGTCGCCCCGACGGGCGGGATCGGGCATGTCGAGCATCGCGGTCACGAACTGGTCGATCATCCCCGGTTCGGCACCGGATGTGGCGAGGCGACGGAGGGCGTCGCGGTCGGCCGCCGGCACGCCGAAGGCTGCCCGCCGCCGCAGTTCCGATCGCAGAAGCGCGATGAGCAGCGGATCGAGAGCGGTCGTCTCGTCGGCAAAGCCCGCCTGCACCGCGGGCGTGGCCGCCGGCCGCACCGGCTCACGCCAGCGGAACAGCGGCGCGAGCCGCCGCTGCCGAAAGCGTCGCCATTCATCCCTGATGCCGCCCATGCCGCGGGTGCCTACTTCCCGGCCGCTTTTTTATCGTCGGGCTTCTCGTCGCGCTTCTCGTCGAGCGTGATGGCGCCGGAGTTGATGCAATACCGCAGGCCCGTCGGCGGCGGGCCGTCTTCGAACACGTGGCCGAGGTGGGCGCCGCACCGGCGGCAGGTCACCTCCGTGCGCACCATGAAGTGCGTGCGGTCGTCGTGCTCCGCGACCGCCTTGCCCTTCACGCCGTCGATCGGCGCGAAAAAACTCGGCCAGCCGCAGCCGCTGTGAAACTTCTCGCCGGAGGCAAAGAGCGGTTCCCCGCAGCAGACGCAGCGGTAGGTGCCGGGGGTCTTGGTGTCGGTGTATTTGCCGGTGAAGGCCCGTTCGGTCGCCTTCTTGCGGGTGATCTCATACTGCAGCGGAGTGAGCCGCTTGCGCCACTCGGCATCGGTCTGCGGGATGTCGTCGTCCGACACCCGTCCGGCGAGGGCGGGGTTTTCCGGCGGTGTATTTTCGTGAGGAAAATCGGCGGGCATCGGTGGCGCTCCGTGAATGTGGGGCATGGCGACGGCAATCGTGACCATGGCAACGACCGCTGCCGCGCGGGTGTGCTTCGATAAAACTCGCTTCATGGTGGCCTCCGTGGCAACGTGCCGGGTCACTCAGGCGGCCGGGCCCGCGTGTCCGGCTGCGTCTTGGGGACATACGGATGGTCGCGCTTTCGCAGCACCTCCGCCTTGATGATTCTATCCGGCGGCACGCCCGCGACCGTCCGCCCCTGGTCGTCGGTGGTGCGCATGATCTTCGACAGCACGTCGAAACCCTCGATCACACGGCCAAACACCGTATGTTTGCCGTCGAGGTGCTCCGTCGGCCGGAAGGTCAGGAAAAACTGCGATCCGCCCGTGTCGGGGCCGGCATGGGCCATCGAGAGCGTGCCGCGGAAATGCTTGCGGGCCCCCGGAGCATCGACCTCGCAGGCGATCGTGTAGCCCGGTCCACCTCCGCCGGTGCCGGTCGGATCGCCACCCTGGGCCATAAAGCCCGCGATCACACGATGAAACGGCGTGCCATCGTAATACTTTTTTTCGACGAGGTTCACGAAGTTGGCCACGGCGTTGGGGGCCTCGTTCTCGAAGAGTTCGACGACGATATCGCCCACGCTGGTCGAGATCTTCACGCGGGGCAGGTCGTCGGCCTCCGTCTCCGCCTTGCGCTTCGCCATCTCGGTCTCGACCTTCGGCCGCTCTCGTTCGATCGCTTCCTCGAGTTCCAGGAGGCGATCTTTCCGCGCCCCGGCAGCCTTGGCCTTCGCCGCCCACGCCGTGGCTTCGTCGAGCCGCGAGAGCGTGAGTGCCGCGGCGGCGGCGGCTCCGTAGGTGTCGGCATCGGCCACGCCGGCCGCGTCGAGTTCGACCGCCTTCTCCAGAGCGATCTCGGGAGCGTCGGCGCGCACGGCCGCGGCCACGGCCGCTCCACTGATCTGCCGCGCCTCGACGCTCTTGGGGTCGGCGATCGCGAGCGCCATCGCGGCTGCCTCGAGCCGTTTGCTCGCCGCTTGGGCCTTCGTTGCCGACTCCTTGAACTTGGCCTCGACGGCCGCCTTGTCAGCCTTGGGCTGATGGTATTGGGCCTGAAGCACCGTGAGTTCGGCGACCAGGTCTTTCATCTCCTTGCTCGCCGCGTCGAACTCGGCCTTCGCCGCAGCCGGATCGGTCGCGGCCGCGGCCACGCCGCCCATTCCACAGGCTGCCGTCACCACGGCTACCGCCACCACGTATCGGATTGCTTCCATGCGATTGATGCCTCCTGATCCCGGGTACCATAGCATCCCACGATTGTCCGCTGGAAACACGCCCATGCCCCGTCCCGCACGCCGCCCCACCCGCCGCCCCGATCGCCACCAGACGCCCGGCGGCGGCCCGCAGCCGCCCCCCGAAGAGGCCGCCAGCGCCCCACGAATCATCGGCGGCGAACTCCGCCACCGGCGGCTCGCCCACCAGCCCGATGGCCGTACGCGGCCCATGAAAGACCGCGTTCGGGAGTCGCTCTTCGACCTCCTGGGCACCGACGTCCGCGGGGCCCTGGCGATCGATCTCTTTGCCGGCACCGGCGCCCTGGGCTTCGAGGCCCTCAGTCGCGGCGCCACCCGCGCGGTCTTCGTGGAGCGTCATTTTCCCACGGCCGATGTCCTGCGGCGGTCGGCCAAGGGGCTCGACGTCGAGGCACACTGTGACATCCGTTCGGGAGACGTGCTCCTCTGGGGCAAACGGATGCCGGAGCTGTCGCGCGACCTGCACTGGATCGTCTTCGTCTCGCCCCCCTGGGCGTTTTTTGCCGAGGGCCACGAACGCCGTGGCGACTTGCTCGGACTTATCGACAGCCTGCGGCTCGCCGCCCCGCCCCGCAGCACGATCGTGGTCGAGGCCGACACCGAGTTTGACGGGGCGGCGCTCCCCGACGCGGAGGCGTGGGAGCGTCGGCCGATTCCGCCGGCCGTGCTCTATCTCTACCGGATGGCCTAGCGAGCGCCGAGCAGGTGGACCACCATGCCGATCACCGCGGCCGCGATCACCACGAGCGGCGTCGAGGCCCAGCCGCGAACAAGCGCGATCCCGCTGACGATGGTCACGATGATCGGCAGCGCCGCCGGCACGCCCTCGGGCAGCCAGGCGGCCCGCGCGAGGCCGAATGCGAGCAGGAGGATCGCCGCCACGACGGCTGCCCCGATCCCTGTCATCGCCCGCGCCAGCCACGATCCGGGGCGAATGCGCGACACGAACGGGGCCAGCGGCAGCACCATTGCAAACGACGGGATGAACGCAAAGAGCGTGGCGATCGCCGCCCCCTCGAGCCCGCCGCTGAGCGACTGCCCCGGCCCCGTCCGCCAGCCGGCGAGAAACCCGATGAACGTCACCACAAGGATCAGCGGCCCCGGTGTCGCCTCGCCCATCGCCAGTGCATCGAAGCGTTCGTCGGGCTCGAGCCAGCCGCGGGTCACCGATTCCTCGAGGGCCCAGGGCACCACGGCATAAGCACCGCCGAGCGACATGAGCGTGGTCTCGGTGAAGAGCGTGGCAATGTCGCGGCCACGGCCGCCGGCCGCCTGAGCGAGCCACACCACGGCATAGGCGGCGCACCACACCCCGATGGCCGCCGCCGCAATCATCACCGCCTGCCGGACGGTGGACGTTCCGCGGATCCCGTCGCTGGAGTCGGCGGCAAGTGTCGCCGCCGCATGCAATCCACCCCTGGCGTAATCCGGGAAGGGCATCGCCGCCCCGACCGCGCCCGCCACGACCACGACGAGCGGAAAGGGCAGGCCCCCTGCCAGCGCCGCCAAAGCCGCCGCCGCGATCGCGAGCGCCCCAGGCGAGGTGAGCGACTTGCGTCCGATCCTCCAGGCCGCGAGGGCCACGAGCGCCACGACGGCCGGCCGCGTGCCCGCGAAGGCGGCCGCCACCAGCGGCAGCGACTCGCCCGCCGCATGCGCCCACGCCAGCGCGGTCACGAGCGCCGCCCCCGGGAGCACGAAGAGCGTGCCCGCGAGCAGGCCGCCGGGAATGCCGCCGCGTCGCCAGCCCGCGTAGGTCGCGAGCTGCTGCGCCTCTGGCCCCGGCAGGAGCATGCAGAGCCGCATGGCCGCGAGAAACTCTTCCTCGCCGAGCCACCGCCGCCGCTCCACGAGTTCCCGGTGCAGCAGGGCCACCTGTCCTGCCGGCCCGCCGAAGCCCAGGCCGCCGATCATGAGCCACACGCGCCAGCCGGAGCCGTGGTCGTGGGCTTGGTCAGGGGGGGCTTGGTCGGATGGCGACACGTTTCGGTTCCGGCGCCGTTTGGTATCTTGGGTCGCAGAGTATGGTCCGTGGAGCGGCCGCGGAAGCCCTCATGATCGGTCGAGTGGTTTGTGACGGGGAGGCGAACACAGCAGCCATGCCGATGGACATCGTCAACCAGCAAGACGCGGTGCCGTTCACCACCGTCGACGGCTCGACGATCCGCGAGCTGCTCGCCCACCGCAACTCCTCGATCCGCCAGCAGAGCCTGGCCGAGGCCCGCCTCGCCGCCGGATGCGCCACGGTGCCCCACCATCACGCCGTGACCGAGGAGATCTACTACATTCTCACCGGCACGGCCGACATGACGCTCGCCGACGAGACGCGGCCGGTCCGCCCCGGCGACGCGATCGCCATCCCGCCCGGCGTTCGACACACCATCCGCAACACGGGCCCGGGCGAGCTCGTCTTTCTCTGCACCTGCGCCCCCGGCTACGAGCACTCCGACACGTTTCTCGAACAGCCCGCCACCTGACCGTCCCGCCGCCACCAAGCCTCCTCATCCCTCACCGTCTGCCCCACCGCATGTCCAACGCGTTCCCCCAGATTCTCGTCGCCGAAGGGATCGTATCCGCCGAGCAGCTCGCGGAGGCCGTCCGGATCGCCGGCACCTCGGGCAAGCAGGTGCACGACGAGGTGGTCCGGCTCGGTTACGCGCCCGGTGAGAAGGTGATGAAGGCCCTCGCCAAGGCCCATCGCCTCAAGTTCGTCAACCTCGCCGACATCGCGGTGCCCGAGGAGGTGATCGACCTGCTGCCCGAGAGCGTGGCCCGCGAAAACACGATCTTCCCGCTGTCGGAGTCGGGCGGCTCGCTCCGCATCGCCACCTGCGATCCCACCGACATGGACGCGCAGGAGAAGCTGCGGTTCATCCTCAATCGCGACATCGAGATGGCCCTGGCCGTCCGCGAGCAGATCGTGGAGGCGATCAACCGCCACTACGGCCTGTCCGACGGCGAGAGCGCCGACTCGATGCTTCAGGAGTTCACCGACACCGCGATCGACTTCACCGAGACGGCGGTCGAGCAGCAGGCCGCGGCCGCCCAGGAAGAGACCTCCGACGCGCCGGTGGTGAAGCTCGTCAACCTCGTGATCACCGAGGCGGTGCAGTTGCGTGCCAGCGACATCCACATCGAGCCCTTCGAAGACCGCGTCCGGATCCGCTACCGCATCGACGGCCGGTTGGTGGAGCGCGACAACCCGCCCCGCCGGCTCCTGGGCGCGATCCTGTCGCGCATCAAGATCCTCTCCAAGCTCGACATCGCCGAGCGGCGTCGGCCGCAGGACGGCCGTATCAAGCTCACCGCCGACGGCAAAGACTACGACCTTCGCGTGAGCGTGTTGCCGACCAACCACGGCCAGTCGGTGGTGATGCGGATCCTCGACAAGGACAACATCAAGGTCGGCATCCGGCAGCTGGGGCTCGCCGAGAACGAGTTTCGCCAGTTCAAGAACCTGATCCGCCGGCCCAACGGGATCATTCTCGTGACGGGCCCCACGGGCTCGGGCAAGACGACCACGCTCTACGCCTCGCTCAACGAGCTCAATCGCCCCGACACGAAGATCATCACCGCCGAGGATCCGGTCGAGTATTACCTCGCCGGCATCAACCAGGTGGAGATCAAGCACCAGATCGGCCTCGACTTCGCGCGGGTCATTCGAGCCATGCTGCGGCAGGCGCCCAACGTGATCCTCGTGGGCGAGATGCGCGACACCGAGACGGCGCAGATGGGCATCCAGGCCTCGCTCACGGGGCATCTTGTGTTTTCGACGCTCCACACCAACGACGCTCCCGGCGCCATCACGCGGATGATCGACATGGGCGTGCCGGCCTATCTCGTGGCGTCGAGCGTGATCGCGGTGCTCGCGCAGCGGCTCGTCCGCGTCAACTGTCCGAAGTGCAAGCAGCCCTTTCAGCCGCTCGACACCCAGATCGAGGCGGCGGGGATCACCCCGGAGATGCTCAAGGGGGCGACCTTCATGAAGGGCCGCGGCTGCGCCCATTGCACGAAGTCGGGCTACAAGGGCCGGTTGGGCATTTTCGAGCTGATGGTGATGAACAACAAGATCCGCGAGCTCGCCTTCCAGGGGGCGGCCACCCAGGAAATCCGCCGGGCGGCCGTGGGCAGCGGGATGAAGGTGATGTTCGACGACGGCATCCAGAAAGCCCTCCGCGGGATCACGACGCTCGACGAAGTCTTCCGCGTGTCGAAAAAAGCCGAATAGGCCCCCGCCGCCGGCGCGTCGATCCGACGCCGCCTCCCGGCCACCGCCGCCGTCCGCCGTCCGCCGTCGGGAAGCCCCAAGCGCGAGCGCGGGGTATACGCGTCGCCCTAAAATCGGCGTCCGAGGCGCCTCCCGGCCGTGCCTCGATGCCACCCGTATACCCGTCGCTCGCGCTCCGGGCTTCCCGGGGCACTCGACGCCCCGCGTCCACCTCGCGCGCCGGGATTTTCTGGCCCGGGGGAGACTTTTCTGCCGATCCTGCGCATAATATCGAGACAAGACGCCGACGTCCGTCAGGGGCTACGGTTCGGCGCTTCAAGAAACGCTTCCCGTGACCGGGCTCGCCTCTCTATTCTCGCCCCCTTCCCGCTTCGCCGTTTCCGCGGCCAGGCAACTGTTCCGGCAACGTGTTTCCGGTCAGAATAGAGGTGCCTTTGGAGGAAGCTTCGAAGGCGTTCCATCGCCCGCCGAGCCCATCCACTTGGGGACGTATCCATGACCGCCACCGCAGGAAGTTCCGCGCAGGCCCAGCAGCTCGAAAAACTGCTGCAACTGGCCTTCGATAATGGGGCGACGGAGATCCGCCTCTCGGGCAACGCCGCGCCCATGCTGCGGATCGACGGCCAGCTGCGGCCCCTCAAGAGCAAGCCGCTCACCGCCGAAGACGTCGCGGGCTTCGCCGCCGCCATCATGCCGCCGGGCTCCGATCCGGCGAAGTTCGTGTTCACCGCCACGCACGGTGACTGCGCAGGCGCGCTGCTCGACGTGCAGGGCACGAAGGTGCTGGTCCTGAGGCCCGGCCAGGAGGCGGCTCCCGTAGTTTCGAACGAGATGCCGCTCGAGCTCGACGTGCAGCGCGACGCACCGCCCGCGGCGGAGGCAGGCGGAGCGGCCGAAGACGCCTACGCGATGCCACAGGCCGCCGTCGGCACGATCCAGATCGACAAGCTGCTCACGGCGGCCGTGAAGAACGGCGTCAGCGACATCCACATCACGTCCGGCCTGCCGCCGGTGTTTCGCGTCGACGGCCACATGAAGCCGCAGCCCACGAAAGTGCTCACCCCGGACGATACCAACGGCCTGATGAAGGCGATCACGCCGGAGCGTTGCCAGGCCGAACTGGCGGAGAAGGGGGGCTGTGACTTCGGCTTCGCCTTCAAGGATCTGGCCCGGTTTCGCGTGAGCGTGTTCAAGCAGCGTGGCAGCGTCGCGATGGTGCTGCGGCAGATTCCCAACAGGCTGCTCACGCCCGAGCAGCTCGGCGTGCCCGAGGTCTGCAAGAAGCTCGCCACCCGTCCCCGCGGGCTGTTCCTCGTCACCGGCCCGACGGGCTCTGGCAAGAGCACCACGCTCGCCTCGCTGATCGACTTCATCAATAAAAACTACGACCACCACATCATCACGATCGAAGATCCGATCGAGTTTTATCACTACTCGCAGAAGAGCACGGTCAACCAGCGGGAGATCGGCACCGACGTGCCGAGCTTCTCCGAGGCGCTCCGCCGCGCCCTGCGGCAGGATCCCGACGTGATCCTCGTGGGCGAGCTTCGCGACCTCGAGACGATCGAGGCGGCGATTTCGGCCGCCGAGACGGGCCACGTGGTCTTCGGCACGCTCCACACGACGGGCGCCCAGGGCACGGTCAACCGCATCATCGACGCGTTTCCGACCAACCAGCAGGAGCAGGTCCGCACGCAGCTCTCGACCGCGATCCTCGGCGTGGTCTCGCAGACGCTCCTGCCGAAGATCGGCGGCGGCCGCTGTGCTGCCTACGAGGTGCTCGTGGTCACGCCCGCCATCGGCAACCTGATCCGCGAAAACAAGACCTTCCGGATCAACTCGGCGATCCAGACGGGGGCGAAGCTCGGCATGAAACTGCTCGACGACGACCTCTTCCGCCTCTGGAACGAGAAAAAGGTCACCGAGGAAGACGTGCTCGCCAAGGCCCAAAACCTCGACGAGCTCGCCAAGCGGATCGCCAACGCCAAGCAGGGCATTTTCGACGACGAGGAAACGGTGGCCCGCAAGGGCGGCAAGGACGGAGAGAAATAGGCCATGGCTCTCAAGCGCATCGGACAGATCCTCCTCGACCTCGGCCTCGTCGACGAGCAGCAGCTCGAGACGCTGCTCGAGGAACAGTCGAACCGCGGGGGCGAGCTCCTCGGCAAGATCGGAGTGACCCTCGGCTTTTACACCGACGAGCAGCTCGGCGAGGCGTTGGCCGAACAGTGGGGCACCACGTTCGTCACGCTCTACGATCGGCCGATTCCGCCCGAGGTGGTCCGCCTCATCAGCGAGCCGATGGCCCAGCTCTACCGGGTGGTGCCGCTCGAGCTTTCGGGCGACCGGCTCACCATCGCCTCGGCCGAGCCGCAGAAGTTCCAGATCGCCGACGAGCTCCGCACGCTTCTCGGCTACGACATCCACGTCTGCGTGGCGACCGAGCCCGAGATCACCAAGACGATCGAGAAGCTCTTCTCCTCGGAAAATGAGAGCGTGGAGTCGCTCGTCGAAGATCTCGAGGCCGACGATGCCCTCGCCGCCGCCGCGGCCGCCGCCGGCAAGGAGGGCGTGACCGACCTCACGAGCGTCGAGGCGCTCGCCGAGAGCGCCCCGGTGCGGAAGCTGCTCAACATGGTGCTCCTCCTCGCCATTCGCGACGGCGCCAGCGACATCCACTTCGAGCCCTTCGAGACGGAGTTTCGCATCCGCCTCAAGGCCGACGGCGTGCTCCAGGAGATGGTGCCGCCACCCAAGCATCTCGCCTTCGCGATCACCACCCGCATCAAGGTGATGGCCAACCTCGACATCGCCGAGCGCCGGCTGCCGCAGGACGGCCGCATCGAGCTTACGGTGGGCGGCCACCCGGTCGATCTCCGCGTGAGCGTCCTGCCGACGCTGTTCGGCGAGAGCGTGGTGATGCGGGTGCTCGACCGCGGCGTGGTCTCCCTCAATCTCGAGAAAATCGGGATGGAGGCGACGATGCTGCGGAAGTTCCGCGAGGTGATCAAGCGGCCCAACGGCATCGTGCTGGTCACCGGTCCGACGGGCTCCGGCAAGACGACCACGCTCTACTCGGCCCTCTCCGAACTCAACGACATCGAAGACAAGCTGATCACGACCGAAGACCCGGTCGAATACGACATCGACGGCATCGTGCAGGTGCCGATCGACGCCGACATCGGCAACACCTTCGCCGCCTGCCTTCGCTCGATCCTCCGCCAGGATCCCGACCGGATCCTCGTGGGCGAGATTCGCGACGTGGAGACGGCCGAAATCGCGGTGCAGGCGTCGCTCACCGGCCACATGGTGTTTTCGACGCTCCACACCAACGACGCCCCTTCCACGGTCACGCGGCTCCGCGACATGGGAGTGCCGCCGTTTCTGATCACGGCCACGGTCGAGGCGATCCTCGCTCAGCGGCTCGTGCGGCGGATCTGCACGGGCTGCCGCGAAGAAATCGTTCCCGGAGCCGACGTGCTGGCCGACCTCGAGCTGACCACCGACCAGGCCGTCGGCAAGAAGTTCTTCCGCGGCAAGGGCTGTGACAAGTGCAACCGCACCGGCTACAAGGGCCGGCTCGGCATCTACGAGCTCCTGATCATGAACGATGAAATGCGGGATATGATCATGCGCAACGCCTCCACCGAGGAGCTGCGTGAGGCCGCCCGCCGCAATGGCATGGTGACCCTCCGTGACTCGGGCATGGAGGGCATCTTCGGCGGGCTGACGACGGCCGACGAAGTGATCCGCGAAACCATTCTGGATGCGTGACCATGCCCACCTACATGTTCGAAGCCATCGACGCGGCCACCGGCAAGGAAATCCGCGACACCGTAGACGCGGCGACCGAGGCCGAGGCCCAGGCCACGATCCGCTCGATGGGCTACATGGTCACGAAGCTGAAGGCGCAGCGGGCGAAGGCCGGCAAGGCGTCTTCCGGTGGTGGCAAGAAGCCGGGCCGAACCTTCGCGATGGGGAAGGTGAAGGGCAAAGACCTCACGCTCTTCACTCGCCAACTCTCGATTCTCCAGGACGCCGGCCTGCCGATTCTCCGCAGTCTCAAGGTCCTGGCCGAGATGCAGAAGCCGGGCCGACTGAAAAACTCGCTCCTCGACGTCTGCGACGAGATCGAGGGCGGCTCGACGCTCTCCGAGGCGATGTCGAAGAGCCCCAAGGCGTTTGACCGGCTGTATTGCAACATGATCCGGGCCGGCGAGGCGGGTGGTGCGCTCGAGGTGATTCTCCGCAGGCTTGCGGAATTCATGGAGCGGAGCGAGTCGCTCAAGCGGAAGGTGAAAGGCGCGCTCGTCTACCCGATCGTGGTGGTGTGCGTCGCCGTCGGCATCCTCACCTTCATCATGCTGAAGATCGTTCCCCAGTTCAAAAAGATCTTCGACGACTTCGGCAGCACCCTGCCGCCGATGACGCAGGTTCTGATCGACATCTCCAACTGGGTGTCGAACTACTGGTATCTGATCCCGGCGATCCCGTTCGGCATCAACCTGATCATCAAGGCGATCAAGCTCATTCCCTACGGCCGCTTCGGCTGGGACCTCTTTACGCTCAAGATGCCGATCTTCGGCCAGCTCGTCGAGAAAAACATCCTCTCTCGCAGCGCCCGCACGCTGGGCACGCTGCTCTCCAGCGGTGTGCCGATCCTCGAGGCTCTCAACATCACGAAGGAGACCTCGGGCAACATGATGTTCGAGCGGCTCTTCTCGAAGGTGTCCGACTCGATCCGCGACGGCGAGTCGATCTCCAAGCCGCTGAAGATCTACGCCATCCCGCCGTTCAACGTGGTGGCGCTGCTCTTCTGGGCGTTCTTCGCTCCGGTGATCGGCGTGCTCATGTATCTCACCCGCTACAAGAAGACCGTCGTGGACGATCTCGTGGTCAACATGGTGGACGTGGGCGAGGAGTCGGGCGAGCTCGACACGATGCTCTACAAGGTGGCCGACACCTACGACGAGGAGGTGGCGGTGCTCACCGAGAGCCTGACGAGCCTGATGGAACCGCTGCTCATCATCTTCCTCGGCGGTGCGGTGGGCTTCATCGTGATCGCCCTCTTCATGCCGCTGATCAAACTGATCCAGGATCTGTCATGAGAAACCATTTGATGCCGACCGCCAACGTGCGACAAACTCGCCATATGCTCACGACTGCACACCGTAGCGGCTTCACGCTCGTGGAGTTGCTTGCGGTGGTCCTCATCATCGCCATCCTGGCCGCACTTGTGACGCCCGCCGTGATGCGGGCCCGCAACTCCGCCCGCAATGCAGCGGTCAAGGCAGAGATCGACATGCTCCACATGGCCATGATGAACTACAAAAATGAGTACGGCTCATTCCCGCCGAGCGCGGACGCTGTCTTAAGCACCGCATCGCCTGCGGGTCGGCACCTCCTGCGGTTGTTCCCCCGCTTGCCCTCGGCAAATGTGAACGCTCAACTCGTAGCGACAGGAACGACCCTCTCGGCAGGAAACGCATTGGCATTTTGGCTGCTTGGATACACAACCAATCCGACAAGCCCGCTTATGCCGACAAAGCAAAGACAGAAACTCTTTGACTTTGACGTGAGCCGGGTAGATGCACAGTCCGGTGCGTACGCGATGCCCGGCAAGCCCGGTAGCCCTTATATCTACGTGGTTTCAGGAACGTACGGCACGATTTCCGGAACGGCTACGAACGTGACGCACAGTTTCGCTTCCCAGTCATATACAGCCCAGGTTCAGGTGCTGAAAAGCAGTACTACGTTCTTCAACCCCGACACGTTCCAAATCTTATGCGCGGGTCAAGACGAAACCTGGGGAACGGACGACGACCTTTCCAACTTTTGGAAGGGCACGCGGAAGGAGTACACGGACAGCCTGCAATAACTGGCCTGCCGAACCATGCGATCTTCCACAGGTTTTCACCGACGCAAAACGCCAGGTCTCGGTTTCACGCTCGTTGAGTTGATGGTGGTGCTTGTCATCATCTCGATGCTTGCCGCGCTAACCCTCGCCGGCTTAGCGGGCGCTCGGCAGCGGGCAAAGATCGACAAGACGCGAAGCACGATCCGCAAAATACATGAGATCGTGATGCCGCAATATGAGTCATATCTGTCGCGCCGAGTGCGTGTTGGCGGGACCACCACGAGAGAACTCGCGAGCTCCAGGCTTCAAAATTTACGATTGCTTCAGGCGTTGGAAATGCCCGACCAGTGGGCTGACGTGTTGACGACAGGCGGGACAGGCTCGCTCACTGCAATTGCTTCTTCAAAGCCGTGGGCCGTCACGGCACCGGTTCGTCAGTTTGCTGCTGTCAGAACGGCTCTCATGAACACGGGCACTGCCGATTTCACCAGGTACGAGAGCGCTGAGTGCCTCGCCCTGATCGTGATGCGTGGCGGGTTCAATCCTGATGCGTCTGAGGTGTTTCGCAACGATGAAGTCGGCGATCTTGATTCCAATGGCGCGCCCGAGTTTTGGGACGGGTGGGGCCGTCCGATCGCGTTCGTCCGGTGGCCAGCTGGGTTCGCCTCGCCGGTTCAAGTTCTCAATGCTTCGGAAAATCCAGATCCGATGGATCCGATGAAAATTAGCGGTGACTACGGCCTCACGCCATTGATTTTTTCCCCGGGGCCTGACGATCCGCTCATTTCCGGCGGTCCAACTTACGGGGGTGTCGTGTCATCGGGTACGGCAGTGTCGGGGGGGTGGTACGCGAAAAACCTACTCTCAATTACGGGTACAAGCGTCTCTTTGACTCTGTCCGGATCGATCGCCGACCCAGCCGCCGCTCGGGACAACGTTACCAACCACGATCTGATCAAGAAGTGATTCCTTTCATGGTTGCCATATCAAAACTCCGCGCCGGCATGACGCTCGTCGAGTTGCTCGTCGTGGTGAGTATACTCGGCCTTCTTGCTGTAGCCGTCCTGCCGAACATCGCCAACACGGCCGATGATAGGCGGAGTCGTGAGGCAGTTCGGTCATTGACATCCTTCATCGCTAAGGCCCAGTCGCGGGCGATCGGCCGAACGGAATGGGCGGGATTTACCCTGAAGCCTGCGACTACCAATGCGGCCTTTGCCATCGACCTTTTCCTCGCTGACGTGCCCCTCGCATACCGTGGCGACAGCTTCAATGCGTCCGTTACCCTGACGGCGAGCGGGGCTGGTGCTGCCCCGCGACAGTTGTCATTCCAGGGAGGGTCGCCTACTAGCGCCGGAGTGCTCGCGGGCGATCTCATTCGTTTCGATGGTCACGGACCTTGGTTCGAACTCTCGACGGGCGCAGCTACATGCAGCGTGCGTAGTCAGTCGGGCAACGAGGAGATGGCAGGGCAAAACCCCCTCAACACACCCTGGCCGGCGGAGTCGGTAGGTCATTCCTTTGAGATCTTACGACAGCCAAGTCAAGCCGGGTCGCCGTTTACAATGGCCGACGGGCGGTGCGTTGATCTCTTCTGGTCGGGTCACGGATCGTCATCCGCATTCAGCAACTTTGGGTCGGCGGCCGTCGGTCAGTCGCTGACCGTTCTCTTCGATGCTTCCGGTCGCCTTCGGCAGATCGTGCAGGGGAATACACGTATCACGCCTCAAGGCCCGCTCATGCTTCTCGTTGGTAAGTCGGACCGTGCCGGGCAATCGGCGGTAAGTAATCCAACCGATGACACGCTCGGAGCGAACTGGCAGTACGCCGACTCATACTGGATTTTGGTCGACCCTCAGTCGGGTATCTGCAAGTCGGCAGAGTGCGTTCCCAGTGCTGCCGGGGTCGACGCCTCCCAGGCATTTATTCGCTCAGAAATAACGACTGGGGCTCGCTAACGTCATGACCCGCGCCTCCGCCCATTCCCGGCACGGCATCTCGCTCCTTGAGGTGCTGATATCGATCGGCATCCTTGCTGTTGGCCTGACGAGCGTGATATCGCTCGTCCCAGCCGGAAAATCGGAGGCCGGCCGGGCGGTGATGCTCGATCGGGCCGCACTTCTTGCGGCAAACGTTCTCTCCGACGCGGTCAGCTTTGGCTATGCGCGGCCTCATTCTTTCGTGAGCTCATCGGCCACTAGTTCTTTGGTCGTATTCGATCCCGCGGTGGTCGCTGGCCCCTGGCCCGCCGCTGCCTCGCTCAAGAATCAGGGAGTGTTTGGCGCCTCTGGCTCATCCGCCACGGCGGCGCCCCAGGTATCGGCGCTCGTCACGCAGGGCCGCGACGACCTGATCTATGAACTCCCGACCACGGCCGATGAGCCGCCCGTCAACAAGTTCAGCGAGGGCACGCGGGCCTTTCAAGGCCGCACGACTAGCCTTATTGCGCTGGCCCGCGCGGGGGGGGGCGCGCCGCTCGCGGCAGGGGCCCTCGCAAAGCTGACGGTCGTAGTGTTTCACGGTCGCGATCTGGCCAATCCGTTCGTCACCGGCACCTATGAGGGCAGGGGAGGCGTAATCACCTTCGCCGTGCCGACTGGCCGCCGGATCAACGAAATCGTCCGCCCAGGTACGGTTGTGTACGATCAATCAGCACCCCCAGACTCCTGCTTCTGCCAAGTGGCGATGGCGTCTGTCAATGATTCCAATCCATCTACTCCCGTCGTCTACGTGACGTTCTCGGGTGCAGCGCCCAGCGAGAGCGCCGTCCCGATACCGATACAGATACTCGTCGATTCCGTTGGGATGGCGGATCGAACGGTGACCCTCGAAGGGCCGGGACCCTATTCTCGATGATGACTCGAAGTGCGCAGTGTCGGACGAACGCTGGCAGGAGTTCGTCCCGTTGGCAAAGGCGACTTCCGATGAACTCGACCCATCACGAGCGGCGACGATCCGACGAAAGCCGCCGTGGCGTGCTGCTGCTTGTCGTGCTCAGTATGCTTACGCTCTTTCTTTTGCTGGGCACCGCCTATCTCGTCGTCTCGACCCGTTCGCGAGAGACGGCGCGGGCCTATAACCGGCTCATCATGCAGTCCGATAGCGTCCGCATCCCGCATGCGGAACTGCTCGACGCGGCGTTTCTGCAGGTTGTCCGCGGCGGCACCGCCCCGATGGTGATCCAGCCTTCCATTAGTTCATTTTCATTCGAATCGCTCCTGGAAGACAAATACGGCCGTGGCAACACGCTCTCTGGAACGGCCACGAGCATCACCTACCAACCGCCGTTAATTCAAGCGACCGTTATGGTCGCTTCGGCCACTTCTGCCGCGTTCACTCTTCAAGGGCGGGTGCTTTCCTTTGTGTCCGACGGAGGCGATGTCACGACGCACCGGATCCTCTCTGGCACGGGCAATCCCGGCGGCCCTTTCTCGCTCTTGCTCGACGCGGCCTCATCGTGGGCCGCCATTCAAGCGCCAACTGCACCATGCCGCGTCTTGATTAACGGCCGGGAGTTCGACGGCCAGAGCAGCGACACCGTCAGCGGCGCCGTCATCAACGAGGCCTGGGACGGCTTCGATCATGCGCAAAATCCTTTTCTTGCCAATGTCAAACCGCTCACATCAGGCAACCTCATCGCATCATCAACCGTCTCGAAACCCTCTTACCTTTCCAGTTCTTCGCTTCTTAGCGGCACCACGAACGGAATTCCTGATGCCGCGGACAATGATAATGACGGCTGGAATGACAGCCTGTTTCTCAAATTCGGGTTTCCCGGCTTCACGGTAGGAAGCGGCACGATCGAACTGGCCGCGGCCGTTTTGATTATGGATCTCGACGCCCGATTCAACGTCAACGCTCACGGATCGCTCACGCGGAGCCTCTACCTGACGAACCCTCCGCATTCAGGCTGGCCAACATCCGCGAGCCTGGCGGCGACGGGAACCAACTTCACGGACGTACCGATGGGTTCCGGCTACGGGCCAGCCGAGGTGAATGCCGACGCTCTTTTTCCCCAGACGGGCAACGGCAGCTACGCAACCCAGCGGCTGCAGCCAGGTGAAACCCCGACGATTTGGCTAATGACTGGCGTCACCGGGACCTCGCTCATCGGCCGGCGGCCCGCTGGTAGCCGGTTTTCTGAGTCGGTAATCTCGCCGAGACTCCAGTCGCTTCAGGGGCGGTATGGCGAACGAGTCGGTTGGCCCACTCTTGCATCCGGCACCTCAACACTTCCCACGACCACTCCAGTCGCACCCGGCCCATCACTCCCGGGACAAGCTGGGCTCGACGATCTCGTCAGCAGGATAAACGACATGCGTGCGCCGCCCGCTAACAGCGGGCCCGGCGGCCAAGTCAACGAGGCCGACGGTATGGGGATACCGAGTCTTTGGTGGACAGGAGCAGCCAACTTCAACTGGGCGGCGACGGGATCAGGCGGCGGACTGCCTCGCGCCGTCTACAACTCTCCTCCAGACTTACACGGCCGCATGAAGACTACGATGGTCGGGCCAACCGGCCAAGGCGTCGCGCCGCAGCTCATCTTTGCCAAACCGGAATGGGGTGCCGGGGAGACCACTGACGATCCCTACGAACTCCGGCTGGACAGCCACGCAGCCCGCAACGGCTGGATGGGAGATCCGAATACCAGCGGGTTCATGCCCGTCTACGACAACGTCTTTATGGTCTCGGAGCTCGAAGCTGTACTACGACCCTATGACATCGATTCGACGAAGCTCCCGCTGCGGCTCGCCGCGGTGTTAGGCTCCGTCGCGGAGGAGGCTCGGCTGCGAATCACGACCGACAGCTGGGACACGACGATGATCACGGGCACCGCGGCAAAGAATCTCTCCGAATGGCTCCAGAAGGTAAGCGGCACGACTGCTCGGGTGTCCGGCACATCAGCTGTGACTGGCGCGATCGGCGGCGAGGTTGCTCGCGGGGAGCGGTTTGACCTGAACCGGCCGGTTACGTCAGCAAAACCGGCGGATTACGACCCGACTCACCCCTACTACGTCCAACGCCAAGCCTACTTCAAGGATCTTTACACGCTCGTCTGTGCCTTGCTTCATCCGAGTTCTGCACCGTCCTCGACGCAAGCGGCGACCTATGCGCAATGGGCTGCAAATGTCGTGGAGTTTCGCGATGCCGACTCGACGATGACGCCATTCGAGTACGACGAGAATCCTTTCGATGGATGGCAGGTAGACAATAATGCTCGAACGGATGGGGAGCAGGATCGGAAACTCCTCTGGGGCGCAGAGCGCCCCGAGTTGCTGATCGCAGCGACGAGCGCCTGGGAGGATAACGCTAAGGGTGAACTTTTTATTATGCTGCACAGGCCTTGGAACGCCCGAGCATTTTCCTCCGGCACATCGACGCCGGCGGAACCGATCGATCCCGCGCTTGATGAGAGCACGACCAATCCAACCAACCTTCTCGATTTGGGAAAAAAATCGGGTCCGGGAACAGCGACATCCACCTATCCGGTCTGGCGGCTTCGGATTACGGGATCCAACGGCGCTTCTTCGATCGTGCGACTCGACGTTACGAGCGGCACCACAGGCGAACTGAGCTCATCCGCGGTAACAAACGCGGCCGCTACACCAAAGCTTGCTGTCGATTCATGGCTCTGCATCCAGGGGAGCAACAGCATCAATGCCGTGATTACCGCAAGCGGCTCCGTGACGATCGATCAGGGTGGCACGTTCAGGACTCCCGGCCCGCTTCCAATAGCGTCGGGAACTCAGCCACGATTAGCGACAGTCTATCTCGAGCGGCTCACAGATCCCGCTATCGAGGTTTCCCCTTCCAAAAATCAGTCCGCTTGGACGACAGGCACTTCGGCAGCGGCGACCTCCGGAACCGCTACGACAGGAACGACCGTGCCCATTTACCGTGTCGTCGACCAGGCTCCAATCGAAGTCGTCAACCGAATGAAGGATCCGGTCACCGGCAAGGTCCCAGTTAGCGGAATCGCCACGACACTCAGTCGCAACGCGGGCGGCACGATGTGGAAGGCCTTAACTTCTGCGACCTCTGCCGTGGTAACCACAGCCGAAACCGTTAACGGGTTGAAGGACGGGCCGCGTCTAGAAGGCCTCAAAGCAAGTGCGCAGCCGAACAACGCCGTTTGGTACACGTGGCCTAATCGACCGTTTGTGAGCGCCGCGGAGTTGCTCTTTGTACCTTCCGACGATTCTCTGGCCATGCTCACTCAATATGTAAAGCCATCGATCGCGACCACGAAACTGCCCTCGCCGTTCCTCTTCGATGCCGTGCATGTGCCGACCCGGTTCGCTGGTATTCACGAGACCGTGACGGCCGGCGCGGGCCTGACCCGATTGGAAACTGCCGGAATCTTTCGGGAGACGACTAAAGTGAATCAACTCTCGTCATTCCGGGAGCCGGGCCGCGTGAATCTCAACACGGTGACTGCGGATGATGTCTGGAACGCGGTTGTAGCCGGGCCGCTCGTGCAGCCGAGCTCGACCACGCCCGATCCGATTAGAAGTCGAGCAGCGGCGAATTTCGAGACAGCGCCTGCGACGACCACGGCGGCTCTCCTCGCGCTGTCCGGAACCAGTACCACCGTCGCGAGCGACGCTAACGCCGCTCTGTCATCGGGCACGGCCTTTAATCCTGCGCAGTCCATTTACACCGCCACCCGGTTGGCAAACACTACGACGATCCGATCTAACGTCTTCGCGGTCTGGATTACGCTCCGCGAGTCGGTGGCGGGCGATCCAGACACTGTCAAGTATCACCGTGGCTTCTACATCATCGACCGGTCGATTCCGGTTGCCCACGAGGCCGGTAAAGACCACAACGTTTGGGACGCGGTCCTTCTGCGGAGGATCATCGAATGACCCGCCGCGGCATGACGCTCGTAGAGATGTTGGTGGCAACTGCAGCCACACTATTGCTCATGGGTGCGATCGCACAAATCTTCTCCGTGTTCGGCACGGCAATCTCCGATAGTCGATCGGTGATCGAACTCGACGGCCGGATGCGAAGCGTCGCCTGGCGGCTTAGAGGGGATCTCGACGGCGTCACTGCTCGCACCAATCCGCCGCTGAGTCCTCAGGACGACGAAGGCTATTTCGAGGTGATCGAGGGGCCTAACAATGATCAGTTTATTTACTTCGATCCGGTCACCAGTGGCACTATGTCCTTTGATAAGTGGGGCACTGCTGCGGGGCCGGGATCGCGGGAAGACCGTGTTCTCGGCGACACGGACGACGTGCTGCTGTTCACGACACGAAACGTCGACACCGCATTCCTTGGGAAGTTTCGAAGTGCCCGCATCGAAAGTCCAGTGGCGGAAGTGGCCTGGTTCCTGAGGCCCACGCGGAACGCCGCAGGCGCAATAGCTACCGCCAGCCCGACCACTTTCACGCTCTACAGGCGACAGTTACTGGTCATGGGATACGTGGGAGCGCTACCTTTTTACAACGGAACCGGCTCCGACGAAAACATGGCCCTTCAGGCCACGTACCCAACGAGGACAAGCTTCTACGATAGTTTTGATCTTTCCGCTCGGTTCAACGGCGCGGTCTATCTCCCTAACACGCTCGCCGACCTCACGCGACGCGAGTCGCGGTTCATGCACAACATGGGGGGAGTATCCAACGGCAGCGGATTCCCTTACCCGTTCGTGGGCCCAGGTGTCGCCCACCAGGCGACGCCGCCGCCGGACGGGCTTGCGTTTGATCTCGCCAACGGATCGAGTCGGGTCAGCGAGGACGTGGTGCTCGCCAACGTGATAGGCTTCGACGTCCGCGTGTTCGATCCAGCAGGCCCCGTCGGTGTGAATCCCAACAGCACCGTGGCCACAGTTCCCGGAGACCCCGGCTTTATTCCATCAAACGTTGTGGCAAACGGCTGTTATGTCGACTTAGGAAACGGGATGACGACCGGCTTCACCTATCCCGCGGGCATTGCTCCACGATTCGCCTTCTTCGGCGCGGCAAAGAGCCAGCTTGTCGGAAGCGTTACTACACCGCGAGTCTGGGATTCCTGGAGCACCCATTACGAGACCAACGGCTACGACGAAGACGCACCCTACGGCGCGTTTGGCATCGATCAGGGGTCGAACGGTCTGGATGATGACGAAAATGGCTTCGTTGACGAGCCGCCGATTGACCTCAATCGCGATGGCGTTTACACAGCGGTTGGGGAGGCACCCGGCGAACTGGAGACGTCGCCTCCGTATCCGCTTCCATTGCGGGGCATCGAGGTTCGGATTCGCTGCTACGAGCCGTCGAGCAGGCAGGTCCGCCAAATGACGGTCCGACAGACGTTCGTGCAATGATCGTACGGGAACAAGAGCTAGCCCGAGGTCAAACCACTGGACAACTTCTGTGCTTCATCCGATAATTCGATTTGGGCAAGGTCTTCTAACCGGTGTTCTCTCGTTTTCTCTGTTGCTTGAGACACCAGTTCTGTTGACATCATGGAAATCGTACTCACTGTCAGTTCAAGGAGATTTTCGATGAGACCTTACTCCGGCATCCGCGGCAGCCAAAACGCGTTTACGCTTGTCGAACTACTCGTGGTGATCTCCATCATTGCCACGCTCATGGGGCTTCTTCTTCCGGCTGTGCAAAGTGCGCGGGAGGCCGGGCGTCGAAACACGTGCTCAAACAACTTGGCTCAGCTCGGTAAGGCTGTCTTGACATTTGATAACCAGCGGGGCTTCGTGCCCGGTTGGAAAAATGCATTTCCGCTCAATTCCTCAGGCACAAACTACTACGCTTGGCCCGTGATGCTTATGCCGAATATCGAGCGTCGAGATATTGACCAATCGATCAAAGCTACCGGCTCGGCGTCTATTTATATCGATTTGTTCAACTGCCCGTCGTCGCCACCAGACTCGATGACGTCGCCCGTTCTTGCCTACGCGGGAAATTGCGGCTATGGAACGAATGCCCCGAAAGGCGACGGTGTCATGTTTGATTCGACCGTGACTAAAATCGGAATCGATTTCGTTGGCTCGGGGGATGGCACGGCAACTACCGTGCTCTTTTCGGAGCGCTGCGGTGCAAACGTCACGGCTCCCGCTATGTGGAATGTGACGTCAACAGTCTCCGGTTCTTACCAAGGGCTCACCGCGATAACCTCACCAGGCATCGTTTACGTCGGGGGGCCGACGGCTACGAAGGTGATAAACACTGGTAGTAATGGAGTGTTTCGGTATCCGAGTTCAAATCACCCTGGCGGCGCGATGGCTACGTTTTGTGACGGTCATATCCAGTTTTTGAAGGACTCAGTGAGTGGCAACGTTTATTCACAGTTGCTCACATCCAACAGTGAATATACGACCAGTACCGGAACTACATTACCTCTTCTTAGCGAAGGTGATTTCAAATAGTGCCTTTGTTTTTTGGGCATCGCATGGTTGGCAAGCCCGGCTTTTCGATCGCGGCATAACTGGCTGCGGTCTTGGTTTCGGGTGAGAAACTACGCTTGATTGGGTAAAGACAGCGTTGCGGCTGGTCAGCGCATCTACGGCAGGTCGGCTAGGGATTTTAACTAGCGATTCATGCGGGAGCGTCCATATTGCTTGTACCGGCGGGCAAGTGGCATCCTCGCCACGTCAGAGGGATCGTCTATAAATCCGTTGTCAGCGATGGATCCGCCCCAGCCCTCCTTCGGTAGTAGCCATGCCCACCACCCTCGCTCCTTCCCGGCCCGCCGGTTCGCCCGCCTCCATCGACCTCGGTGATGCCCGGGAGCGGCTCGTGCGGCACCGCATCTACGGCCTCGTCGATTCCGCCGCGCGGCTGCGGCAGTTCATGGAGAGCCACGTCTTCGCTGTCTGGGATTTCCAGAGCCTCCTGAAGGCGATGCAGCAGCGGCTCACCTGCACCAGCGTGCCGTGGGTGCCCACCCCCGATCCCGAGGCCCGACGGCTCGTCAACGAGATCGTGCTCGATGAGGAATCGGACGAACTGCCCGAAGGCGGCTCGGCGTCGCACTTCGAACTCTACCTCGACGGCATGCGAAAGGCCGGGGCCGACACCGGCCCGATCGAGCGGCTCCTCGCCATGCTCTCGAGCGGCAGCCCGCTGCCCCAGGCCCTTGCATCGTGCGGTGCGCCCCCCGCCGCCGCCGAGTTTGTGCGGGAGTCGTTTGCGGTGATCGACTCGGGCTCCACGCCCGGCATCGTCGCCGCCTTCACCTACGGCCGCGAAGACGTCATCCCCGACATGTTTCGCGGCCTCGTCTCGTCGCTTGCCGACCGCGATCCCGCCTGGCACCGGTTTCGCTACTACCTCGACCGCCACATCGAGGCCGACGACGAGAAGCACGCGCCGACCTGCCGCCGCATCGTGGCCCGGCTCTGCGGCGACGATACGGCCACGTGGGCCGAGGCCTCGCGCATGGCCCGGGGCTGCCTCGAATCCCGGATCAAGTTGTGGGACGCGATCGCCGCGGAGATCGAGGCGGCGGGGCGCTGAGCGGGTTGGAGGGCGTATACCCCGCGCTGGCGCTTGGGGCTTCCTGATGCGAGGGCAGCGGTAGGGCGGTGAGCGGGTTGGGGTGGAGGGCGTATTCCCCGCGCTGGCGCTTGGGGTTTCCTGATGCGCGGGCGGGGCGGAGGCATATTCCCGGCGGTTGCAAAAGACGCGCACGCATGTACACTATCTCGGGAGTGTCCTCTTTCCTCGCGAAGGGTAAAATCCATGGTGAGCGTTCCTGACATTCGCGTCCGTCTCCTGCGTGAGTTCCCCGAACCCCAGGCCGACCTTCTGGCACATGTGTTTATGGAAACGCACGCCGAACTCGTGACAAGGTCCGACTTCCACGAACTCACCACCGTCGTGAAGGAACTGGCCGAGGCACAAAAACGGACGGAGATGCGGGTCGATGAGCTGGCCCACACGCAAAGCACGATGCTGGAATCCCAGCGGGAAATGCAGGGATCGATCACCGACCTCGCCAAGCAGGTGACCGACCTCACCAAGCAGATGGGCAACCTCGCCAAGCAGGTCGGCGGGCTCTCCAACGCCGTGGGTGCAAACCTCGAAGACTTCGCCTGCGATCTCGTGCCCGAGCTACTGGAGAAATACTGGCGGCTCAGCACGACGTCGTCGGGGCCGGAAGAGATCGCCACCGCCGACGGCGGCCAGCGGGAGTTCGACGTGGTGGTGCGTGGCACGATCGACGGCCGACCGGTCGTCATCCTCTGCGAGACGAAGGCCACGGTGAGCGCTACCGAAGTCTCGAAGTTTCTCCGAATCGTCGAGAAGGTGCG
>JAIOPD010000103.1 GCA_021414115.1 Planctomycetia bacterium
CCCGTCGCTCGCGCTCCGGGCTTCCCCGGCCTTCGAGTACCCGCGAGGGGCTGCCCGTGCCCCGACCCGCCACTCGGGCCCCCATCTGGCGATAGACCAAAGTCGGATGCGCTCTAGACTGTGGGCGGTGGCCCCGGCAGGTGAGCGAGACCCATGCAGCACTGGCTGATCAAGAGCGAGCCCGACGTCTTTTCGATCCACGACCTCGCCCAGGCGAAGCGGAAGACGACCCACTGGGAAGGTGTCCGCAACTACCAGGCGCGAAACTTCCTGCGGGCGATGAAGCAGGGTGATCGCGCGCTCTTCTATCATTCCAACGCCGATCCGTCGGCCGTCGCCGGCGTCGTCGAGATCGTCCGCGAGGCCTATCCCGATCCCGCCGCCTGGGATCCGCAGAGCGATTACCACGACCCCAAGGCGTCGCCCGCCAATCCCTTGTGGTCGATGGTCGACGTGCGGCTCGTCGAGATCTTTCCCCGGGAGATTCCGCTCGACGAACTTCGCGGCGTGCGGGCCTTGGCCGGCATGGAGCTCTTGCGGCGCGGCAGCCGGCTCTCGGTGCATCCGGTCACGGCGGCCGAGTTCCGCACGATCGCGGCCCTCGCGGCGAAGCGGCCCGCCCCCAGGGCATAATGGTCGAATGTTCTGCCGCATCGAGACTTCCCCGCGCGATTCCCACGTGAACAACGCGCCGCTGCCTGCGGCGCTCGAGTGGCTTGCCGCCGATCTCGAGCGGCTGGCCGCCGAGGGTCTTGAGCGACCGCACCGCGTGCGCGACGGTCGCCAGGGGAGCGAGGTGATCCTCGACGGCCGCTCGCTCCTCAACTTCGGATCGAACGACTATCTGGGGTATGCCGGCGATGTTCGCCTGACGAAGGCCGCGTCGAAGGCCGCGTGCGCCGAGGGCTTCGGTGCGGGGGCGAGCCCGCTGGTGAGCGGCCATTCACGGGCGCATGACCGGCTCGAGGGAGCGATCGCCGGGCTGCTCGACGTGCCGGCAGCACTCACGTTTCCCAGCGGCTTCGCCGCCAACTCCGCCACGATCGCGGCCCTCGTGGGCCCCGGTGATGTCATCGCCAGCGACGAGCGCAACCACGCGAGCATCATCGACGGCTGCCGGCTCTCGCGGGCCGAGGTGGCGGTCTATCCGCATCGCGACATGGCGGCGCTCGACGCGCTCTTGGCCGGGTCCGCCGGCCGGCGGCGGCTGATCGTCAGCGATTCACTGTTTTCGATGGATGGCACGATCGCGCCGCTGGCCGATCTCGCTGATCTCGCCCGCCGGCACACGGCGATGCTCTTGATCGACGAGGCGCATGCCACCGGTGTGTTTGGGCCGCGGGGCAGCGGCCTGGTCGAGGCCGCGGGCTGCGGCGACGGCGTCGCCATCCGCACCGGCACGCTCTCGAAGGCCGTGGGAGCGGCGGGCGGCTTCGTCGCGGGCCACGCCGAGCTCATCCGCTGGCTGCGGCACACGGCGCGGGGCTGGATCTTCTCGACCGCGCACCCGCCGGCCGTCGCCGCCGCCGCCACGCGGGCGATCGACCTCTTCGCCACGGAGTCGCACCGCCGCCGGGAGCTGCTCGAGCGGGCGGCCGTGTTCCGCGGCCGGCTCGCGGCCGCCGGCCTCGAGATCGGCGGCGCGGAGGCCCAGATCGTGCCGATCATCGCCGGGGCAGCCGCAGCGGCCGTGGCGCTTTCGGCGGAGCTGGCCGACCGTGGCTTTTTCGCACCGGCGATCCGCCCGCCCAGCGTGCCGCGTGGCAAGAGCCTCGTCCGCGTGAGCCTCTCGTGGCTGCATACGGAAGCCAACCTGGAAACCCTCGCCGATGCCCTCATCGCCACACACTCCTGAGCTGCCGCGCTGGTGCGTGATCGGCGCCGGCCCCTCGGGGCTCGCCGCCCTCAGGCAGCTCCGCGCGGCGGGCCTCGATGCCGAGTGTCTGGAGCGGGAAGACGGCACCGGCGGCAACTGGTACTTCGGCGCGGCGACCTCCCGGGTGTTCGAGTCGACGCGGCTCATCAGTTCGAAGACGCTCACCGCGTTCACCGACTTTCCGATGCCGCAGGACTATCCTCCCTATCCCGACCACCGGCAGTGCCTCGACTACCTGCGGAGCTATGCGCAGGCGTTCGATCTCAATCGCCACATTCGCTTCCGCACCGCGGTCGAGCGGATCGTGCCGGTGGGCGGTCCCGGTGAGGGCTGGGACGTGCGCGTCGCCGGGGCGGAGGTCCGCCGCTACGCCGGCGTCGTGATCGCCAGTGGCCACAACCACGTGCCCCGGTGGCCGGGGATCCCGGGACGCTTCACGGGCGACTTCCTCCACGCGGCCGACTACAAATCGCCCACGCGGCCGGTGCCGCTCGCCGGTCGCCGCGTGCTGGTGATCGGCGGGGGCAACTCGGGCTCCGACATCGCGGTCGAGGCTGCGCGGCATGCCGCGCTGACGGTGCACTCGACCCGCCGCGGCTATTTCGTTGTGCCACGGGAAATCTACGGCCGCGCAGCCGATCTGCGGGGCGAGCGGCTGCTCGCACTCGGCGCACCGCTCTGGCTGCGGCGGCTGGTGAGCCTGCGGATGATCGACCGCACCGTGGGCCTGCCCTGGCGGCATGGCCTGCCCCGACCCGACCACCGGCTCTACGAGACCCATCCGGTGATCAACGCCGAGTTGCTTTCGCTCGTCGCCGCCGGTGCCATCCGGCACGCGGGCGACGTGGCGGCCTTTGACGGGAAGGTCGCGGTGTTTCGGGACGGCACGCGGGAGTCGTTCGACGTCGTCATCTGTGCCACGGGGTATGAGACCACGCTGCCGTTCATCGACGCCACGCTCCTGGGCGGCGCCACGGCCGCCGCCACGCCCCGGCTGTTCATGAACCTCCTCTCGTACGACCGCGACGACATCGCGGTGGTCGGGCTCATCCAGCCCGACAGCGGCCAGTGGGGGCTCACCGACCTGCAGGCAAAACTCGTGGCCCGCATGGCGACGGCGGCGCGGGTGAGTCCGCGGGCGGCCGCCTGGCTCTACGCGGCAAGGCGGCGGCCGGCCCCCGCGTCGCCGATCCGCTACGTCGACTCCCCGCGGCACAGCCTCGAGGTCGAGCACTTCTCCTATCGACGGCGGCTCGAGCGGCTCGTCGCCGCGGTCGACCGGCGGCTGAGGCGCGATTCGGCGCCGCACTCTCGCATGGCGCGGCGGTTCACCGGGGCGCGGCCGCCCCAGGAAGCGTGAGCGATGGCTGCTCTCCGGCTGGTGACGCGGCCGGCGCTGCCGAGGGCTCCGGCTTGCCGAAGAGCGCCTCGAGCCCGCGGCCGATCCCGTCACCGAGCACGGCCTGCGCCGTGTTCTCCACGATGCGGCCCAGGATCAGGTCGATCGACCGGGCGTCGAACTGCGGCTTGTGCACGGTGCCTTTGAGCGGAATCAACAGCGGCGTGCGGAACAACTGTCCGATCACCGGTGTCTGGCCGACGAGGTCGCCCCGAAACGCCACCTCCACCTGCATGTCGAGCTGGCCATCCTCGGCCACGCTCCCCTGCGACCGCACCACGAGCTGCCCCGCATCCATCACGAGGCCTTCGTGGGCGAGCCGCCGGCCGGCCAGTCGAACGCGAACGGGATCAGGCCGCACCCGCATCAACACCGCCTTGTCGCCGAAGGCAAACCGCGGATCGATGACGCTCTGCAGCTTCACGATCAGGTTGACCAGCGGCTGGACGGTCGGGGAGGAGGTGACCTCGAGGTTCTCAAACACCACCTGCCCCGCGAGCTCACCACCGAAGGCGTCGCCGAGCGGCAGCCGCGCCCCGGCGAGATCGATGCTCGCGGCCCCCGCGGCGTGCGTCGAATGGCCGAGCACGGGGGAGAGCCACTTCACGAACCGCTCGCAGAGCGGCCCGGAGAGCTGGATGCTCTCGGCGATCCGCCCCGGCGGCACGACCAGTTCACCGGGCCACGGCACCAGCCGGATCCAGGGCGCGCCGCGGAGCCGGCCGCCGGCCGCGGGCAGATCGAACGGTCCGAAGGCGAGCTGACCCTCGAGGAGCCGGATCGCCACCTCGCCCGACGAGAGCGCGAAGCCGTCGATATTGCCGGCGGTCCAGGTTGCCGAGGTGTCGATCGCCAACCCCAACAGCCGCTCGTCGGTCGTCGGCACCGAGGTCGCCGTCGTCGATCGGCTCATCCGTGCCGTCAGCACCCGCTCGCTCTCGCTCCCGCGGGTGGCCGCCAGCCAGTTCTCGGGCAGGGGGAGCGCGGCGGTGGTGTCGACCGGGGCAGCAGCTGCTGTCGATCCCGCCGGACGCGGCTCGCTCCCCAGCGGCCCACGCAGCGAGAAAGGCCGCCCCCCCGAGCCGGCCAAACGCACGCGGCCGCCCGTCAGCGGCATGAGCAGCCGCGAGATCTGCGTCCAGTCGTAGGCCGCGGTGCCGTCAAGCTCGACGATCCGCCTGGTCGACCACTCCCCGACGCGGCCCTTGGCGGCCATGGCGAGTGTCGATGACTCGAGAGCGATGCGATCGATCCGTACCTCGTCGAGCGGCACTCCCCGGCCGCCCAGCGGCCGCGTCACTTCGACAGCCAGCGCGAGCCGCGGCTCGCTCCACATCGGCCGCGCGACTCCGCCGCCGGCGGACGAGAGTGACAACTGGCTGCCCGTCGACTCGAAGAGGACGTTGGTGCCGGCCTGGGTGTCGACGATCTCGAGCGTGCCCCACGCGCGGCCCGCGGTCGGCAGACTGGCCGCCACGGTCGCCGGTAGAAACCAGGGCTCGATACGGCCCACGTCGGCCTGCCACTGGAGCCGTCCCCGCAGGCGATCGACGACACCGCCAGTCGTACCCGGCATCCAGGAGAGCCCGCCGGTTCGCAATGACACCGTCGCCGTCAGGATCTCACCCGACGTGATGTCGACCTGCCCTGTCCTGGCCTGCAGGCGTCCGGCCGCCGTGACCACCACCCGCGGTTCGCTGATCTCGCGGCCCTGCCAGCGGGCGGTGAACTTCTCGATCTCGCCGCCGGCCCGCTTCCACTGCCATGCGTCCCCTTGGGGCGACACCGCGGCAGCGGCCGCGACCTTGCCCGAGAGTTCGAGCCCCGGATCCGCCAAGGGGGGTACGACCACCGCCAGTCGCGGATGCCACGTGTCCAGATCGCCGGTGAGCGAACACTCGGCGGTGACGCTCTCGGCGTTCGCCGCCGGACGGACGCATGGCACGTTCGCCGCCGTGCCGAAACCGAGCAGCGACCAACCATCGACGAGCACCCCGCCGGAAACGGATGCCTCGAGCCTGTCGTCGCCACAGGTGAGCACGCCCCGCGCCTGCTCGATCGCGGCCACAGCCGACGTCATGCTGCCGGTGCCCTCCATCTCGAGCGTGATGTCGGCGTCCCGCCACACCGGCCGGCCCGGGAGGGCGAGCTCGAGTTCCGCCACGCTCGCCGAGACCTTCATCGACCGACTGCTGGTGCCGGGGTCACCGCCGATGTCGATCCGCCCGCGGGAGCGGCCCGTCGCGGTCGCCGTGCCCAGGTCGAGCAGCTCCGTCAGTTCGCCGACGAGTCCACCGATGTCGGCCGTCCACTGCACGGCGAGCGCGGCAGGCGTGCCGGCGGCCGATACCTCCACGGCCTTGGAGACGAGCCGCGCCTCCTCGATCCGCAGCCGCTCATCGCGGCCGGGGACCCGGCGGCCCTTGAGCCACGCGGTGAAGGGCTCGGGCCAGGAGAGCTGCCGTTCGCGGGCGGCCGGTGGCTCGCCAGCCGCGGCGGCCGACGCGTCCCCGGCTGTCTGGTCCGTCGCTTTGTCGGACGCCTCACGGGTGGCCTGCGCGATTCCCTGGACGGCCGCGAGGTCGCGGGCGGTGGCCCGCACCTCGAGGAGCCGATCGTCGCCGTCGGCCCGGGCCGTGGCGGCGAACCGCAGACTGCCCCCCGACACCCGTACATCGGGCCGCACCATGAGACCTCCCGGCAGGCCGCGCGATGCCGCTGCCAGATCGACGTCGAGCGCCACCGTGAAATCCTCGCCGACGAGTTCCTCGGCCCAGCGGCGGACGTCATTCCGCGGGAGCCGCAGGCCGCCCGACGCCTCCGCGTGAAACATCGGCGACGTGGCGGCGAACCGTCGCACCATGATCCGCCCCGGCTCGAGTGAAAGCTCGAACGGAATCGTGCAGCGTTCGATCGCGAACCGCTCGTCGAGGGCGACCGAATCGCAGACGGCCAACTGGTCGATCGTCGCGTCGCCCTGCACGTGCCGTCCGGATGCGTCGTCGGTGACGTCGAGCCGCAGGTCGGCGATGCCGTCGAGCAGGTGCGACAGTCCAAACCTCGTGGCGACGACGCTCGACGCTCCCAGCGGCAGCTTGTGCGCGGCCACCGTCACCGTCCGTGAGCCGTCGGCCGCGACGGCCGGCGACGAGAGCGACCAACCGCCGTCCCGCACGAGCACCGCTGCGGCCGCCGTAGGGATCGTCGAGCGGTCGAGCCGCACGGGCTCCGCGGTCGCGGTCGTCGGCGCGGCTGCTGCAGAGGCGGTGTGCGGACGGTCGGAGTGCCGCAGTCGCCCCGCGGCGGTCCAGCCCGAGAGCAGGCCGTCGGCTCGGAGCGTGCCCGCTGCGATCACGTCGGTGAGCCGCCAGGCGTCGCTGCGGACGGTATCGATCAGCTCCACCGTCGCCCCCAGGACCTCGAGTTCCAGGGCTGGCGCACGGCCGGACGATGCGAGCCAGGCGGCGAGAATGTCTTCGAGAGAACTACCGTCGCTGCGCACCTCGACGAGCGCCTCGGGCTCGATCAGCCGCACCGTGCCGAGGTTCGACCGGTCGATCGCCAGCCGCAGGATCCCCCGGTCGATCACGATCCGGGGCACGATCACCGCAGCGCGGCCGGAGCGGTCGCGGAGCACGACGTCTCGATACTCGACGCCGTCCAGCCAGCCCCAGGTCGCGCCGGCGCTCGTGATGCTGCCGTCGATGCCGGCAAAGGCCGCGGCCAGCGGCCGATCCCGCAGCGGCGTGCGCACCAGCACCGCCGGCGCGATCCACGAAGCCCCGCCGACCGCCAGGGCGATGAGCGCAACAGCTCCCCAGCGCCGCCGCGGCCGCTCGTCCCTGCCGTGACGGATGTGTCGCCTCGCCATGGGCGGAGTATAGAAGTGGCGACTCAACCCCGCGAAGACGGGAATCCGAGGGCTTCGAGCCGCGCGAGGTCTTCCGGCGTGTCGATGTCGAAAAATGACCCGAGCCCCGGGTCGACCGCCGCGAGCTCCTCCGCAGCGACGAGCCGCACCGCCGCAGGCTCCGCGGTCGAGAGGCGGTCGAGCAGGGCCCGCACGCCGCCCCCCGCGTCGACCGCGGCCTCGATCGATCCGAGCAGGTCGCACGCCAGCGTTGACACGAGCACCTGCCGATGGCCAGCGACGACCGGCACGACGGCCCGGGCAGCCGAAGAACGGGCCAGGTCCAAAAGCAGCCGCACGACCGCGGCCGAGAGGAGCGGAGCATCGCAGGAGGTCACGAATGCAAAGCGGGGCGGCGGCTCATGACCGACCGCCTGCCGCAGGCCATCCAAGAGCGCGGCGAGCGGCCCACCGGCGGGACGCGCGTCGCGGACGACGTCGACATCGACGTCGTCCGGCAAACCGGGCAGCGGCTGCCCCTCGGCCGCCACCACGATCACCCGCGGCACGACCGTGCCGACCACGCGGCAGACCCGCTCGAGGCATGTCTGGCCGCCGACCAGGAGCGCCGCCTTGCCGGCGGGGCCGAGCCCGAGCGCCGCAAGCCGCCGTGAGCGTCCCCCCGCGAGCACGATGCCGACCGCGTCTTCCTGCATCCTTCCTTCTCCGCACGCGCTTGGAGTGCCCGAGGCACCAGCATCGACATCGTATCGCGAGCAGCCCCCACCGCCGAAGGCTGTCTGACGAGCCCCAAGGGGTGTCCGGTCGCCCGCAGCCCGTGGCGTTGGCGGCGGCTTGCCCGCTGCCCGCCGCCGGCGAACCATCGTCGCAGGAGCGAGACCGCAACGGCGGTCATGGTCCACGGCAGTTCTTGGATGCCAGGTCGCCACACGGCCCGACGAAGGTCGGGCCCAGGAGGATTTGGATGGTCTCCATCGCCGAGCCGATGGTCGTGTCGCTACACACGCTCTCGCTCGAGGCCGTGCGGTCGCTGCTCACGCCGCACCCCGCCCCCTGCCTGTCGCTCTATCTCCCCACCCACCGCAAAGTGCCCGACAACACGGTCGATCTGCCGTCGTTCCGGCATCTCGTCGGCGGGTTTGAGATGGCCCTCTCGGCGTCGCATCCGCGGGACGAGATCGAGCGACTCGTGCGGCCCTTCCACCTGCTTGCCAGCGACGCCCAGTTTTGGCAGCACACCCGCGACGGGCTCGCGGTGCTCGCCAGCGACGGCAAGGCGCAGGTGTTTCTCCTGCAGCGGAGCGTGAAGCCGCTGGCGGTGGTGACGGGCCGGTTTCACCTGATGCCACTGGTGCGGATCGCATTGAGCCTCGAGCACTGCCATGTGCTCGCGCTCACCAGCCGCGAGGCCCGCGTCTACGAGGGCACGTTCTGGCACGACACGACGGGGGGCGCGATCGATCATCTCGACCCGGTGGAGGTGGTCTCGCTGCGCGGCCGCGAGCCGACCGAGGTGCTCGTGCGTGGCGACGTGATCGACGAGGAGACATTCCAGCCGCACCGCGTCGAGCGGGGTCTGGGCCCGGCGGGCATGGCCGGCACCACCGCCGTCCACGGCGGCGCCGGCTCCAAGCACGACGACATCGACGCCGACACGGAGATCTTCCTGCGGCACGTCGACCTGGTGGTCCGTGAGCAGGTCTCGCATCCGACGGGCCTGCCACTCGTGCTCGTGGCCGGACCGCGGATCTCGGCGACGTTCCGCGGCCTCTCGAAGAATGACCTGCTGCTCGAAGACCACGTCGCCAAGGATCCCCATCTGATGAGCAACGCCGAGCTCGCGGCCGCCGTCACGCCCGTGTTCGTTGCCGCGGCGCAGGCCAGGGTCGACCGCGAACTTTGCGACTTCGCCCGCGCCCGCGACCGTGATCTGGCCGCCACTGATCTCGCCGACGTGGGTCGGGCCGCCGTCGCCGGCCGGGTGGCCACCCTCCTGTTCGAAGCCGACCGGCTTGAAGCGGGCCGCTTCGACCGCACCACCGGCGCGGTCGCGTTCGACGGTGCTGCCTCTCGTGATCCCTCCCGTTCGGGCGGCCGGCCGCTCGAAGCCGAAGACCTGTATGGTGCCCTGGCCGAGACGGTGCTCCTCCACGGCGGCACGGTCATGCCGCTGCCACGCATCGCCATGCCCACCGAGAGCGGCGTGGCGGCGATCTACCGGTATTGAAAAAGTTTGGACCTCTCTTGATGATTGAAAAGTCCGTTCATGCGTCAGCCCCAAAAGCCCGGAGCGGAAGCGATGGGACCTGCGTAACGGCACTCTTCAAACCTCAATAAAATAGATCCGACTTTGGTGGATCGCCTGCCGGGGGCCCGATTGGTGGGTCGGGGCTGCCCGTGCCCCGGGAGCCGGACGTTCGCTGCGGGCATCCCCTCCGGGTTCTCGATTGTGTCGGTTGCTGGGGAAGCCCGGAGCGCGAGCGACGGGGATCGGGGTGGCACTTCGTGCAGCAAGGCGGAGCCGGTTGAGGTTGAGGACGCTACGGGAGTTGAAAGCGGAACTTTGGACACCTCCCCCCATGCCGACCGTGCCCGATCCTCTGTTTGCAGACTGCCCCGACCGTCGCGGCACGGGCGCGGAGAAATGGGACCGCTACGTCGGCCGCGACGTGCTCCCGGTGTGGGTCGCCGACATGGATTTTCGGGCGCCAATCGAGGTGCTCACGGCGCTCCACGACCGCGTCGATCATGGTGTCTTCGGCTACACGCACGAGCCCCCGGGATTTGCCCCGGCGCTCGCCGCGCACCTCGAGCGCCGCCACGGCTGGCTCGTCGATCCGGCTCGGATCGTGGCCACGCCCGGCGTCGTCACGGGGCTTGCGCTCACGGCTCGGCTGTTCGCCGCGGCCGACGAGGAGATCCTCACGTTCACACCGGTCTATCCACCGTTTCTCACGCTCCCGGCGCTCGCCGGCCGGCGGTGCGTCCGCGTGCCGCTCGCACAGTCTCCCGAGGCCTGGTGGATCGACTTCGATGCGCTGGAGGCGGCCGTGTCGCCCCGTTCCAAAATCTTCTGGCTCTGCCATCCGCACAATCCGACCGGCACCGTCTTCGAGCAGACAGACCTGCTCAAGCTTGCCGACTTCGCCGTCCGTCACGGACTCACCGTGGTGAGCGACGAGATCTGGTCGGATCTCCTCCTCGATGAAGACCATGGGGGCACGCGTCATATTCCCTTTGCGAGCCTCGACCATCCCGCGGCCGCAACGGCGATCACGCTCGTGGCCCCGTCGAAGACCTGGAACCTCGCCGGCCTCGGCTGCGCCGCGGCGATCGTCCCGGAGCCCGATATCCGCCGCGGCTGGCGAGCTGCCGGCGGCGGACTCGTGCCAATGGTCAATCCGCTCGGCTACGCGGCGGCCGAGGCGGCCTGGACCCACGGCGATTCCTGGCGGACGCGTCTGATCACGGTTCTCCGTCAGCACCGCGGCCTCGTGCAGGAGGCGGTCGCGACCATCCCGGGGCTGTCGTGCGTTCCCGCTGCAGCAACCTTCCTGGCATGGATCGATTGCCGCAGCACGGGTGTCAAAGACCCGCAGGCCGCGTGCGAGGCGGCGGGCCTCGGGCCGTCGGATGGCCGTGAGTTTGGAGCGCCAGGTTTCATTCGCATCAACACCGCCTGCCCGACCGACCGACTCGCCGAGTCGCTGCGTCGCCTTCGCACCGCCTTCGCTGGTGGCTAGAGCGCATTCGGGTTATGTGGAGCGGTCGGGGAGGTGTCCAAAGTTCCGCTTTCAACTCCCGTAGCGTCCTCAACCTCAACCGGCTCCGCCTTGCTGCACGAAGTGCCACCCCGATCCCCGTCGCTCGCGCTCCGGGCTTCCCCAGCAACCGACACAATCGAGAACCCGTCGCGGGGCACGGGCAGCCCCGAGCCGACGGCGGCGACGGCGCGACAGCCGTATGGGCGAAGCGAACGTCCGGCTCGTGGGGCACGCGCAGCCCCGACCCACCACTCGGGCCTCCGTCAGGCGATCCACCAACGTCGAATGCGCTCTTGGGATCAGCCCCGCGTCCAGCCGCGGTCGATGTAGCGCCACGGCCGGCCAGAGGGAGGAGCGTCGCGGACGATCTCGGGCAGGCGGTGCTCCGACCAGCCGTCGAAGCAGACTCGTCGGGCAAACCGCAGGATCGTCCACGGGAAGCCGACCGCCGAGAAGAAGGGCGGCCCCGCCGACGGCCACGGGCCACCGTGCTGCATCGACGGCACCACGCCGAGGCCGGTCGGCATCCGATTTTCGACGACCCGGCCGGCGCGGTCGATGAGGAGTCGCGCACACGCCGCACACGCCGCTTCGTCGCGGCCGTCCTCTGCCACGTAGAGGCTCGCCCCCAGCGAACCGTGCACGCAGCCGACCGCGCGGCGGAGCTCGTCGAGCGAACCGCAGGCGACGAGCACCGTGGCGTTGCCGAACGCCTCGACGAGAAACGCCTCGGGCCGGGCGAGGAGCTCCATGCCCGTCACCTCGAGCAGCACCGGCGCGTGCTGGGCCGAACCCGCCGCCGCGGCCAAGCCCGCGAGGAGCCTCGCGCCCGCCGCCACGAGCTTCTCGATCGCAGCCACGAACCGGTCGCAGCCGACCGGCCCCAGCAAAACCTGCGGCCCGATCGCGGCGAATCGGCCGGCGACCGCCTCGACGAATCCCCGCCCCGCGGCGTCGTCCACGAAAAACACGACGCCTGGCTTCGTGCAGAACTGGCCGGCCGAACCGGTGACGCTCGCCGTGAGCTCGTCGGCGATCGCGGCACCGCGCGTTGCCAGCGCTCCGGGCAGGAGCACGACCGGATTGATGCTCCCCATCTCCACCCAGATCACGCGGCCGGCGGCGCTTGCCGCGCGAAAGAGTTTCTCGCCAGCCCCCTGGCTGCCGGTGAAGCCGGTCGCCCCGACTCGCGGGTCGGCGACGAGCCGCTCGCCGTCGGCGGGCTCGAGACCGTGGAGCAGTTGCACCGTGGCCGCCGGCAGGCCGGTGTCGTGCAGCGCTGCTTTGGCCTCCTCGGCCGCGAGCCGGGAGACGGATGGATGTCCCTCGTGAGCCTTGGCGATCACGGGGTTGCCCGCGGCGATCGCCGCGGCGAAGTCGCCGCCGGTGATCGCGCCGTAGGCAAAGGGAAAGTTCGCTGGCGGAAACACCACGACAGGACCGAGCCCGCAGGCCGCCGCCCGAATGTTTTTCTCGGTGTCGATCATCGCCATCCGCCAGGTGCCCTCCCGGGCGGCGGCGGCGGCCTGACGCAGCTGGTCGAGCGTCCGCGGCATCTCGGCCTCCGCGAGCCGGGGCCGCACGGCCAGCCCCGTCTCGGCGTGCGCGACCGCCACGAGTTCGGCGGCCCTGGCCTCGAGCCGGTCGGCGTAGCGGCCAAGAAAGTCTGCGATGGCCGTCGCGGGCATGCGGGCAAGTTCCGCCGCGGCGGCCACCGCCGCGGCGAGTGCTGCATCCACGTCGCTCCACCGGCTCACCGGCCAGAGGGCTTCGCGGTGGCTGCCGGTCGCGGGATCGATGGCCCGATAGGTGCGGCTCGCGTCCGCGGGCCTCCATGTTCCGCCAACGAGAATTGGTTCGGTGGCGGGCATGCGGCCGTGCTCCAAAGAGACGTGGGGATTGCCGGCAAGTGTAATGGCTCGCGTGCCTTGCGACGGCCCGTGAAAGCACGACAATGCCCTGCCATCCCCAGGAACCCTCCATGCGGCATACCCCGATCGATCCCGGCCTGTTCACCGCCAATCGCCGCCGGCTCGTGCAGCTTCTGCCGCCGGGTGGTCTGGCCGTGCTCCACGCGGCCGACATCCTGCCCACGACGGGCGACGGCACGCTCCGCATCCATCCGGCGAGCGATCTCTTCTGGGCCAGCGGCATCGAGCAGGAGGAGAGCGTCCTCGTGCTGGCGCCCTCGGCCGTCGACCCCGGCCAGCGTGAGATGCTCTTCCTCCGGCAGCCAAGCGAGCACCTCGTCACGTGGGAGGGTGCGAAGCTCACCCAGGAGCAGGCGCGGCAGATCTCCGGGATCGCGAAGATCCGCTGGCTCACGGAGCTACCGGGGGCGATGCACGCCCTGCTCTGCGCGAGCAATGCCGTCTATCTCAACGCCAACGAGCACGAGCGGACGGCCACCGAGGTCGAGAGCCGCGACGTGCGGCTGGCGCGGCAGCTGATCCACCGCTATCCGCTGCACCGCTTCGAGCGTCTCGCCCCGCTCCTGCGACAACTCCGTGCGGTGAAGACGCCAGCCGAGGTGGCTCTGATCCGCAAGGCCGTCGACATCACGGACGCCGGCCTACGGCGGTTGCTCGCCGCCCTCCGGCCGGGAGTGATGGAGTTCGAGCTCGAGGCGGAGCTCACGGCGGAGTTCGTCCGCCGCCGCGGTCGGATGGCCTACGAGCCGATCATCGCGTCGGGAAAAAGCGGCTGCGTGCTCCATTACCACGAGAACGAACAGGCCTGCCGCGATGGCGAGCTCGTGCTCGTTGACGTGGGGTCGTCGTACGCCAACTACGCCTCCGACCTGACACGGACCTATCCGGTGAACGGCCGGTTCACGCCTCGGCAGCGGGCCGTTTACGAGGCGGTGCTTCGCGTGCTGCGGTCGTCGATCGCCCGCACCACCATCGGCACCCGGCTCCGCGACTGGAAGCGGGCGGCGCAGGTCGAGATGACCGGCGAACTGGTGAAGCTCGGGCTCGTCACCGCGGAGCGGGCAGCCCACGACTCGGCCGACGAGCCGGCATGCAAGAAGTATTTCATGCACGGCCTGGGCCACTCACTCGGCCTGGGGGTGCACGACATGGCCCCGGTCGATGGCCCGCTGGCGGCCGGCTGGGTGATGACGGTGGAGCCGGGCATCTACATTCCCGAGGAAGGCCTCGCCGTGCGGCTGGAAAACGACGTCCTCGTCACCGAAAACGGCCCGGTCGATCTCAGCGGCCATGTCCCGATCGAGCCCGACGAGATCGAGCGGATCATGGCTGGCCATGCCGCAGGCGGTGGGCGGGTATGATGCGGAAGCATTTTTTCACCCCAGGAGTCCGTGGCGTGCGCATTGCATTCGGCATCCTCCTCATGTCCCTCGCCCTCTTCACAACGGAGACCATCGTGGCCCAGGAAGTTCCCCATCCCGCTCTGCCCGCCGGCGCCGGCAAGCTCGACGCCGATGCCCCGAAGACCTTCGAGACGACGGCCAGCGGCCTGCAGTACCGGATCCTCCGCAAGGGCACGGGCGCCAGCCCGAAGGCTACGAACAAGGTCCAGGTGCACTACCACGGCTGGCTCGACAACGGGAAGGTGTTCGACAGTTCGTACCAGCGGGGCGAGTCGATCGACTTTCCGCTCAACCAGGTGATCCCCGGCTGGACCGAGGGCATGCAGCTCGTCGGCGAAGGTGGCATGATCGAGCTCACCATCCCCAGCAAGCTCGGCTACGGCCCCCGCGGCGCACCGCCGGTGATTCCACCCGATGCGACGCTCCACTTCCTCGTCGAACTCATCGACGTCCGCTGATCTCCCGAGTGGCATGCCGGCGTGACAGCCCTCACGCCGGCATGCCGATCACGGCCTTGATCACGCCGCTGGCGGGAGCAAGCAACTCCGGAAACGCCGCGATCGTGTCGCCGAAGGGGATGCGGTGCGTGATCCAGGGCCGCGTGTCGATCGTGCCGTCCTCGATCAGCCCGATGATCCGGGCAAAGTCCCGCGACCGCGCGTTGCGGCTGGCGAGGAGCGTGAGCTCCCGGCGATGCATCACCGGGGCGTGCGGAAACACGAGGTCGCCCTGCGTGATCCCGACGTAGACGAGCCGGCCCCCGAAACTCGAGAACTCGAGGGCCCGGGCCATGCTCGCCGCGCTGCCCGTGGCATCGACCACCACCTCGGCCATCCGGCCCTCCGTGAGCCGCGCGACCGCCTCCACGTCGCGGGCGTCGCCGGTGGCGACGAGCGTGTCGGCGACCCCCATCGTGTTGCGGACGAAGTCGAGCCGCTTGGCCGCCATATCCATCACGATCACCCGGGCACCCGACACCTTGGCGAACTCGAGGGCGGAGAGACCGATCGGCCCCGCCCCGATGATGAGCACCGTCTCCGTGGCCGCAGGACCGCCGCGGTCGATCGCATGGCAGCCGATCGCGAGCGTCTCCACCAGCGCGTTCTGCTCGTGCGTGAGTCGCGGCGAGAGGTGGAGCTTGCGGGCGGGCAGGGTGAAGAGCGGACGCAGGCCGCCGTCGCAGTGGACGCCGAGCGTCTGGTGATGCTCACAGCAGTTGGTCAGCCCACGGGCACAGGAATGGCACGTCTGACAGTTGATGTAGGGCTCGACGCAGCAGCGGTCGCCCGGTTTCACGTTCACCACGCCCGGCCCCACGGCGACGACCTCCACGCCGAGTTCGTGGCCGGGAATCCGCGGGTAGCTGAAGAACGGCATCGTGCCGAGATAGCCGCCGTAATCGGTGCCGCAAATGCCCACGGCGTGGACGCGGACGACCGCCTCACCAGGACCGGGCGACCCCGGCTCCGGCGTGTCGATGAACCGCAGCTCCTTCGGCCTCTCGAGCACCAGCGCCTGCATCGTATTTTCCTTTCTCAAGGGGCCGAGGGCCCGCTCACTCGAGCCCGTAAAACCGTGCCGCCGTGCCCCCCCAGACCGCCTCCTGTTCGCCCGCCGAAAGCCGTGCGAAATACTCCCGCGGGATCGCGGCCACGGCCGCATATTCCCCGGCCAGGAGGCAGACGGGCCAGTCGCTGCCGACCATGAGCCGCTCGGGCCCGAACGCCTCCAGGGCGACGTCGAGGTAGGGGATAAAGTCGGTCGGCTGCCAGCCCTTCCAGTCGGCCTCCGTCACCAGTCCCGACACCTTGCAGCAGACATGCTTGTGCCGGGCGAGGTTTTTGATGTCGCGCCGCCACGACTCGATTTCCCCCGCCTTGATGCGCGGCTTGGCGAGATGATCGAGCACGAACGGCTGCTCGGGCAGCAGGCCCGCGAGCTCCACGGCGGCCGGCAGCTGGTGCGGGAAGAGGAGCAGATCGTAGGTGAGCCCAAACAGGTGCAGCTGCCGCAGGCCGCGCACAAACTCGTCGCCGAGTAGAAACCGTGGGTCGGGCTCGTCCTGGACGACGTGCCGGACGCCCACGAACCGATCGTGGGCCGCGAGTTCGGCGAGCTCGGCAGGCACGCCGTCACTCTGCAGGTCGACCCAGCCGACGACGCCGCGGATCGATGCGTGGACCTCGGCCAGTGCGAGCAGCCAGCGGCTCTCCTCGACCGACTGCCGGGCCTGCACCGCCACCGAGCCGCCGATTCCGGCGGGAGCCGCGGCCGCCATGAGTTCGTCGGGCAGATAATCCCGCGCGAGCCGCTCCATGCCGGCTCCGATCCACGGATAGTCGACGGCCGAATACTTCCAAAAGTGTTGATGGGCGTCGATGCGCATGCGGCTCTTAGTTGTTGCAGGCCAGGCCTTCGAGGTGGCCGAGATTTTTGACCGGCGCGAAGATGGCTTGCACGTCACGGAGAAGTTCTGGATCGAGCGGCTCGGCGGCCCACGACGCCCAGTCGCGGATGTTCCGCGGGTTGGCACTCCCGGCGACGGTCGTGGCGATGGCGGGGTTGGCGAGGGCGAACTGCAGCGCGAGCTTCGCCAGCGGCGTGCCCCGACTGCGGCAGAGCTCGGCCGCCTGTCGGGCCGCCGCCTTCACCTCCTCCGGCTCCTTCAGCCAGGCGGGGAGGGGGGCGTCGGTGAGCAGCCGGGCGCTGAAGGGCCCGGCGTTCATGACGCCGATCCCCTTCGCCGCGAGGAAGGGGATCGTCTCGTCGGCGAACCGGGTGTTCTGGAGCGTGTACTGGTTGTAGTTGAGCACGCAGTCGACGTCGGCCTGGTCGCAGATGAACCGAAAGATCTTCTGCGGATAGCCGCTGAATCCGATGGACCGCACCTTGCCGCTCTGCTGGATCCTCCGCAGCGCCGGCAGCGTCTCATCGACGATCTGCTGCATCGGCACGAACTCAATGTCATGGCAGAGGATGATGTCGAGGTGGTCGGTGCCGAGCCTGTGGAGCGACACGTCGACGCTCTCGGCGACCCGGCGGGCCGAGAAGTCGAAGTGCTCGAGCGTGTAGCGGCCGAGTTTCGAGCAGAGCAGATAGTCATCCCGCGGCACACCCTTGAGCGCGATGCCGAGCAGCACCTCGCTCATGCCGCGGCCGTAGAAGGGGCTCGTGTCGATGAGCGTCAGGCCGCAGTCGAGGGCGGCCGTCACGCTCCCCAACGCCTCGTCGAGCGTCACGGCGCGAAACTCCTGACCGAGGGAACTGGCGCCGAAGGCCAGGATGGGCACCTCGAGACCGGTCGTGCCGAGCGGGCGTGTCTGCATGGGATCCTTTCAGAACGTGCGGCAGCCGAGGGACAAGAGCAGATTGGCCCACGGGCTCGTGTCGGCCGTCTGGATCGTGAGCACGTGGTCCTCCGACGCGACGGCCTTGTAGAAGTCCCACTTCACGATCGGCTCCAGTTCGCAGGGCGACTTCGTCGCGGCGAGAATCCTCCGGTACTCGGCCCACACCGCCGGGTCGCCGGGGGTCGCCGCTGCGTAGGAGTCGGTCCGGTCGACGCCCATCGTGAACACCTCGTCGATCCGCACGGCGCCGAGCACCGCCTCGAAGACCTGCGCCACCGTCGGCACGCCGGGCGTCAGCTGGAGCGACACGAGTTCGGCGCGGGGCCCCCGCTTGGTGGCGGCGGGATAGTTGCCGTCGGCGATCAGGACCTTCGAGTGGTGCCCCGACGTGGCGAGGATGCGGAGGATGTCGGGGTGGAGCAGGGGGCCGTTGAGCATGGCGGGATCTCCGGGGGGTCAGGCGAGGACGTGCTGGCGGAGGCTCGCGATCGTGCGGCGGGCGGCCTCCTCGGCCGACGGCAGCGGCAACACCTCGGCCGAGAGAAACCGGTCGTAGTGGATGGCACGCAGCGCCGCGACGACGGGTGCGACGGCGGTGTGGCCGAGGCCGACGGCCTGGCGGTTGGAGTCGGCCCAGTGGACATGGCCCACCCGTCCGCCTGCGGCGACAAGCGCTGCGGCGAGATCCTCTTCCTCGATGTTCATATGGAAGAGGTCGCAGAGCAGCATAACCCCGGTGATCGCCCGGCTCTCGAGAAACGCCACGGCCTCGGCCTGCCGATTCAAGAGATCGGTCTCGTAGCGGTTGAGGGGCTCGAAGAGCAGCGGCTGCCCGTGGCGGGCCGCGCGGCCGCCGAGGTCGCCCAGCGCGTCGGCCAGCAGGGCGAGGGCTCCGTCGCGGGGGACGGCGACGTCGCTCTTGCCCTGCATCGAGCCGACGATCGCCGGCGCACCGAGCTCCCCCGCGGCGTCGATGATGCCGGCGATGAAGTCCCTCGCCTGGCCACGGGCCGACGGATCGGCGTGGCAGAGATGCAGGCCGTGCTTCACCCATCCTGCCCCGGTGCCGACGGCCGCCAGGGCCAGGCCGTGCGCCTCGAGCACCGGCCGCACGACCGACGACCGGATATCGTCGGCAGACCCGGGAAAAATCTCGACGGCGTCGAAGCCGCTCTCGGCGGCCGCCCGGCAGCCCGCCTCGAGGCCGCCGTGGAACACGAACGGTCCCCGCCGGGCCTCGGGCACGAGACAGAGGGTAACCGCGGACTTCATGGAGTTTCGTCTGGCAGGAACAGCGGGCGGAGATGTCGGTCGAAGATATTGTCCGTCACCTGCTTCGCGACGACGTCACGATTGGCAACGAGGAGGTCGGTGTAGCGCGAGCCCGCCCGGGCCGCCACCTTGAACGACACGTGGACGAGTTGCCGCATGTGCGGGTTGAAGCCGGGATGCGTCGGCACGTGCCGCAACGCCGCGGCCAGCCGCGGGCCGTCCCACGAGGCCACCTCGGCCGGCGTCGGCAGCTTCTGGTTGTCGATGTCGATCACCGAGGCGTAGGGGCCGCAGAGTTCGTCGACGTGGTCGAAGGCGTAGGCGTAGATCTCCCGGGCGAGCGCGAGGCCGTCTCCGCCGGCCTCGGCCAGGCCGATCATTTCCTCGAGCCATGTCGTGCCGGCCGTCTTCAGGTGCACGCCGGCGCCGCTCGCGGCGAGCGTCCGGCGGATGATCGGATACAGGGAAAACTTGTCGCTGCCGGAGTGCACCGAGAGCTTCAGCGACCCGGGTAGTCCGTAGCGTTCCACGGCGAAGCGGCAGACGGCCACGTCATCGGCAAACTCCCGCTCGAAGCGGCCCAGGTCGCCGACGTAATCGACCCCCTTGTTGAACCGTCCGGTGAACTTGGGGGCGACCGTCTGGAGCGGAATCTTCTCGTCGGCCAAGAGCGCGAGAATGACGAGCAGCTGGGGCGGCGTCTGCGGCTCGTCGGTCTCGTCCATACTCACTTCGATCACCACGTCGTCGCCGCGGCGGGAGCGGATGTGCCGGTCGATGTCGCCGGCCTCCCGGCAGGCGAGCAGGTATTTTCGGGCGATCGCGGTCAGCGACTCCTCCGAGAGGTCGATCGCTTCGGCGACGCCTTGCACCGCGACGGGCCGAGCGAGTTCCGGGTGCCGGGCGACGAACGCCCGCACGTCTGCGTCGGCCGCCGGCTTGCCGATCGAGTCGGCGACGTCGATGGTGAAGAAGTCGCTCGAGGCGAGGAAGCGATCGACGGTGTCGAGCCGAATATGGTCGGCATCGACGAACCAGGGGTGCGACCAGCCGCGGGCGGCCACGGCCCGGGCGGCCGCGGCGCGGACGCTCGCCGGCTCGCTGCCGATGAACGAATGCTCCCGGTTCGACTTGTTCCAGACCGGAGCCACGACGACGCCGGCGGCCGCGAGCCGCTCGAATGCCGCGAGTTGTGCCTCGGCTTCGTGCGCGAACCGGTCACCGACACCGAACGAAAAACGGGGAAGCGTGAGCATGTCGGCAAGCATACGGCCGCCCACGGGTGCATGGAATGATGATTCTTGACCACGCGATGGCTATTCTTGACCTGCTGGCTCGCGCCCTCACCCCTGTCTCAAAACGCATGGCTGCGTCGAAACTTCCCGGATTCGTCTCGCGGCAGGTCACCACTGCCGAGCGGTATTTTCTCGACCTTACGCCTGATCGGCGTCGCGGCATCACCGTGGCCTGCGGCGGCTGCGAGGTCGTGGGCCGCAACTACGCCGTCGACCGCGGCAAGTTTCCTTTCCTGTGCGTCGAGTTCGTCTCCGCGGGCCGGGGCACGGTGACGCTCCTCGACCGCGAGATTCCGCTCGCCGCCGGCAGTGTCTTCGCCTACGGACCGGGCGTTCCCCACCTCATCCGCACCGACCCGCGGCGACCGCTGCGAAAATACTACGTCGACTTCGTCGGCCGCGACGCCGCCGCGATGATGCGGGCCGCCGGACTGCCCCCAGGCAGCCACGTCACCGCGAGCCAGCCTCGCGATATCCAGGGCATCTTCGATCTCCTGCAGCACAGCGGCCTGGCCCACTCGCCGGCGAGCGGGCGGCTCTGCGCGCAACTGCTCGGCGTGCTGTTCACCAAGATCGCCGCGTGCCGCCTGCCAGGGCCCGCGGTCGACCATAAGGCGTTCGCCACGTTCGCGCGGTTCAAGAAACTGCTCACCGACGGCCGGCGGCGGTTCACGTCGGTCGAGGCGGCGGCCACGGAGTGTGGCATCTCCGCGGCCTATGCCTGCCGGCTCTTCCGTCGGTTCGACGCGATCAGCCCGTACCACTACCTCGTGCGGCAGCGGATGAGCCTCGCGGCCGATCTGCTCACCCACGAGCGACTGCAGGTCAAGGAGGCGGCGGCCCGACTCGGCTTCGCCGACCAGTACCAGTTTTCGAGGACCTTCAAGCGGGTCTACGGACTCGCCCCCGCCGCCTTTCAGCGGCATGGCCTCGCCCGTCGAGATTCGTGACGGCAGCGGATCGCGCCAAAGCAGGGTCTCCGTGCCGATCGAGCATTGTCCCCGGGCTTCCGTCCGGGGCTTGCATGAGAAAGCGTCACACGTCGAGGTTCTTGACGTCGAGCGCGTGCTTCTCGATGAACTCGCGGCGGGGCTCGACCTTCTCCCCCATCAGCACCCGGAAGAGATCATCGGCGGCGGCGGCGTCCGTCATCGTCACCCGCAAGAGCGTGCGGTTGGCGGGGTCGAGCGTGGTGTCGCGGAGTTCCTCCGCGTTCATCTCGCCGAGACCCTTGAAGCGTGTGATCGTCAGCCCCTTCTCGCCCGCTCGCCGGACGGCCGTGAGGAGCCCACGGAGATCCTCGAGGCCGATCTCGTTGTCGCCCCGGCGGAGCGTGTAGCGCGGTTCCTCGGTACCCGTGCGGTCTTCGGGCAGAAGCGACTCCATGCCGAAGCCCATCGCCTCGAGCTCCTTCATTCCCGCGTTGATGCTGCGGACCTCGTGGAGATCGACCACGACGAGTTGGTCGTCGCCGGTGCCGGGTGCCGTGCCCGGAGTCGTGTCGCCGGCGGCCTGCGACTCCTCGACGCGGCCCACGGCAAGCTCCCCGCCGGCCGACTTCTCCTTCCCCTTCACGAACGCCTCGAGTTCATCGCGACTCGTGAACCACCGCTCCTCCACACCATAGTAGACGTGATACATCGGCAGCTTGCCCGTCTTCGCGTCGCGGCGGCCGGCGTGGTCGCGGAGGCTGATGCCCCGCTTTTCCAGTGCCACCAGCGCGTCCTCCAGGCCGGAGAGCGTGCGGCAGAGTTTCTGCATCTCGTCGCCGGCGATCTCCCGGCCGTCGCCCGGCAGAAACACCCCTTCGCCGAGGCCCTGGTCGAGGAGTTGTGTCTTCATCTCGTCTTCGGTCTGCACGTAGTAGACGCTCTTCTTGCTCCGCACGCGGAACAGCGGCGGCTGGGCGACGTAGACGTGGCCCTCGGCCACCAGCCGGTACATCTGGCGGTAGAAAAACGTGAGCAGGAGCGTGCGAATATGGGAGCCGTCGACGTCGGCGTCGGTCATGATCACTATCTTGTCGTAGCGTCGCTTGCCGAGGTCTGACTCCTCGCCGATGCCGGCGCCGATCGCGGAGATCATGCTTCGCACCTCCTCGTTGGCGAGCACCTTGTCATCGCGGCTCTTATAGGCGTTGATGATCTTGCCCCGCAGGGGGAGGATCGCCTGGTATTCCCGGTGCCGGCCTCCCTCGGCCGAACCACCAGCCGAATCGCCCTCGACCAGATAGAGCTCGCACCGCTCGACGTCGCGGCTGGTGCAGTCGCGGAGTTTGCCGGGCAGGCCGCCACCGGAAAGGGCCCCCTTCCGCTCGCGGAGGAGCTGTTTCGCCTTCTTGGCCGCCTCGCGGGCCTCGGCTGCGAGCACGCCCTTCTGGGCGATCGCCTTGGCGCTCTTGGGGTTTTCCTCGAGGTACTTGCCGAGGTAGTCGCCCACCGCCGAGTTGATGATCCCCTCGACCTCGCCGTTGCCGAGTTTCGTCTTCGTCTGACCCTCGAACTGCGGATGCGGCACGCGGACACTGATCACGACGGTCAGCCCCTCGCGGACGTCTTCACCCGTCGGCACGAGATCCTTGTAGAGGCCGGTCTTCTTGCCGTAAGAGTTGAGGGCCCGGGTCAGGGCCGCGCGAAAGCCTGAGACGTGCGTGCCCCCCTCGGTCGTCGAGATATTGTTGACGTAACTGTGCAGGCTCTCGGTGTATTCGCCCGTGTATTGCAGGGCGATGTCCCACGAGACGCCCTCGCCCGATCCCTTGATCGAGATCACGTCGGCGTGGATCGGGTCGCTCGCCTTGTTGAGATGCTCGACAAACTCCTCCACGCCCCGCTCGTAGCAGAACTCCTCGGCGTTGCCGCTGGCCGCGTCGCTGAACGTGATCCGCACGCCCGAGTTGAGAAACGCCAGCTCGCGGAGGCGGCGGGAGAGAATGTCCCAGGAAAACTTCGTCTGCGGAAAGATCTGCGGGTCGGGCTTGAACGTCGTCTTCGTGCCGGCACGGGTCGTCGTGCCCATCTTGCGGACCGGGCCCGTCGGCTCGCCCCGCTGGTATTCCTGCTGCCAGACATGCCCCTCGCGCGAGACCTCCACCTCACACCACTCGGAGAGGAAGTTGACGACCGTCACGCCCACGCCGTGCAGTCCGCCGGAGGTCTGGTAGGCCCCCTTTTCGAACTTGCCGCCGAACTTCAGTACCGTCATCACGCCTTCGAGGGTCGAGACCTCCCTGTCCATCTCCTCGGAGAGTTGCGGATGGCGGTCGGTGGGGATGCCGCGGCCGTCGTCCTCCACCGTCACGCTGCCGTCGACGTTGACCGTCACGCTCACGTGCTTGGCGTAGCCGGCCATGCACTCGTCGATGGAGTTGTCGACCACCTCGTAGACGAGATGGTGGAGGCCGCGGGCCGTGTTGTCACCGATATACATGCCGAACCGCTCGCGGACGTGCTCGCGGTCGGAGAGATGCTTGAGATCCGCCGACGTGTAGTCCTGCTGCGGTTCGTCTGCCATGGGGTCACTCCTCGCGGATGGGTGCGGTTGATGGATCAGGTGGTGCGGCCAGCGTCCGCCAGAAGCCGGCAGCGGATGTCGGTGATGCCCGCGTCGGGCAGGAGTTCGTTGAGTTGTTTCATGATCGCCCGCTTCTGGAAGCCGAGCTCTTGCACGTGGGCTGAATGACTCACGAAGACCTCGAGCACGCCCCGACGGACGAGCCCCGGCTGCGATGCCGTCTTGAGCGACTTGGGCACCACGCTCTGCCAGGCGGAGGCCACGGCCGATGTGCCCTGCTCCCGGCCGTAGCCGGTGCGGGCCATCAGCCTGGCCATGACCCTCCCGATGGCGAGTGGTTCGGCCTCGACCTTCGGACGCCGGTGGTTGATTGCCATGAGTACGTCCGCGAGCACGCCCGCGGCTTCCACACTAGTCGGCCGCGAGCGGCATGATGACGTAGCCGTAACCATCCTCGGTGCTGCAGACGCAGGCACTCTGGGCATCGGTGATCTCGACGGCCACGGCCGATGCGGGATCGAGCACGCGGAGGAAATCGGCCATGAATCGCGGGTCGAGTTTGATTCTGACGGTGGACCCTGAAAATTCGATCGGCAGCTCCACCCGGCTTTCACCGCTCTCGGCCGACCGGCCCGAAAGCACCAGCTGCCCGGGCTCGAACGAGAAGTCGACCCCCTTCGACTGTTCACTCGTGACGATCGCCGCCTGCCGTACCGCCGCCAGGAGGGGTCCTGCCACGAGCTGCACGCGGACCGCATCGGGCCGCTCGGGAAACACGTCCCGCCACCTGGGGAAGCGGCCCTCGACCAGCCGGGCAGAGATCGTCGTGCCCCCGGTCTTGACGAGAATCTCGTTGGACCGGACGGCGATGTGGACGGTCTGATCGGCGGCACCGAGACAGCGTTCGATCAGCTGCATCGCGCGGGCCGGCACGATCGGCTGCGCATCGGCCTGGGCGCCATCCCGGCCCTCGGCTGGCCCCTGCATCTTGGCCAGCCGGCGACCGTCGGTGCCGACGGCGATCACACCCGGCTGCGAGAACTCGACCAACACTCCACCGAGCGCGTAGCGGCTCGACTCGCTGTCGGTCGCAAACACCGTCCGCTTCACTAACTCGCGGACCAGCGGGGTCGAGAGTTCGAAATACTCACCCGTGGGAAACATGGCCACCGACGGAAACTCGAGCGGGTCCTCGGCCGGCAGACGAAACTCGCTCCGCGGCGCCTTGACCACCGCGGCCGTACCATCGGAATGGATGTCGAACACGGTGCCCGGCCCGCTCTCGCGGACGATCGCCATCAGACGGGTGCTCGGGAGGAGGACCGCTCCGGGAGCAGTCGTCTCCACTCCCTCGATTTCGATCCGGATCCCGACCTCGAGATCCGTCGCCGAAAGCACCACGCCTGCTTGACTGGCCTCGAGTTTCACATTCGTGAGAACCGGTTTGGGCGAACGCGTGGGAACCACCGCCGTGGCACTTTGCAGAGCGGCCAGGAGCGGCTCCTTCGGGCAGCGAACTTTCATCGACGATCTCGATCCTTTCCCGGTATGCGAAGCGCATCCCGAAGCCCCTTACTCTACCCGAAAAATGGCCTGCGGAAATGCCCTCGAGTGGTGTTTCCGAGGACGAAACCGGCTCTCTGTCGGCCTGCTGCCGGCGTGCTCTTTGTTTCATGAGGTAATGAATGGAGAAAGAAGGAAATAGCATTCACCGACAGAAGGAAGAGCCAACCGCCAGGAGATCCCATCCAGAGCACTGACGCATCCGTGCGCGACGCGTGAAAAAGGACATATTTCCGTGCAAAACGGCGATTTTTGGCTCTGCCGCGGATGTGCATGGCGTGTCGGTTGAATGGTGATTCGGTGACGACGCCACGTGATCGAGATGCATGTCGGCAGTGGTTTGCCTGGCAGTCCGGTGCCGCAACGTGCTGGTTCACCCGTTGGTGCCGGTCGGTTCTCGGGTGGTCGAGCAGTGGGTCCACGTGTTGGTTCAGCGGTTGGCCGTTTCGGGGCACCCAACCGACAGTGAACTGACGCGTTCGTCGCGGACATCATCCCGCGGTTCGCCTGCGTCGCCGGAGCCGTGGTTTCAACAGTTCCGCCGTGAGCGCTTCCACGTCCTGTGCAAAGCCCTGATCGGCAGCCATCCGCTCCTCCACGCTCCGCACGCTCCGCAACACGGTGGTGTGTTGTCTGCCCCCGAAAGCACTGCCGATCGCTTCGAGACTGCTGGCAGTGAGTCGCCGGGCCAGATACATCGCCACACTGCGGACGCGGACCACGCTCTGCTCTCGGCCTTGGCCGGTGAGCGACTCGACGGCAATGGCGTGATGCCGCGCCGTCGTTCGGATCAGGCTGGCGATGGACCGAGATGGCATCCCGACGGCATCCCGATCGCGGCCATGGGCGGTCATCGGCAGGGAGAGCACCATGCCCGCGGACAGCCGCGACTCGAGCGCCGTCTCGAGCCCCGCCGCGGCCGGCGGCCGGGTCAGCGACACGCAGACCATCGTGCCCGTGTCCGCGGCGGCGTCGAGCAGCCCGGCGAAGAGTTGCTGGCAGCGAGGTGTGGCGAGGCGATCAACGCCACGCACGAGGAGAAACCGTTTTGAGAGGAGGCGGGCGTGGACTCGATCAAGTCGGTCGTGGGTGTCGGCAGCGGCGAGCGTGATTCCCAGTTCCCGGCCATCGGCGACGACGGTGCCATCGGCCACCGACTCGAGGCAGGCGTTGCGGAGGTCGCCCAGCAGATCGGCTGCGGCATCGGGCCGCACCAGCACGAGCGGCTGATGGACGGCGACCCGCGGGCCGGTGGCGAGCGACAAGAGGGCGAGCAGTTCCCGCCGTGCCAGCGCGGCGGCATCGATCCCGACCCGGGATGGCCGCACCTGGACCCGTGATGTTCGGGACACCGCCATGAGAGAGGCCCCGATCCGGGGTCTCCTGGACTATTTGAAAAACCCGGTCATGCGATGCATCCAGGAAGCCCGGAGCTGAAGCGACGGGATCGGCATGACGTGATGATTCAAGCGTCGACAAGCAGACTGTGAGCCTAGCGGTGCGGCGGTGTGGGTTGAAGACCGCCCGTCGCGATCCCGCGGAACACGTCGATGAGCCGATCACTCGCGGCCAGGACGTCCGCTTCCGTCGAACTCCGTCCGAAGCTGATGCGGACGGCGGCGTGCGCCACCCAGGCCGGCATGCCGAGCGCGGCAATTGTTGGGCTCGGCTCACTCGACCCACTGGCGCATGCCGTGCCGGTCGCCAGGCATACGCCCGCAAGATCGGCGGCCATCGCCACCATCTGCCGCTCACAACCGGAGATCGCGACTGTCGAGATGTGCGGGCCGCGATCCGACGCCTCTCCGACCACGCAGAGGTCGAGGCCGGCGGCGGTCGCCGCCGCCGCAAGGCGGCCTTCGAACAGGTCCCGCAGCCCTGTCAGGCGCCGGGCCGTCTCGGCCCGTTCCACCACGGCCAGTTCGACGGCCCGCGCAAATCCCACCGCGAGCCCGACCGACTCCGTGCCACCCCGCAGGCCCAACTCCTGCGGCCCCGGCAGGAGCGGGTCGATCCGCACCCCGGCGCGGACCACGAGGCCGCCGATGCCCCGCGGGCCGCCGAACTTGTGCGGCGCGAAGGCGATGGTCGTCGCCGCGAGATCGCGAAATGCAATCTCGTCCCAGGCGACCGCCTGCGTCACGTCGGCATGCACGAGCAGCCGTGGGTGCGACATCATCCAGCCGGCGAGCGGTTCGAGCCGGTCGCGGATGCCCGTCTGGCCGCAGACGGGGGTCATGCAGAGAACGGCTGACCCGGCGGCAGGCAGCGTCTCCACGAACCTCCCGGCTGCCGCCGCCACCGAGCCGCGGTCGGAAAGCTCGAGAACGGTCGCCTGCCAGCCCCGGCCCGCGAGATCGCGGGCCGCTGCGGCGACGCTCGAATGATCGCGGGCCGACCAGGCCACGCACCCGGCGAGCCCGGCAGCCGGACCGATCACGCCGAGCCGGTTGGCCTCGGTCGCGCCACTGGTCAATACGAGTCGGTCGCGGTGCGGGCCGGTGGTGGTCCCGCCGATCGCAGCGAGGATCCGCTCGCGGGCATCCTCGAGGGCCACGCGGGCCCGGCGGCCGGCGGCATGGGGACTCGACGGGTTGGCGAAGCCGCTCTCCGCGGCCTCCTGCATCGCCGCGGCCACCTCGCTCCGCAAGGGCGTGGCGGCCGCGTGGTCGAGATACACGGCATCCCCGCGCGGCGATGGGGAATCGGCGGGCATGGTCTGGCGGCTCGTATCAGCCGGCGTCGAGGAACGAGGCGATCCGGTCGAGGCCCGCGTTGAGTTTCTCCTCAGCGGCCGCGAACGACATGCGAACATGACCTTCGGCGCCGAAGGCGCTGCCCGCGACGAGCGCCACGTGCTTCTGCTCTAGAAGCGCCTCGCACCAGGCCGTGCTGGTGCCGATGCCGGCCGACCGCATCCGCTCGAGCGGCTCGCGAATGTCGAAGAACGCGTAGAACGCGCCGCCGATCTCCGGGAGCCGGATGCCCGGTAGCGCCGTGAGCCGTCTGACCACGAGGTCGCGCCGCCGCTCGAACGCCCGGCACATCTCGGCGACGCACTCCTGCGGCCCGGTGAGCGCGGCCACGGCGGCATGCTGGCTGATGCTCGAAGGGTTGCTCGTCTCCTGGCTCTGGAGGTTGGCGAGCGCCTTGGTGAGCGGCTCCGGCGCGATCGTCCAGCCGATCCGCCAGCCGGTCATCGAATAGGTCTTGCTCACACCGGCCACCACGACCGTCCGCTGCTCGAGCCCGGGGCGGAGCGTGGGGAACGACACGCTCGCGCGGCCGTCGTAGACGAGCTGGTCGTAGATCTCATCCGAGACGACGGCGAGGTCGCGTTCGATGGCGATGTCGGCGAGGGCCCCGAGCTCCTCGGCCGAATACACGACCCCCGTCGGGTTGCTCGGCGAGCAGAGCAGGAGCATCCGCGATCTGGGCGTGAGGGCGGCCCGCAGGGCCGCGGGGGAGAGCTTGAAATCGTCCTCGATTCGCGTCTCGACGAGCACGGGCTTGGCCCCGGCGAGTTTGATGAGTTCCGCGTAGCTCACCCAGTAGGGCGTGGGCACGATCACCTCGTCCCCCTCGTCGAGCAATGTGGTGAACACGTTGTGGAGCGAATGCTTGGCGCCGTTCGAGACGACGACCTGCGCCGGCGTCACGGCCAGGCCCGTGCGGCGGGAATAGTCGGCGGCGATGGCGGCGCGGAGTTGGGGGATGCCGGCGGCCGGCGTGTATTTCGTCTTCCCAGACCGGATGGCCTCCTCGGCGGCCCGGCAGATGTGCGCGGGCGTCGGGAAGTCGGGTTCGCCCACCGAGAGATCGATGACGTCGATGCCGGCCGCGGTCATCGCCGCGGCGCGGGCCGCCATGGCGAGCGTCGCCGATGGCTCGAGGGCCCGCATGCGGCGGGCGGTGTGCAGGCTCTTCGACTCCATGGCGGCTCGTGGCACCTCGTGCGGTAGACGGGCAGGAAAACGATGGCGATGGACCGATGATACCAGCGTGCGATCACCCGCGCACACACCGCGTGCGTTCGCCGCGACGGACTCCGCGTCGGCGCGGAGTCCGCGCCGCGCACGACGGCGCCGAATGGAGGGCTGGAAAAAAACCGATTTTTTTCTGGAAGTTCTCTTGACAGTTTTCGCGTGTATCCACCACAACTCTCACATCGGTGCGGGGTTGATGGTGAGCGATCACCATCTCCGTCGTGCTGAAACGTCGTCCGCTCCCCTCCCAAGAGCATCCGGGGGAGTGGATGTGAGAACCTTTCAGGATGCTCACGGTAAGGAGCCATCACCATGGCGAAGAAGAAGAAGAAGGCTGCCAAGAAGGTCGCCAAGAAGAAGAAGGGCCACGGCTGAATCATCCGTTGAAGTGGTTTCCTTCGGGGAATCATTTCGACGCGGATGAGACGCCGGGACCTCATTCGTGAGGTCCGGTGGGTTGCCTCCGGTGGCCCGCCTCCTTCGCTTCGACCTGCGGCCGACGGGCGGTTTCCGCCTTAGGTCGTGGTGATCGGAGCGTCCACGCTCAGACGAGAAAGGCCGGCCCGGGCCCTTGGGCGCCCGGGCCGGCCTAATTTCGTTGGTACCATCGTTCCATGCCGGCCCCGCAACGTTCTTTGAATCCCCCGCCGTCGCCCCGGGGCGATTTCCTGCTCTGTGCCTGCCAGGGCGGGGCCGAGGCGGCGCTGGCCCTGCGGCAGGCCGAGGTCCTGCCGGGCTTCATGCGGGGCGCGTGGCGGCGGGGTGCGGTGACGTTCCGCATCGGCCCCGACGGGTTCGATCCCCCCGATGACTTCTCGCCCGATCTCGTCTTTGCCCGCGCGGCGATCCGGTCGTTGGGCCAAGTGACCGGCGACTCGCTCCAGGCGTGTGCCGTCGGGGTTCGGCAGCTCATGGCCACGACCGCGTGGGACAACGTCCATGTTTGGGCTCGTGATCCGCGGAGCGAGTTGCCCGTCGGCGCCATCCGCGAGCTGGTCGCCGAAACCTGTGGGCTCGGGCCGCTGCCCGATCCGGTCGCGCGGCAAGGCGATCTCGTCCTCGACTGTGTCCTCGACTCGGCCGAGCGGTGGTGGGTGGGTTGGCATCGCGCGGCCACGCCTTCGGGCACGTGGCCCGGCGGCCTCTATCCCGGCTGCCTCGGCGACGACAAGGTATCGCGGGCGTGGCTCAAGCTCGACGAGGCGGTCGCGACCTTCGAGCTCTCGCTCGAGCCCGGCGAGCGGGCGATCGAACTCGGCGCCGCGCCGGGGGGCGCCTGCCTGCGGCTGCTCGAGGCGGGGCTCGAGGTGGTCGGCGTCGATGCGGCGCTCGTCGATGAACGCGTGGCCAAGCACCCGCGATTCACGCAGTGGCGAATGCGGGCCCGCGAGGTGCAGCTGAAGCGCTTCAAGGGCTGCGACTGGCTCTTGACCGACATGAACATCGACCCCAAGAGCACGATGGCGGCCCTGGCCCGGGTCGTGGTCGAGGGGGGCGGTCGTCCCAAGGGCATCATCGCCACCCTCAAGCTGCCCGACTGGTCACGGGCG
>JAIOPD010000115.1 GCA_021414115.1 Planctomycetia bacterium
CTACCGGGTCGACGAACGACAGGCCAGGGCCGATGCTCAGGCGGTCACTCGCGCTCGACGGCGGCTCACGAAGAGCCGCTGATACGGGCGGAACCTGGTCACACCGGGCCCTGAAGTGGATGGCCGTGGTGCGCGCTCACGCATGTTCAGCGGGCTGACGCACAGGATGGCCTCTGCCTCCCTCCACCTGCCCTGAATGACATCCCGTGCATAACGCACCAAGGCTGTGCGGGCGGTAGAGACTTGAGCCTGACCAAGCAGAAAGTCCTCCACCACCTTCCAGCGACGACCGATCACCTCTGAAGTGTAGGACACCGCCGTGCTTGGATTGCATTCGCCTCGTTGCACCTTTTCTTCAAAAGCCGGCCAGCGTCCCCCAATCACACCCCGTGCATAAACAGTGATCTGATTTTCTATCATGTCACTGTCTTCCTCGCACCCATACATCATTGCTTCCTGCCAAAAGGTATCGGCATCAAGAATCATCTGCTCCGCGTCTCGCCAACGCTCCTCCAGGCACCACATCGCATAGAGGATGGCAGGTTCGGAAAGCCTTCTGTGCAGAATTAGATTCTCAAGTGTTTCGGATTTGCCTCCGCTCGTGATGTAAGTCTTGAAAGCCCACAGAACATCGTCCTCTGCCCATACCTGCCCTCCCGCACACAGCCAATCTAGGAGGAAAGGCTCAAGGTCGGGCCAGGGGCTATCCAGCACCTCAAGGGCATATTGCACTCCTTCAATGATTTCCGAGGTGTTGCCCTCCTTGATATGGGCGAGCAATCGCTTCTCCCACTCTGGCCACTCGCCCGTGTCACGGCAGTAGTCCAGCCCTTTAGACACCCAGTCCTCTGACGCCATGATCCGCTCTTTGGCGGTCAGAGGTTGCTTCCGCTTACGCCGACCCGACTTCACAGTTTTTTTAGCCATTGGTGGAACCTCCTGCTCTGCCCTCGTCGGCGACCACTTCCACACGGCCGTTCTCGTCTACCACGAACCTTGCGTCGGGTTTTTCACGCTTGAGAGCCCCGCGGAGGACAAAAGGCGGATTTTCATCCGCATCCTCTGGTTCCCCGCAATCCTCCTGTTCCCACTCATCGGGTTCAGGAAGGTCTTGGGCAACTGCACACGCGATTTTTTCTATCTGCTCGTCAGTCATAGCGGTGGGTACCTCAAGCACGATCTCTGCCGACCAATTCACGGTTGCCCAGCGAGTCCTCTGGACGACAACCTTCCGCATCGCCTGCGGAGCCACATTCTTCTTTCTCATCACCGTTCTTCCTTTCCGTGTGGGTGATGATCGTCACCAGCGACGACCTCGTACCTCACTATACGCACGGAGAACGGAATGTAATGTGACCACGCAAAAAACATTTAGTCTTCAATCAACACACAACTGAAAGTCTTCAAGTGCAATATTGCGTTTCAATATCTTTTCACACTTCTCTTTCTTTTTGCGATACACACAAGTTTCAATAAATGCTGAACAAGTGTTTTTCTGCCCGACAAAAGACATTCATAAACCACAAATAAACACAGAGTTATTCGTGGGCATTCAAATCAACAGCGACTAAACAGAAGCGATCCAAGAGACTGAATACTTCCCCGTCATAAACGGCAATCATTCAGGATGATCGTGGCAGTAGTCGTAGTTCACCCGCTACACACCCGCACTCATCAGAGCCACCGCCCTGTTGAGGTCGGGTTCGGCACTGGGGGCATCGGCGGAACACTCCACCAGCCCGCCGTCTGCCCGCCTGCAATAAAGCCCGTTTTGGACGGCGTATTGCTCGGGGGTCTCCACAGGGGTGCCGACTACGGCGACGGGCTGGCTCCGTAGGTCGCCATGTATTCCCGCACAGAGTCGTCAGGGGTTCCCAGCACCATGGCGGCATGCAGGTGGTCGGGCAACCTTCCTTTCATGGCATCCTCTGCGTACTTGAGCATGGCGTAGGTACTGGCGACCAAATGGTTTTCGCCCACCTCCCAGCGACCCTTCACGACATCGGCTGAATACCGCCACACGCCGTAAGCCCTGTCCACGGGTTCAATCAGCCTCGTTTCGGATGAAGGTTCCAAGAGGATCTTCTCTGCGGGAGCCCACCGTCCTTGTATGACGACCGTCGCATAGTTGACCAAGGCGTTGTAGAGGCGAGGCGAGTGGGGTTGCTCTTCCAACATGGACTCCACGGGGTGACCGATCTTGGCGTGGTTGGGAATTCTGTCCACGACATTGAGAAGCACTTCTCCGTCGTCATACCCACCGTACCCTTTAAGAATCGGGATCAGTCCATCGGCATCTACGCCATGCCTGGCCGTGAACTGTCGGACAAGGTGGAATCGCTCTGTAGAAGCCTTCTTCCGAATGCGTTTCTTTAGGTGGGCGAAGAGGGTTCCATAGGTGGGCGAGGTGGTCATGGGTTACTCCTTGCCCAATAGTCAGCGTTCCTTCCGCGGATCCATTCTCCGCCTTCAGGCGGATCAATCACGCCCATATAGATGGCGTGGCTGTCCTGAACTATCTGCTCCATTTCCTCCCCCAAGCCCTCGCGAGTCTCATACTGGCGACGAAGGCGTTTATGCCATTCGCACTCCCAATAGGAATCGCAGGTGCAGAGCAGATCTATCCAACACTCAAACTTGTCATCGCAATACATGGTTTCTCCTTGTTCTTCAGAATGGACACGACCCATCCGACGCAGATGGGTCACAGTTCTCGCCAGTGATCACCACGCCCTTCTTCAGAAGGGCAACACGATCTTTCCGTTCCTGACGACGACGCTCCTCACGCCGTTGGCTGTGCCGAATGTTGCTCGCAATGCAGACGCTCTGCTTCCGTTTACGGGCGACCTTGTGGGCTTTCTTGGACTGCTCCCTCCACCGTCGCTCGCTGTGAGAACGCTCAAGGTCGGTCAACTCCCTGCTGTTCAGCCCCCGAGTGCGGAGTTCCTCCTCCACGGCCTTGTCGGAGCCATTTGATTCGCAGTACATCCGCTTCAGCGTTGAGGTGCGGATGCTCGGCAGGTCGCGATCAGTGCGGGCAAGGGCTGGCGGGTGGCTGAGGGTCGGCGACGACGGCGATGCCCCCGACCGTCGCCTTGATGCTGGCTTGGTGGGCCGTTGACGCGAGGACACGGCTGGCGGGGTCGGCGGCCATTTCTTGGCGGGCTGTTTCTCTGGCCTTTTTCCAAGAAATGGATACCTCTTCCGCATCAGCGTGAGATCGTTGTCCACTGCTCCACGGCGTCGGAGTTCAGGCTCAATAACCTTCCTTGGTTCCTCAAACGACGCATAAGTACGGGCGAGGTACCCAAGAGGGACTTTATTCAGTGGCACGCCCTTGTACTCCCCAAAAAACAGGCATTTGTGCTTGTTCTCGGCTGTCATATCTCCCTCACCACGCCTTCCGGACTTCTCTCCACGAAGCCATCTCGGGCGTTTCCATGCCGACGAGGTATGGAACCAACCCGACAGGTTTTTTGAAACCGATTGAGGAGATCTTTTTTCTGCAACATCTTTTCGCTGATCACGGCTCCACACCCTCCATGAAAAGGGAGAGATCGGGTTCGACCTGAACGACGCCCATGATCCTGAAGCGGGCTGGCTCAAGATATTCCGTCCCCTCTACGGGGACGAAGAAATGCTCGGGGAGGAGATGGTCGCTTTCGCGGACGCTTCTCTGGAGCAGTTGGGCATCCCGACAGCCTTCGGGAACCTCAAGGTAGATGGTGCGGACAACTTCCACGCACCGAAGAGCGGATTGCTCTATTTTCAAAATTTCGGATTTCAACTTTTTCTATCCTGCTTCTCACCTCTTTTCGTGGGGTTCTGCCAAGGCTCCATCTCTCACGCGGAGACTTCTGCCGATGGCCAACACCATGAAGACGACCACATTTTATCAAAACACAATAGGAACGCCATACATCTTTTCTGTTGTTATGAACACGGGCATGACCACCAACGATGGATTCCGCATCGGTGATTCAACATCTCTCCGACGAGTTCGTTGAAGCACGGTATTCGGAGGGCGTTGGTGGGGTGAACAGAGGTGGTTAATAACCTGCCTCCTTCATCTCTCGGATCACCCAGTCGGTGAGGCGATAAAGGGTCGCTTTCACCTTGGGGCTACCCGAGAATTTCCAAGATTTCAGAATTTCAGCACCAACTAGGATCTTCTTGTAGCGGTCAGTGAGCCTACGACCTCTGCCGAGACCAGCGATCTCGTTCATGCGTTTCCACTGAATTCGGCGTTTTCCTTCCAGGCCGATCTCGTCAAGCAGTCCACGGGCAAGGTTAATAATCCGCCCGTGAGTCCTGGCTTGCAGTCCTTTGACGCGGGCTAAATGGTCACGAAGACGAGCCTCCACGAGGGGAGGAAGCGGGGGAGGCGGAGAGCGGGAGGAAGGAGGTAGGGGATTTACTTTACTGTTGTATGTGTAGCCCTTTTCCACCTCCTCCACCTGACTGCCACCCAGCCCCTCCAGCAACCTATTCACCTGCTGCAGCGTCCCCTTCGTCACCAAAAAAGGCGTTTTCAACTCGGCTTTCATGCAAGCAACCAAGGAGATTCTCTGGTTCGGATATTTGGCGTCGTTCTCCCGAACCTTCGCCCAATAATCCTGAATCGCAGGCGGAGTCTCGTGCATGTGCCGAACGATATGGTGGCAGACCGCAACAAGGTTCCGTCTGTTGCCCTTGTTGATCCGCGTAACCATTCCGTTGTGCTTACGCTCAATCCAATCCATGACGGTGCTGACGACGAGATGCCTCTGGTTGGGGTGGTCGTGGAAGTCCCTATAGAACAAAGCACGGGATAGGAGCGACAGGTATGATTCAAAAAGGATGTCGGCCTCTCTGACACCGTTGAGAGCCGAATCAACAAGGGATGCAAAATAATTTCCCTTCTTGTCGGGGCGGGTGATCAGGAGATTCGGCAGACAGCCCTCTACCTTGGTGGACGATGGGCTGTCGGGGGCTGGGTCAGCCTGAAGGCCTGCGAGAGCCAGGTCGGCATACCTCGGGTATGGGTTCCCATCCGTGACCTTGGCAAGGATGTGGCGGTAGAGGGCTTCCGCATCAAACCAGCCGGCCTTCGGCTTGAGTTCCGTGGTCGTGAAGACACGGCGATAGCACGAGCCGAACAGGCGGATCAGGTGGCCTTCGGTAGGGAGGATTTCCGTGGCCTGCATTTTGCGTAGCCCACGGCGGTCGAGTTCCCGATCCAGATCGGGATCCGAATGAGACTTCAGAAAGTCTCGCACCTTCGCGTGGAGGTTCTTGGTGATTCGGGGCAGGCCATGGAGGGTGACCCAAATATGGATCCCTTGGGGCGAGTCCTGTCGGTAGGCATAAAAGACGCTCCCGCCACCAAGGACACGCACCAAGGCGGGCATGAGCGATACCAGCCGTTTGACGAGCATGAGGTGGGCGTTGGTGGACTCGGCTGTAGCGTCGTGGTTGTCCACATCCAGCACGAACCAGTTCGTGTAGTCGCCCGCCCGAACATAGAAATCGTCTACGCGTAGGGTCTGGCGTGGCCAACGGAGAGGCGTGGACACGCCTTTGTGGGAATACTTGTAGTTAAAGGACTTGTAGACCAAGTCCCTCAAGGAGCCGAAGAGAGCGGACTGATGCCACTGCGTGATATCGCCCGTTTCATGGCTTTTCAGCCCCACCACTTCAGGCTTGTGGATGAAGCGGGAAATCAGAAGTCGCCGAGAGTGTTGTGGCTCGGCAAGCAAGCGAGTCTGCTTGCGATGAAACAAGGGGACGAATTTTCCGTCCGCCGAAAAGTGTGCGGTAGTTTGTTCCTTCTTGCTGATTCCAAGGCCGTTGTAGAGCCAGTAGTTCCTCGTCCCGTATCCGTGGCTCGTGACCTCGTCCCATTTGGAAAAAGTGCGGAGTCCACCCGCGTCAGAAATCGTGGGCGACGGGACTACATTATTCTTGCGGACTGTCGCGTTCATGGCATTCCTTTGACCTCATGGCGGAAAGTCGTTCCTCCGCCATGAGGTCGTTTTATTTGGCCTCTGGTCGGAAAAACTGCTTGATCTGCTCAAGGTCTCGTGCGGTGAAGCACCGTCTATTTTGGAGACGTTGAGGCTCGTTCAGTCGTCCCGTGGAGAGTGCATAAATTATTTTGTGGCGGGGGATCCCCGATTCCTTTGAGACATCGGTGATGGAAAGCAGTCTTGTCGGCATGAGAAACCTCCTTTTCGCTGTATCTATGCACGAGGGGTGATTTCTTCTCCTTGGTGCAACGAAATAAACGAGTGTCGTCCCGTTGTTTTTGAAACGGGTTTCTGGGCGACCCACCGCCCCCGTCGGAAACGCTCCTCGTGGGAAAGGCGTCCTAGGGGGATGCGGGCAGGCCACCCCACAACCATTTCCATTTCGGGATGGATTTTTTGAAAAAATCCCCCTAGTAGGGTCTGAAAGCCCGAAAAATGCTTGGCAAATGCAGGCGGTCTCGCCTCGCGGACGGAAATCCGACGGCTTGAGGCAGAAGCTCTCGGGGGTAGAGCAAGTAGCGGGGGTCGGGATGAATGCCATCTCTGGGACACGCCCCCAAGGGGATGCGGGTACGCCACCTCCTAATCCATTTGCCGTTTCGGTCTGGATTTTCCGACGGCACCCTTGGTCGGGGCGGAGCCGTTAGGGGGTCGCCACCGCCCCGAAATTCCCTTTTGGGATGGTGGATCAGGGCTCGTCAGAAGGCACAACCAGGTGATCCGAAGTCCCAGTCCGACAGGATGTTACGGACGATCCGAGGGAATTTTGCGGTGAGTTTTCAGAAAAACGCTTGGGCAAATGGTTGGAGATCTCCTGCCATCGGTGTTCGGTGCGGGCGTGACCGCCAAGAGAGGAGGTCGTGAAGAAGAAGTTGGAGGTTTGGAGGTCAGGAAAATGGTTGCTGGTAACGGGGATGTTTTTCATCTCGCTCGGAATGGACGGGTCGGGGGCGATGGTCGGGGAGTTCGTCCTCCGAGACGACCCAAGAAGTCCATCTCATCCAGAAGAGAGGACTCCGAGATGTGGGCAGAGAGTGTTGAGAAGCCGAAGGAGCCAAAGCCCCTGCTGGCCGTGGAACCCTTGCTTGTCAGTGAGGAGACGGCGTCGGACATGCTCGGCATATGCCCCCGCTCCGTCTGGGAATTGGGCGACAAGGGTGTTCTTCAGTTCAAGCGGATCGGTCGTCGGAAACTCTATCTCTTCAACAGCCTCAAGGCTTTCGCTGAAGGCGGAAAGGAGGTGGAGTGATGGCTAGTGCCAGCCAGGAACAGAATGGGTCTTGGAGAGTGCAGTTCATGCCTCCGTCGGATGGCCGTCGGCAGATTCTGCGACTGGGGCGGGTGACGAAGCGAGTGGCAGACGAGATCAAGAACCACATTGGATTGATCCTAGAGAGCCGTAAGGCGGGTCTGCCACTTGCGGAACGCTCGGAGAAGTGGATTGCATCGCTTCCAGAGCAACTTCGTCAGCGTCTGATTGAGACAGGAGTCATTCAGGACGGTGGGCGAAGGGTGAGAACCACCTTGTCAGGCTTCATTGATGACTACCTGTCTGCCCGAACGGACATCAAGCCAGGAACCCAATCCAACCTTCGGGTAGCGAGAATGTGGCTTGAGAAACGCTTTGGGGCGAACCGAGAGATGGATTCCATAACACCAGGGGAAGCAGAACTCTTTCGTGACTGGTTGCGAACTGAGGGCGGGCTTGCAGAAAACACGATCCGAGGAATCTGCCGAAAGGCTCGCCAGTTTTTTCGGTCGGCGTTTCGTCAGCGTCTCATTCGTGAAAATCCCTTCGCGGGCATGAAGCGGTTGACGGATTTGGCGAGTCCAGAGGATCGGAAGTTCTATGTGAGCCGTTCCTTGGCGGAGCAAGTGCTGGCCAATTGTCCCACCGACCAGTGGAGGCTGATCTTCGCCCTCTGCCGTTACGGCGGACTGCGATGCCCCACCGAGATCCTTGCCTTGAGGTGGAGCGATGTGGACTGGAAGAAGGAACAGTTCACCGTGACCTGCATCAAGACCGCTCGCTATGACGGTAGGGGGACAAGAACAGTGCCTCTGTTCCCTGAACTCCGACCGTTCCTGGAGGCTTGTTTTTCGGCGAGGAGCGAGGATTCGGAGTGGGTGATTTCCCGAATCCGAAACCCGAAGACGAATCTCCGAACGCAAATGCAACGGATTCTGAAAAGGGCGGGAATCAAGGTCTGGCCGAAGTTGTTCCAGAATCTCCGTTCAAGCAGGGAGTCAGAGTTGATGAAGGTGCATGGAGTTGAGTTGGCTTGTGCATGGATCGGAAACACTCCTGCCGTAGCCACCAAGCACTACTTGCAGATCACCGACGACGACCATTTGCAGGCACTTGAGGCATGGCGGGCTTTGAATCGCAAGGCAGTGTGATTCAGGCGAAAAAAAGCAAAGCCACCCGACCGAGTTCCGAGAAGGGCGGTCGGGTGGCTTCATTGTGGAATCAATGGCGACGGCTATCCGAGAGCCTTCTTGATCGCCTCGTCGTCCATGCCATTGATGGCCATCACCTTGGACGGCGATGAATGACCGCTTGCCACCGCGACCGCATCAGCGGGTAGGCCGAGTCGCTCCGCGAGCAGTGACACCACGGCCTCATTGGCACGCCCTTTCTCTGGCGGTGCTGTGACCCTGATCTTGAGGGCGTCACCGAGCCAGCCCACGATCCCGTCTCGTGATGACCCTGCACCACCTTCACCTTGAGGCGGACAGACGGTTCGGGAGCCTTCGTCACGGTGCCTGCGATTCCGTAAGTGTTCGCTTTTGAGGGCGACTCAAAAAACGACTCAAAAAACGACTCACTCTATGTCCGCAGGAGCCCGCACGAGGTCGCACCGACAAAACGGCACCCCCATCAAAAGAGCAAGCCGTAGAAGGACTTGCGACCTCCTACGGCTTCGTGCGAACTCGTGCGAAAAGAGCCAAAGCTCCCCGAGTAGGATTCGAACCTACAACCTACCGGTTAACAGCCGGCCGCTCTACCGTTGAGCTATCGGGGATCGTTTGACCGTACGGTAGCGTATTTTTTGCCCAAAATCGATACGGCTCCGCACCCGCCCGGGTACGTCAGCCGTCGGCCGGATTTCGGATCTTCTCCAGGACAACGGCGTTGCCTTTGGCGTTGTATTCGATCCGGCTCATGAACGACCGCATCAGCATCACCCCGCGGCCGCTCGAGGCCTCGAGCCTCTCCTCGGAGGTGCAATCGGGAACGCTGGCCGGATCGAATCCGGCACCCTCGTCGGTGATGGCGATCCGCGCGACCCCCGGTGACACCTCGCACTCCACGTGAACCTTCTTGGCGGGGTCGAGCCGGTTGCCGTGGACGATGGCGTTGACGATCGCCTCCTCGGCCGCCAGATGAATGGCGAAGATGTCGGAGGGAGACCATCCGTGGAGGCCAAGGTGCTCGAGCAGATCATCGGTCACCCGACGGCTCGCCCCGCGTTCGCTCGGCAGATCGATGGAAAGCCGCCAGGCATCCGCCGCAGGTTGATCGACCATGCGTCCACGTCACTCCCGCCCCGCATCGCGGCGGCGACTATTGGAAGGCCGAGATCGCCTCGGCCTCCTCGGCACGGATGTCGAACACCTTGTTGAGCTTCGTGATCTGAAAGACCTCGAGAATCTCGGGTCGAATGTTGCTCATCTTGAGCCGGCCTTGGGCCGACTTCATCTTGCGGTCGAGCGTGATCAGCTTGCCGAGCGCCGCGCTCGAGAGGAAATCGACGTTCTCGAAGTTGAGCAGCATGCTGCGGCGGTTGTCGTGTTCGATCAGGGAGAACAGTTCCGCGCCGAGTTCCTGAATCCCGGCCTCGTCGAGAATCTTCTTGTCGACGAATCTGACGACCGTGACGTCGCCGACCTTTGAAACGTCGATCCGCTTGTGCGAGGGCATAGGCAACCTGTCGGCCTGGACGGGCGAAGACCAAATCGGTCTGCAGACTAACGGCTGGGTATCGCATTTGCCATGCGGCGTGAACGTCCGAGCGGCCATTGGCCAACCGTTGGCAATCCCCGGCGCTACAGAGGCGTGTTTCCGGTGAGGCCGTGCGGCATGGTGCTGCCAAACTGGCAGCGTGAGTGTGGTCGGGGTCCCGGCCCATCGCGTGTCCCAATCGATGCAAAACAGCGGAAAAGTTGCCAAACCGCGGTTTCTGGTGGGAATCCCCACCGTTCCGGCGCGCCACTTGCTTTGCTCTGTGCAACCGGTCTGATTGACGGTCGCCGCGGGCAGGCCATCTGGCCTCGCGACGCGGTTCGTCATCGTCCTTGTCAGGCAGCGCGTTGCCCGACAGAGATGTCCATCCTACAGATCCACGAGACCCAGAGATCCACGAGAGGAACCATGTCAGCCACGGCCACCAAACCCGCCCGCAAGAAGTCGACGCTCATCCCCCTCGGCGACCGCGTCGTCGTCGAACGTGAGGAAGGCGAGCAGAAGACCGCCGGCGGCATCCTGCTGCCCGACTCCGCCAAGGACAAGCCCGCCCGCGGCGTCGTCGTGAGCGTCGGCGAGGGCAAACTCGACACCAAGGGCCATCGTCATGGCCTGCAGGTCAAGCCGGGCGACCGCGTGGTCTTTACGAGCTACGCCGGCGAGCCCTTCAAGGTGGGCGATGACGAACTGCTGCTGATGCGTGAGGACGACATCCTCGCCATCATCGGCTAGGCACGCCCCGGATCGATTCCCTCCCAGACCACGCCCTCCACAGTCTTCCACCCGTCTTTACAAAGTCATCCACAGAGGAGTTTCAGACATGGCCAAAATGATGGCATTCGATCAGGAGGCCCGCGAGGCGATGCGTCGCGGCGTCGCCAAACTCGCCCGTGCCGTGAAGGTAACCCTCGGCCCCAAGGGCCGGAACGTCATCCTGCAGAAGAGCTTCGGCTCGCCCACGGTCACCAAGGACGGCGTGACCGTCGCCAAGGAGATCGACCTCGAGGACGTCTACGAGAACATGGGCGCCCGCATGGTTCGCGAAGTCGCCAGCAAGACGAGCGACGTCGCAGGTGACGGGACCACGACCGCCACGGTGCTTGCCGAGGCCGTCTTCAACAAGGGCAAGAAGGAGATGGCCCAGGTCGCCGCCATCGCCGCCAACAACGACATGGAGATCGGCGAGCTTCTCGCCGAGGCCATGGACAAGGTCGGCAAGGACGGCGTGATCACGGTCGACGAGGGCAAGAGCCTCAAGACCGAGATCGAGTTCGTCGAGGGCATGCAGTTCGACCGCGGTTATCTCTCCCCCTACTTCGTCACCAACCCGCAGCAGATGCAGTGCGTCCTCGAGGACTGCTACATCCTCGTGTTCGAGAAGAAGATCTCGAGCGTCAAGGACATCGTTCCGCTGCTCGAGGCCGTCGTCAACGCCGGCAAGCCGCTGCTCATCGTCTCGGAGGAGGTTGACGGCGAGGCCCTGGCCACGCTCGTGATCAACCGGCTCCGGGGCACGTTCCAGATCTGCGCCGTCAAGGCCCCGGGCTACGGCGATCGCCGCAAGGCGATGCTCGAGGACATCGCGATTCTTACCGGCGCCACGCCGGTGTTCGAGAATCTCGGCATGAAGCTCGAGAACCTCGGCCTCGCCGAACTCGGCCGCGCCAAGAAGGTGATCGTCGACAAGGACAACACGACGGTCATCGAGGGTGCCGGCAAGTCGGGCGAGATCAAGGCCAGGATCGAGCAGATCCGCCGCGAGATCGAGAACGCGACGAGCGACTACGACCGCGAGAAGCTCGAGGAGCGGCTCGCCAAACTCTCGGGCGGCGTGGCCAAGATCAACGTCGGGGCCGCCACCGAGAGCGAGATGAAGGAGAAGAAGGCCCGCGTCGAGGACGCGCTTCATGCCACCCGCGCGGCCGTCGAGGAGGGCATCCTCCCGGGCGGCGGCGTGGCGCTGCTGCGGGCCTGCTCGCAGCTGAAGCCGCGGGGGCTCTCGGAAGACGAGGCGGTCGGCTACCAGATCGTGGTGCGGGCCTCCCGGGCACCGGTGACGATGATCGCGTCGAACGCCGGCCAGGACGGCTCGATCGTCTGCGAGAAGGTGCTCGCCGGCTCGGGCAACCACGGCTACAACGCCGCGACGGGTGAGTATGAGGACCTCGTCAAGGCGGGGGTCATCGACCCGGCGAAGGTCACGCGGACGGCGCTGCAAAACGCCACGAGCGTCTCGACGCTGCTGCTGACGAGTGACGCACTCATCGCCGAGAAGCCGAAGGATCAGAAGTCGAAGGCCGGCGGTGGCGGCGGCCACGGCGGCGACTACGACATGTATTGAGCCCGGGCTCGGCTGCCGCCCGCCTCCAGGCGGCGGAAGCGATCGAAATCATCGACCGGGGCGTTCTGCGGAACGCCCCGGTTTTTGTTTGGTCAGGCGGTCGAGCGGGATAAAGCCGTCGGCTCCGGCCGGGTTGGCCGGCTTGCCGCAACCCGGGGCGAGCAGCTGCCGCCAGAGGGTCCGCGCGAGCCAGACGCACGCGGCGATGGCAACGGCGATGGCGACGGCGTCTTGCATCTCACCAGCCGAGAAATAGGCCAAGCCTGTAGATCGCGAAGGCGCCGAGCCAGGCCAGGACGGTCATGTAGACGAACGTCACGATGGGCCAGACCCAGGATCCCGTCTCGCGGCCGATCACGACGAGCGTGCTTGCGCATTGGGCACACAGTGCGAAGAACACCATGATCGACAGGGCGACCGGCAGCGTGAACACGCGGCGATTCGTACCGTCCCAGCGAGCCGCCTTGAGCCGTCGCTGGAGGAGTGTCGCCCCCTCCTCCTCGCCGGGGTCGACGTCACCGAGGTTGTAGATCACGCCCAGCGTGCCGAGCACCACCTCCCGTGCCGGAAAGCTCGCGATCGCGGCGCAGCCGATCCGCCAGTCCCAGCCCAGCGGCCGCACCACCGGCTCGATGAATCGCCCGCCGCGGCCGAGAAAACTCTGCCGCTGGGCAGCCCCCCGGCGGGCCGACTCGAGGCCTTCCGGGGTGTCGAGCGACGCACGCTCGGCGACGAGATCACCCCGCTCGGGATCATCGCTGCCGGTGGCCGCGATCTGGGATTCGAGCGTCGTACGGAGGGCGGTGACGTCGGCGTCGATGCTGCGGTCGTCGCGGGGATAGTTCATCAGGGCCCAGATCACGACGCTCACCGCGACGATCAGCGTGCCCGCATTCACGAGGAACGACCAGGCGGCCTCGCGGGCCCGCTCCAGGACCACCGCCGGCCGCGGCCATCGCCAGCCCGGCAGCTCCATCACGAACGACTGCGGCGGCCCCCGAAACAGGGTCCGCGAGAGGACGATCGCCACGACCGCAGCCACGACCACACCCAGGGCATAGAGGCCCGTGAGCACGGCGGCCTTGAGCGGCAGCCAGGGGAGGCCCGCGGCCCGGTCGGGCACGAAGGCGCCGCAGAGCAGCAGATAGACGGGCAGTCGCGCCGAGCAGCTCATGAGCGGGGCGACGAGGATCGTGAGCAGCCGATCACGGCGGTTCTCGATCGTGCGGGCGGCCATGATGCCCGGGATCGCGCAGGCAAAACTCGAGAGCAGCGGGATGAAGGACTTGCCGCTGAGCCCCGCGCCGACCAAGAGCCGGTCCATGAGGAAGGCAGCCCGCGAGAGGTAGCCGCAGCCCTCCAGGACGGCGATGAACAGGAATAAGAGCGCAATCTGCGGCACGAACACGACGCTCCCCGCGACGCCCGCCAGAACGCCGTCAATGAGGAGGGACCGGACGGGGCCCGACGGGAGCAGCCCCTCCAGCAAGGCCGACAGTCCGTCCATGCCTGCCGAGATGAGGTCCATGAGCGGTGCCGCCAGCCAGAAGATCGACGCGAACATCGTGAGCATCACGGCGGCGAAAAAGAGTGTGCCCCAGAGGCGGTGCGTAAGCAGCGCGTCGATCCGGTCTTCGGTCAATCGGAGGGCAGGGCGTGACGTGCCCGAGATTCCCTCGAGCAGCCGGCCGATCGCGGCGTAGCGGGCGATCGCATCACTCGCTGCCGGCGGCCGAGTGACGCCGCTGGCCGTCGGGGCATCCGTCGCACTCAATGCGAGCGGCCGCGGTGGAGGACCGCCAATGGCATCGAGCATGCGATCGCGCACGGCCCCGATGCCCTCCCCCGTCGGCGCGGCCACGCGGACAACCGGGCAGCCGAGCCTGTGAGTCAGCTCATCGGCGTCGATCCGAATCCCGCGGCGATCGGCGACATCCGAGAGCGTCAGCGCGATGACGGCGGGCAGGCCCACTTCCAGCGCTTGCGTGGCGAGGTAGAGATTGCGTTCGAGGTTGGTCGCATCGACGACCAGGATCAGGCAGTCGGGACGCGGCACGCCGGCCATGCGGCCCTGCAGGACATCGACCGTGACCCGCTCGTCGGGGCTCTGGGGGGCGAGGCTGTAGGTGCCCGGCAGGTCGACGAGGTCGATCTGTCGACCACGGTGCAAGAAGCGACCGACCTTCTCTTCGACGGTGACTCCGGGATAGTTGCCCACCCGCGTGGGAATCCCCGCCAACAACGTAAAGAGGGTGCTCTTGCCGACATTGGGATTGCCGAGCAACGCCACGGTGAGAGGTCTGGGCGTCATCCGTTGTTCAGCGGTCGCCGATCGAGACCCGGGCAGCCTCCTGCCGCCGGATCGAAAGGCGATAGCCGCGGACCTCGAGTTCGAGCGGGTCGCCGAAGGGCGCTCGGCCCACGAGACGAATCTCGATGCCGGGGGTCAGCCCCATCTCCAGGAGCCGGAGCGACACCGGGTCTGCCCCATGAACGTCCTGGACGCGGACCGTGGTGCCTACGGGAATGTCGTCGAGCGAGACCATGAGGAGGTGCCGGAAATGGATTGCAAGCGAGTTGAGAACGAATCTCAAGTTCGTTCCCAGTGTAAAACAGTGGCCGTGCTGAAGCAATGACCGTGTCGGGTACGGCGTGGGATTTTGATGAAGCGAGCCGGGTTGTTCGTCGTTGGCACGGATACGGGCGTGGGCAAAACGCACGTCGCCGCGGCCATCGTGCGAACGCTGGTAACCGCCGGCCGGCGGGTAGGGGTGTATAAGCCCGTCGCCAGTGGTTGCACGACCGCCGCCGACATCGCGAGCGATGCCTGGCAGCTGTGGGACGCCGCGGGACGGCCGCTCACGCCCGAAGACGTCTGTCCGCAGGTGTTTGCGGCCCCGATCGCCCCCCATCGCAGCAGCCGCCACGCCGGCCGCGAGGTCGATGAGCGACTGCTCCGCACCGGACTCGACGCCTGGTTCTCCGCAGCCGACGTCGTGGTCGTCGAGGGGGCCGGCGGACTGTTTTCGCCGGTGGGCGCTGCCACCCTCGTCAGCGACCTCGCCCGCGACTTCCGCCTGCCGCTCGTGATCGTCGACGCCGCGCGGCTCGGTGCGGTTGGACGATCGCTGGCGACGTGTCGGGCCGCCGAGGCCGAGGGCCTCGAAGTGGCCGCCGTGGTGCTCTCGCACACGACGCCGCCGACGGGAGTCGTCGCCGACCCGGCGAGCGCTGTCGCGATCGCCCGCGACAGCGCGGCCGACATCGCCAGCCGACTGCCGACGATCCCCGTGGCGATTCTCGAACACGCCGCGAGCCGCATGCCGCCGGGCATTGACTGGGCGGCCATCGCCCGCTGTTAGCCGGTGGCGGCTTGCAGTCGCTCTGCCGCTTCGGCGGCTGGGAGGGTCGTGATGTGACAGCCGGTGCCGAGTTCAAATCCGGCCAGCTCCGTGAGTCGTGGCAGGATCTCCAGGTGCCAGTGCCACGCGGTCGCGCCACCCGCGGCGCGGATGGACCGCTCAAACGGGGCCTGGTGCAGCCACCAGTTGTAGTCACAGCCCGGCACCAGCCGTTCGAGCCGGCCGACGATGTCGCGGGTCAGGTCGGCGACCGCCATCACGCGGGCGGCCGACGCGGTATGAAAGTGCCGCTCCGGCTCCGCCACGATGATCCATGTCTCGAAGGGCTGCCGCGGGGCAGGGGGCACGAGTGCGATGAGATCGCCCGCCGTCGCGATGATCCGGCCAGCCGACCGCGCTTCCGCGAGCAGGCGACCGAAGAGGTCGCTCGTGGACTCGAGCATCGCAAGTTCGGTGCGCATCGCTGGTGGGATGACGTCGATACCGACCAACTGGCTGTGAACATGTTCGAGTGAGGCCCCTGCCCCGGGACCAGAGTTTTTAAAGACCGTGGCCCACGCGATGTCCGGCTGCTCGAAGAGCATCGCCAGTCGGCGCTGGCAGATCGTCCAGACATCACGCCATGCGTCTGGCGTGATGGCGAGAATCGAGCGGTCGTGACAAGGGGATTCGATGACCACGTCGTGGGTGCCGTGGGCGGGGTGGCCGCCACCCGGCAGGACCATCTCCGACGGACCCGTCAGTTGTCGATCGATCGCGATCGGATAGCGGTTGGGGACGATCCGTGCCTGCCACGCGGCAGCCGTGTCGGCGGGCGAGCGGACGATGTCGGGTGGTGTGCGGGACTCGTTGCCCACACAGAACGGGCACCACGACGACGGATCGTCGGTGACGCCGCCGAGCGACCGGGAGAGTTCCCGGTCGTCTGGCTTGCCGCCGCGCTGGGGTGCCACGAAGACGGGACGGCCGGAGAGAGGATCCTGGCAGATGCGTGGCGCGGAATCGGTGCGTTGGTCTGGAGGCATGACCAGCCTAGTATGCCCGTCCGAGCCCGGGAGCGCGCTGCGGTTCATGTTGAAGGAGCGGTGCAGCACCCGTACACTCGACCCGCCAAATGCGAGCGCCCATGGGCGCGGCGAGAATCAAGAGTCGGTCCGGTCGATCCCCGTGGAGACAAGAGGCATGCTCACCGTCGGCGATACATTCCCCCAGTTTTCCTGTCAGGCGTGCGTTGGCACCGGCAAAGACGACATGAAGCTGCTGTCCAATGCCGACTATGCCGGCAGGTGGGTGGTCTATTTTTTCTACCCGAAGGACTTCACGTTCGTCTGCCCGACGGAACTCGCCGAGTTCAACAAGCAGCTCAAGGCCTTCGCCGACCGCGACACGAGTGTCGTCGGTGGCAGCACCGACAACGAGTGGTCGCACCTCGCCTGGCGGCGGAGCCATGCCGACCTGACGAACCTCGACTATCCGCTGATCGCGGCCCAGAAACTCGCCCCCGAACTCGGCATCCTGGAGAAGACCGAGGGCTACTGCCTGCGGGCCACGTTCATCGTCGATCCGCACGGCGTCATCCAGTGGGTCGACGTCAACCAGGGCCGCGTGGGCCGCAACGTCGCCGAGGTGATTCGCGTGCTCGACGCGCTGCAGAGCGACGAGCTCTGCCCGTGCAACTGGAAGAAGGGCGACCCGTACGTGAAGGTCGGCTGACGTGGCCCCTGCGGAACAGCATCCTGCCCCGCCGCGATCGTGGCTCCACAAGTTCGGCGACGCGTTTCGTGGACTCTTCCACGCAGTCACGAACGAGTGGAGTTTCGCGGCCCATCTGCCGGTGGCGGCCGTGGCCGTTGGCTGCGCGGCATGGTTTCGGATCAGTCCCGTGGAATGGTGCCTGGTGACGCTCGCGATCGGGGCCGTCCTGGCGGCCGAGGTTTTCAACACCTCGATCGAATCGCTGGCCAAGGCGATGGAGACCGGTCCCGATCCACGGATTGGCGTGGCCCTCGACACGGCCAGCGCCGCGGTGCTCGTGGCCGTGGGCACCGCGATCGTGGTGGGCCTTGTAATCTTCGGGCCCCGAGCCTTGGCGCTCGTCGGCTGACGCCGGCCGGCGTGGCCGGTTTTGACCGCGATTGCGATTGACCGCGGCCCCGACGTGGCCATAGCGTGTTTCGCAATCGCGGACATCGAGCGGCGCAGCCGATCCCTCGTCCGCGACCCTTCTGGAGAACGAGACCCATGATTGGAAAACTGCTTGCCGAGGCGATCGGCACCTTCTGGCTGGTGCTCGGGGGCTGCGGCAGTGCCGTCCTCGCCGCCGCCTATCCCGAACTTGGCATCGGCTTCGCCGGCGTGGCGCTGGCCTTCGGCCTGACCGTGCTCTCGATGGCCACGGCCATCGGGCACATTTCGGGATGCCACCTGAATCCGGCGGTGACCGCCGGTCTCGTGGCCAGCGGCCGCGTGCCCGCCAAAGACCTGATCCCCTACTGGGTCGCGCAGGTGGCCGGTGGCATCGCCGGTGCGGGGATTCTCTATCTCGTGGCCAAGGGGCTGCCTGGGTTTGATGCGGTGGCCAGCGGCTTCGCCTCCAACGGCTATGGCGACCACTCGCCGACAGCGAGTCTCGGCAACGGCGGCTACCCCTGGCAGAGCTGCTTCATCATCGAGGCGGTGCTGACGGCCGTGTTTCTGTTCGTGATTCACGGGGCGACCGACAAGAAGGCCGGCAGCGTGATCGCCCCGATCGCGATCGGCCTGTGCCTGACGCTCATCCACCTCGTGAGCATCCCGGTCACCAACACCTCGGTGAACCCGGCGCGGAGCACCGCCACGGCCGTGTTCGTCGGCGGCTGGGCTCTCGAGCAGCTCTGGCTCTTTTGGGTGGCGCCGATCGTCGGCGGCATCGTGGGCGGCCTCGTCTACCGCAGCGTCGCCGACTGCGCCGAGTGACCGGCTCGACGTCGCCAAGACGATCGTCTGGACAGGCATCCCGCGCCGGTGCGGCCTCTTCGTGGCCGTGCCGGTGCGGGGGCCGTGCCGGTGCGGATCACTTCGCCCGCACGTCGTAGCAGAGAATGGCGTCGCCCTCGCGGAGGTAGAGCCTGCCGTCGAGGATCACCATGTGGGCCCAACTCGGTCGGTCGCCACTACCCGGCACCTTGAAACTGCCCACTTCCTGATAGGCCGTCGGATCGGCCTTCACGAGCGACACCGTCCCGTCGGCGTAACGGATGTAGACATGGCCGTCGGCGGCCAGGACGTTGGCCGAGTTCTTGCCGCTGCCCCGCTGCTTCCAGGCGATTTTTCCCGTCAGCAGTTCGGCGCAAAACGGGATGCCCTTGTCGTCGGAGTCGCCGTAGAGGTGGTCGCCGACCAGTACGATGCCGCCGTGCTTGTTGGCGAGGTCGGGATTGAGACCGTAGACCTCCTCGGCCTTCACGCTGCCGCCGGGACCGGGCACCTGCCGCAAGAGCGCACCACCGCGCTTATAGCCGGCCGAGAAGAACACGAGGTCATCCTTCACGATCGGCGTGGGGATCACGGCCGTCGTCTGGTCGATCGGGTAGCCCCAGAGGAGAGTGCCTGTGTTGGCATCGACGCCGATCGGGCCGCTGGCGGTCGTCTGCACGTAGATCCGCCGATGATTGACCTCGGAGATCACGATCGACGAGTGCCCGGCGCCGCGAATACCGGGCACGGCACACGTCCAGAGCGGCCGGCCCGTCTTCCGATCGAGTGCCGCCATCGCCGCCTGCTCCCCGCCGGGCGTGCAGACGAGCCGGTCGCCATCGATGAGGACCGATTCGCTGTAGCCCCAGCTGTCTCCCTTCTTGCCGCCGAACTGCTGCTTGAGATCGACACGGAAGACCTCGCGGCCATCGGCGGCCGTGCAGGCGACGAGCTGGCCGAAGGGCGTGATCACATAGACCATGTCGCCGGCGACGGTGGGCGTGCTCCGCGAGCTCTGCCACGACTCCTGGCCGTCGGTCCACGGCCCGCCCGTCTTCGTCTTCCAGAGTTGCCGGCCCGTCGTCCGCTCGAAGCAGGAGAGGTATTCGTCCGCATCCTCGGCCGTCGACAGCCCGTCGCCGAGCGTGAAGATCCGATCGCCCACGATCGCGAGGCTCGCGTAGCCGCGGCCGGCCCCCTTCGTCTCCCAGACGAGCGGCGGCCCGTCGGCGGGCCAGGCGTCGAGGAGATCGGTGTCGGGGGCGATCGCGGTGCGGTCGGCGCCGCGAAAGGTCGGCCAGTCGGCGGCGGTGGCCGCCACGACGAGGATGACCGGGCCCAGTGCGGCCAGGGGGAGGGATCGCAGGCTGGCCAAAATCATGGCGACGTGCTCCGGAGCGGAAGGAATGCGGCGGCTCCGCTCCGAGCCATCGGCGGCCCAAGCGGTGGGAAACACGGTGGTATAGTACCAGCCGAACGAGTCTGTCAGCGAGGAGCAACGCCGTGTCGAGCGAGCCGGAAAGCGTGTTTGGCCAGCGGGTCAGCGTCGAGCAGGTGGAGGAGGGCAACGACTTCGCCCCCAAGTTTGATTCCAGCGGCCTCATTCCCTGCGTGACGACCGACTTCCATTCGGGCGAGGTGCTGATGGTGGCGGTGATGAACCGCGAGGCGCTTGCCAGGACGATCGCCACGGGGGAGGCCCACTACTGGAGCCGCAGCCGCCAGCAGCTCTGGCACAAGGGGGCCACCAGCGGCCTCGTGCAGAAGGTCGCCGAGATGCGGATCGACGACGACCAGGACTGCGTCTGGCTCCGCGTGGAGATCGCCGGCGGCGCCAGCTGTCACGTCGGCTACCGCTCGTGCTTCTACCGCAAGGTGCCGGTCGGTGCGGAACGAACCCAGGGCACCACGCTCGAGTTTCTCGAGCACGAGAAGGCCTTCGATCCGAAGGCAGTCTACGGCGACGCACCGAACCCGACGCAGCTTTAGAGCGCATCCGACTTGGGTGCCTCACCGGCTTCGGCTGCAAGCTGCTCGCGGGCGAAGGCGAGCATCTCCTGCAGCGGCTCGGTCCGATACTCCTCGGGCACCGTTTCGATCACGTCCACGGCCTCCGCAAACCTGCCCGCGTCGATGAGGCAGCCGGCGAGATTGTGCCGCGGCTCGAGCCGGTCGGGGTAGCGGTCGGCCGCTGCGGCGAACAGAGGAATCGCGTCGTCGAACCGGCCGGCCTCGGCGTAGAGGGCGGCGAGGTTGTTCGTGATGTACATCCGGCTGGGATTGACGGCGAAGGCGCGTTCCAGGCAGACGGTCGCCTCTTCACGCCGGCCGAGCCGCATCTCCGCCATGCCCTCCAGGAAGGCGATGGGTGTGGCCAGCGGGTCGAGCGACTTCCACGGGGTCGCCCCCGCGCGGGCCGCGGCCCGCATCGTCTTCCAGTCGCCCGCCTGCCCCGCCTGCCGCGCGATCATGACCTGCCGCTCCTGGTCGAGCGCCGCCTGCGCATAGGTCACACCGAGCGCGAGGGCCGCGGCCACCGGCGGCACGACGAGCCAGCCGGGCAGCGGCACGGGCCGCATCGAGGCGGGCCGCACCGCGTGCTTTCCGAGTGCGATCACGGCCAGCAGGATCGCCAGATGCACCTGATGGGTGATGCGATCGAGCGGAAAGTCGACGCAGGAGAAGACGAGGTAGGCCACGAGCGCCATCAGGCAGACGAGCGCGAGCCGCGCCTCGGATGGCGAGCCCGAGCGGAGCACGGCGCGGACGGCAAGGAGGGCCGCGACGAAGATCGCCGCGAAGGCCACGAGCCCTGGCAGCCCCTTCTCGGCCGCCACCCAGAGGAAGTCGTTGTGCGGCTGGATCCAGTTGTCGCTCGAAAGATTCGCAAAGTCGAGGTCGCCGCCGTAGTAGTCGTGGAGCCGGATGGTGAAGTTGCCGGCGCCGACACCCGTGAGTGGATGGTCGGCGATCATCCGAGCCGTGACGCCCCAGATCATCATGCGTCCGCCGTCGGTCGGGCCGGCTGCCTGATGGGGCCGCGTCACGATCGTCGTCTGGAGCAGGCGACCGAGCGGCGTGTCGCTGCCGGTCAGCGCTGCCACGCCGCCGATGGCCGCGGCACCGCCGAGAAATGCCGCCGCGAGCGACCGCCGCAGGTTCCGCGAGACCGCGAGGCGGTCGTGGCAAGCCAGTGCCGTGGCGCCAGCCACGGCCGCGGAGACGAGCACCGCGAGCCATGCCGCCCGCGACTGGAGCATCACGATCAGCGCCAGGGTGCTGCCGGCGGTTGCGATGGAAAGCCAGCGCCAACCGCCGGCCAGGAGCGCCGTTCCGCCCAGACACCACGGCAGGAGCAGCGCGAGCAGGCCGGCGTAGAGGTTGACGTTCGACATGCGTCCGGTCACGACCTCCATCGTCCGGCGGCCATGGAGACCGAATCCACAGCGAGTCAGCGTTTCGGAGGTGCCGATGGCGACGGCCACCGCGGCGGCGAGCACGAGCGTCTGGACGACTCGCTGTCGCCAATCACGGTCGAGCGGCAGGAGCAGGCAGGCCATGCAGAGGACGCCGACCGCCGCAAGCGACCGGAAGATGTCGGTCCACCCAGCCGACACGTTGGTCGCGAAGGCGAGCGACGCCGTGGACACGAGAAGCGCGACGGCCGAGGCCACCACGATGGGCTCGCGAAGCACCGATGTGTCGAGCCGGGAAGCCACTGCGGGCACGAGCAGCGCGAGCGGGAGGAGGACGAGCAGCAATGCCGAAAGCACGAGCAGCCGCGGCAGTTGCGACACGTCGTACGCAGACGGGTCGATGACCACGTTGAGGCCGACGATCACGACCGCCAGGAATGCCACGGGGACGATCGCGATCCAGCGTGCCAGAGCCTCTCGAAACGGGGATGGCGATGTCATGGAGATCAAGCCTCGGCAGCGAGCCGATCGACCGCGAACGGCCGGGGCCGGAAGCCCAGGTCGCGGACCGCGTCGGCATGGTCGAAGACGAGGTCGTCGTTCATCCGTGCGGCCATGCCGTTCGACGCCCCGGCGGCGATGCCGAGTGATCGGGCGAGCGGCAGGAGCATGGCCCACAGCGGGCGGGGCACGTGGATGATTCGCGGCGGCAGCTTGCACGCGGCGAAGACCGTCGCCACGAGATCACGAAACAAGAGCGGCTCACCGCCCGAGAGCGTGTAGGCGGGAGCGAGCGAGTCGCGGCCCAGCGCCGCGACGCAGGCGGCCGCGATGCACTCGGCATGCACCGGCTGCCGTCGTCCCCGCGCGGGGCCGGCCACCGGAAACCAGCCGTGGCGGCGGACGAACGCGGCGATGGCGGCCACGTTTCCATCGCGCACGCCGTCGTAGATCATCGTCGGCCGGAGCAGGCAGAGTTCGACGCCCCGGGTTTGGCTCCAGATCCGCAGCGTCTCTTCGGCGGCAGCCAGCGCCGCGGCGACGCGTCTTTCATCGGGGTCTGGAGAATCCCGCTTCGTGAGCAGGCTCGTCGACGAGAGGGCGACGAGCCTGCGGATCGCGAGCGACTCGAGCCACGGAAGGTGCCCGGGCAGCGCCCACAGCGGGCAGAGCGCGAGCCACGTGGCGACGACCGTCTCGCCCCCCGGTCGCGGATCGCCGGGATGGCACCAGATCGCACCGCCGCCGGCAGACCCCTCCGGAGGGCATGCGGCCCGCGTGCAGGCGACCGTCCGCCAGCCCGCTGCGGCGAGCAGCGGAAGGAGCGGCCTGCCGACGAGACTCGTGCCGCCCAGCACGCCGACGGTGCGATCATGATTCATACGCCGCGGCCCATGACGGTCCGCTTCCCTGCCGGTCATGAAGACGACGCCGGGGCGGAGGCAGCCCGTGTCTTCGTGGCAGCCCATGGCCGCGGGATGCCGGTGACGAGCTGCCGCACGGCGATCCGCACCCGCCGCACGGCGATGCGGGAGGCGATCGCCGCGAACCGCAGCCAGACGCCAGCGGTCACGAGGCCCATCAGCCCGAGCGGATATTGGTGACGGAAGTGCTTCGTGTAGAAGCGGATCATCCCCTTGTGCTTATGCCACTCGACGAAGACCGGTCGGGATCGCCCGCACATGCCGCGATGATGCATCGCCCGCGCCGCGGGCACGAACTGGATTCTCCAGCCCCGCTGCCGGAAACGCATGCAGAGGTCGAGGTCTTCGCAATGCAGGAAGAAGCCCTCGTCCCAGGGGCCGACGTCGTCGAGGGACCGCCGCTTCACCATCGTGCATGCCCCCGATACGGCCTCGACGTCGATCGGGGCCTTGGGCAGCGGCTGGCCGTGGAGATTGAAATCCGAGAAGAGCCGCGGCCACCGGTTGGAGAATCGCGTAAGCCCGAAGCCCCTCACGAACGACCGCCACGGCGTGGGGACGGCCCGTCGCGAACCCCCCTGCTCGAACCCCTTGGCGTCTGTCAGCAGCCCGCCAACCATCCCGATACGGTCGTCGCCTTCGAGCGCGCGCACCATGGCGGCGACCGCGCCTGCCGCGAGGATGCAGTCGGGGTTGAGGAAGAGCACGATCGGCTCGCGGGCGAGCGCCAGTCCGCGGTTCGAGCCCGCGGCGAAGCCGGCGTTGACGGGACAGCGCACCACGTCGAGACCGGGGTGATTCAGAAAAGAGCCGAGCGCCTCGTCGAGGGGTTGGGGCTCGGAGGCGTTGTCGACGAGCACCACCTGCCGCGACTGGGCCAACGCGGCCCGCAGGCAGTCGGCCAGGAATTGCCCGGCGTTGTGGTTGACGATCACCACGGTCACCGGCGGCATGGCGTGCATCTGATCCATGAACGTGTCGTCCTAGTTTATGCGGACGAGTCCCTTGTCGATCGCCTGCCAGATCGAAGCCGCCGAGGCCACCCGCGATGCCTGGACTTGTCGCCGCTTCCGCCACGCGTTCGGGAGCCCTCGAATCGCTTCCAGTTTGGCCCGTGCGAACACGGCGGTCTGTCCACGACACGCGAGCATGACAGCTGCCAGAATAGTCTGCAGAAAATGCGCGGGCAAAGACGCGGCCAGCAGCGGTCCCGGCATGTTTTTGACGAGCGTCCACACGAGATTGCGATGGCCGAGGGCAGTCGCCAGACCTGGGTCGCCCTTGGAACTCGCCCCACACACGTGGTGGACGACGGCATCGGGCACGTACCACGCGTGATGGCCGGCGAGCCGGAGCCGAAAGCCGAGGTCGACGTCCTCGCCATAGCAGAAGAAGTCCTCGTCAAATCCCCCGATAGCGACAATGGCGGCTCTGCGATAGAGAGCCGCGGCGGCACATACCGAGAAGATCTCGCGCTCCGCGAGGTCGCCGGGGCGGATGGGGCGACCATGCCCCTGCCGCCAGGCGAGGCCACCGAGGTGATAGCGGTCGCCGATGCCGTCGAGTACGTCGGGATGGTCGGCAAGCATCTGCCGCGAACCGAAGGCCGCGCAGGCAGGATGGGCGGCTGCGGCGGCCACGAGCCGCTCGAGCCACTCGGGCTCGGGGAATGCATCGGGGTTGAGCAGCGCGACCAACGGTGTATCGGCAGACGCGATGGCACGGTTGTTGGCCGCCGCAAAGCCGACGTTCTCCCCGAGTCGCCCCAGCTCGACGCGGTCCCGCAGTCGTGGGTCGGCCGCGGTCGCCGCCTCGACGGCCGCGATCGTGCCGTCGTGGCTGTCGGTGTCACGGACGAGGATTCGCCGAGGCGATCGTGTCTGCTCCGCGAGGCACGCCAGGCAGCGGGCCACATGCTCGACGGAGTCGTGGGTCACCACGATCACGGTCACGTCGGCGTCGGTCATGTGGACGTCCTGGGTGCGGTCGAGAACGGCTGCTTGACCCGGTGGGCCACACAACCTAGTGTCGCTGGCATGGTCGCGCGGGCGGTTCCTGCACGGTATCCCGGTCCTCACGCGACTTCCACTCCGCGGCCAGCCCCCGCGGTCCCGGGACGAACCGATGCCAGCGCCAGCCAACGCCCATACCGCCGACGGACCCCTCGCCGACTGGCTGGCCGGGACGCGAAAGATCGACCTCTGGGGCACGCTCGCCTGGTATGACACGATCCTGCGGTATCGGCGGTCGATGCTCGGGCCGCTCTGGATCACGCTCAGCATGGGGATCATGCTGCTCGGCATGGGCCCGCTCTATTCGGGACTCTTCGACGTGCCGCTGCGGCAGTTTTATCCCCACCTGGCGCTCGGCATCATTTTCTGGCATTTTCTGGTCGCGAGCATCAACGACGGCTGCCAGGTCTTCATCGCCGCGGCTGCGTACCTCAAGCAGGGCCGGTTCTCGCTGAGCGTGTTCGTGTGGCGCAGCCTGGCGAAGCAGGTGATCCTGTTGGCCCACCACATGGTGCTCTACCTGCCGATCGCAGTCTGGGCGGGCGTTGGCTGGTCGCCGCGGCAACTGCTCTTCGTGCCCGGCTTCGTCGTCGTGCTCGTCAATCTGCATGCGACCGCGATCATTCTCGGCATCCTCACGGCGCGGTTCCGCGACGTGACGCAGATCGTGGCTAGCGCCATGCAGTTCCTGATGTTCCTCACGCCGGTGTTCTGGATGCCCGACCGGCTGCCGCCGCGGACGAAGTTCATCCTCCTGAACCCGCTGGCCCAGATGCTCGACGTGATGCGGCTGCCACTCCTCGGCGGTCAGCCGGCCCCTGGCACGTGGTGGTTTCTGGTCGGCTGGACCATCCTCACCGTGACGCTGGCCGCCATGCTCTTCACAGCCTTTCGCCGCCGCGTCGTCTACTGGATCTAGGGCCATGGCGTCCATCGTGCTCGAAGGCGTGACGGTCGCGTTTCCGGTCTACGGGGCGAATGCGGCGTCGCTGAAGACGACGCTGGCCGCCGCGGCGACGGGCGGCAGGATCGGCCGTGAGACCGGCGTCACCGTGGTCGAGGCCCTGCGCGACGTGTCACTTTCGCTGTCGGCCGGCGACCGGCTCGGCATCATGGGCCACAACGGAGCCGGCAAGTCGACGCTCCTGCAGACGCTGGCCGGCGTCTACGAGCCCGCGCGTGGCCGAATCGTCCGGCAGGGCACGGTGGCGAGCCTCATCAATCCGACGCTGGGCATCGAGCGGGATGCCACCGGCTATGAAAACATCATGATTCTGGGGCTCGTTCAGGGGCTCTCCCGGCGCGAGATCGTGAGGCTGACCCCTGAGATCATGGAGTTCAGCGGTCTGGGCGATTACCTCGCGATGCCCGTGCGGACCTACTCGACGGGCATGCTCATGCGGCTGGCCTTCTCGATCGTGACGAGTTTCCGCGCTGACATCGTGCTCATGGATGAGTGGCTGTCGGTCGGAGACGCGGAGTTTCGGGAGCGGGGCGCGGTGCGACTGCGGGAAATGATCCGCTCAACGGGGATTCTCGTGCTCGCTTCGCATTCCCCCGAGCTGATCGCCCGCGAGTGCGACAGCGTCATCGAACTCTCCCACGGTGCCATCGTGGCCCGGCGCGGCGTGCCCACCGGCATCAGTGGAACAGGAATCACGGCCGCGGCGAGTCCGGCCACCGCCGAACTGGTCCTACACATAGGGGCACCGAAGACCGGTTCGTCGGCCGTCCAGCGACACTTTTGCACGCACGCGGATGAGATCGGCCGGGAAGGGGTGCACTATCCCGTCCATCCGCTCGATACCAATGGAATCTCGAGCGGTCACGTCGAACTCACCACCCTGCTCGACACCGCCCGCGCAGCCGAGGCGGAACGCCGGATCAGATCGCACCTTGCCGAGGCTCGCCAGGCGGGACGGCGGCTGTTTCTCTCCTCGGAGAGTTTCATCCGGCACGCCCGCGAACTGTCCACGGTGCTTCCCCGTCACCTGTCACACGTCGTGTGCATCGTTCGTCATCCGCTCGACGCACTGGTATCCCATTACAACCAGCAGGTGAAGCGTCATCTCATGAAGAATCGCTTGCAGCAGGTCGCCAGGGCGATTCTTTCCAATCGGCGATCGAATCCCGTACTTTCGGGCACGGCGCTGTTCGAGTGGCTCGAGTGGTGTGGGCGTGAGCAGATGACGGTCGTGCCCTACGTCGAGCATGGGAGGGCGATCGACGCGACCGCCACCATCCGCGGGCTCCTCGGCTTGCCTCCGGGCCTGGGGGACGACCCGCCGGTGAATCGGAGTTACACCCCGGCAGCGGTCGAGTTCAAGCGGCTTGTCAACAGTCTGCCACCGGAACGGATGCTGCCGTTCGACGAGCCGCTCGATGTGTCGCTGCAGACCTACTCGGACGCGAGGACGCTCGGCTGGCCGGTTCTCGAGGAGATCCTCGCTGCCGACCAGGTCGCCGCGCTCGAGCGACATTACCGTCCTGACGTCGACAGGATTGCCGAGACGTTCGGCATCACCATCGACCGCCTCCCCCCACCGTCGCGTGAGGCCGACGTCACGGACTCCAGCGACTCGCTCGCCCTCGTGTGGGAACACGTGAGCAGCGATCCCCGGCTCGCAGCTGCGCTCGAGGCCGCGGTGGCCGCTGCTCACGCCGTCGGCAATCCCGGCGAGAGTCTCGTGGCCCTCGCCCGGATCATCGGCGGATCGCCGCCCGCGGTCGGGTGACTCGCGGTTGCTCTGGCAGGGAGCTCATCCGGCGAGGATGCGTTCGTAGAGGGCCGCGACGGAGTCGGCCGCGGCGGACCAGGTGAGCGACCGCCTGGCGAACTCGGCGCCAGCCGCACCAATCCCGGCCAGAGCCTCCCGCCGCGGCAGCCAGTCGATCAAGGCCGTGGCGATGGGCTCGGCCGTCGCCTCAGGGAGCACGATGGCGTTGCGGCCGTGGTCGAGTTCCGTGCCGAGATTCACCCGCGGCAGCATCACCGGCCGGCCCGACACGAGATAGTCGGGCAGTTTCGAGGGAAATCGCAGGGAGTTCCACGCGTCGACGCGGCCGGGCTGGACGAGGATGTCGGCCGCGTGGACGAGATCGGGCAGCTCGTCGCGGAGCACGGTGCCGAGCTCGATCGTATGTGCGCGGAGCAGGGCGGCGCCGTGGTCCGCGAGCGGCACGTGGTCGCTGCCGGTGCGGACGAGCGTCGTGGCGCGTCCCCTGCGGTTGGCCAGCGCGACGGCGATCGAGAGGCTTCGCACCTCAGCGACGTTCGAGGCGTGCACGTTGCCGGTATAGGTCACGATTGCAGAGTCGGCCGGAATGCCCAGGCGCCGTCGCACGGCGGCTGCGGCCTCGGGCCTGGTCGGCGCGAAGATGGGGTCGTAACCAGGATGGAACACCGCCGTCGGCTGTCTGGCAGGCAGGCCGGCGACAAGGGGCTCGACCAGGGCGGTGACGCCCGCCGCCGCGGCGATGAGCTGCCGTCCATGCAGCGGGTGGGTCAGGTGGTCAGGAACGTCGAGCGGCCGCAGTCCGTCGCGGACATCCTCGATCTCGTCGGGGGTGAGCCGCATCTGATCGGCGAGCAGGAGCGACTCATTGTCCTCGAGGTGGACGACGTGGGGCACAGCCGCCCCCAGCCGTCGCGACACGTCGTGGTGAAAGGTTCGCATCCGCTCGCGGGCCGTCCAGAGGTGCAGGATGCGGGGTGGGGCGTCGGCGGCGACGCGCACCGCGTCGGCGAACGAGAGCAGCCGGATGGATCGGGGGAGTTCGGCGTCGGCCGACGGCCGTTCCGGCACGCACACCGTGACCGCGAAGCCACGGTCGGCGAGCGCGCCGGCCAGCGACCGCACGTGGTTGCCGCTGTTGCAGGCGAGCGGGCCGTGACAGGCCAGCCAGACGTCAGGTGCGACAGGCATCGGCCGGCTCCGCGCGATGGTCGCGTGGCGAATAATCCAGACGCTCGAGCGAGCAGGCGAACGGATAGGCGGAATCGCCTCCGGCCAGTTCATCCCGCCACGTGTCGATGAGCAGCAGCCGATCGAGGAAGTCGTAGCGGTCGCCCCGGGTCGGGCTCTCGTGGTGCGTGAGCCGCGTATCCGGGGTGAAGACGACCCGCAGGCCCTCGCGCCGCAGCCGCAGGCAGAGATCGACGTCCTGATAATGGGTGGCGTAGAGTTCGTTCCAGCCGCCGACCCGGTCGAGCGTGCTGCGACGGATCGCCAGGCAGGCGCCGGTGACGGCCGACACCTCGCGCGGACACGAGAGACTGCCGGCATAGCCGTCGGCATCGGCCGGAAACCGCCGCATTACGTGGTCGGCCGTCCCGCGTGCGCCGAGGACCACACCGGCGTGCTGCACGCTGCCGTCGGGATAGAGCAGGAGCGGCCCGACGGCGCCCACGTCCGCCGCCAAGAGATGGAAGACGAGATGCTCGAGCCAGTCGGGCGTGAGCACCGTCGTGTCGTTGTTGAGAAAGACGAGCACGTCGCCCGTGGCCGTCGCCGCCCCGGCATTGTTGGCGGCCGAATAGTTGAAGGGGGCCGTGAACTCGACCACGCGGACGGGATGGGAGCGGAGGATCGTCGCCGCCGACACGTCCCGGGTGCCGGTGTCGACGACCACGACCTCGAAGTCGGGGTAGCGGGTCTTCGTGAAGATCGAGGCGAGGCAGCCGCCGATATAGTCGGGCTGGTCCTTCGTGGGGATCACGATCGACACCCGGGGGAACCGCGTGAGCTTCGGCGACACGACGCAGCGGTGGCGAAATCGCGGGTGGGCCGCAGCGGTGGCCGGAATGCCGAGGCGGTCGAGGTGGGCCTGGACGGCTCGGGCCTGGAGATCGTCGATCCCGCGCTTCGCATCGCTTGCCGCCGCGAGGCTCCCGTCGATCGCCCGCCAGTGATAGAGCACGGCGGGGATGTGGGCGATCCTGCCGGTCTGCTCGCCGAGTCGAAGCATGAACTCGAAATCCTGCACGCCGTCGAACTCGCTCGAGAAGCCGCCGAGACGATTCGCCAGCGACCGACGGACGACGAGCAGGTGCCCCACGTACATCACATGGCGGAGGTACTCGGGCGACCAGTCCGGCTTGTGAAACGTCCAGCTGCGCCTCCCCAGGCGGTCGATCGTGTCTTGATCGGTGTAGACCGCGTCGGCTTCGGTGGTCCGCAGGGCGGCGGTGCACCGAACGAGCGCGTCGGGAGTGAGCAGGTCGTCATGGTCGAGAAACGCCACGAACTCGCCTGTGGCCCGCGCGAGCGCGTCGTTTGTCGCCTCGCTGATGCCGCCGTTGGTGCCGCGACGATGCACCCGGATTCGCGAGTCCCGGGCCGCGTGACGAGCGAGGATCTCGGGCACGTGGCGGGCTGACGAGGCGTCGTCGACGACGACCAGCTCCCAGCGGGAGCACGACTGTGCGAGCACCGAGCCGATCGTCGCCTCAAGTACCTCGGCAGGCGTGTCGAAGACGGGCATAAGCACCGACACGAGCGGCCCATCGCCGTCGGTGACGGTCGGCCGCAGCGGCCGCGGCACTTCCAGCGGCATCCGCACGACCCGCTGCGCCTCGGCCGGGCCGGATGACGGCTCGAGGGAGCGTTCGAGCCTGTGGGCCGTGCTGACGGCCCGCAGCAGACCCATGACGCCCTGCGACCGCAGCACCATCGCGGCTCGCGACAGCGATCGGGCCGCGACGGCCGGCGAGGCGAGGCGGCGGAGCAGGAACCGGCCGCGCCCGGAGATCCGTGACAGCAGCCGCTGGTCGCGGAGCCGTCGGGCGAACGCCCGCAGCGGCGCCGTGAGCCGCCATGAACTGCTGCCTCGTATGCCGTCCACGAGCTGCTCGAGCGCGGCAACGCGGAGGCTGCCGTCGTGAGCGATCTGCCGCGTCGCGGCGAGCTCGTGCTCCAGCCGCTGTATCGTCGCGGAGGTGTGGGCGTCGCGGAGGTCGACCAGCTCCGTGAGCCGCTCGTTCTCGGCGGTTCCCTCGGCAAGCTGCGTGGTGAGCGTGGTATGCTGGGTTTCGAGCGTCGCGGTGCGAATCCGCGTGGTCTGCGCGTCGCGTTCGAGCGCCCGCATGCGCTGCCACGCGATCAGGCCGTGGTCGAGGATCGGTGTGGCGACGGCGACGGACGACTCACCGCGGGGAGGTGGGCCGCTGCCGGCCAGTTCGCGGAGCTCGGCGAGCAACTCGCCGCAGGCCGGCACGGCCGTTGCGAGAAATGCCGCGTCATGTGGGGATGCGGACGTCATCAACTCCGACGCGAATGTCGGCGCAGCCTGACCCAGCGGGATGCCGAACCGCGTCCGCAGCGTGTCGATGGTCTCGGCGGGATTCGTCGCCAGTTGCGAGACCTCGCGGAGGAGCACGCGCTCGGGATGGCGGCGGGCGAAGTCGCGGATCAGCCGGTTGGCATGCAACCAGACCGCGAGGGCGAACGGCGGGTTGGCCACGAATGTGGGGTCGCCGCGGCGATAGAGCGAGTCGATCACGTCCCACGCCGGACGAAACACGAACAGGTAGCGGGCATCGGGCAGCAGGCTGTGCCAGAAGTCGAGCAGAAGGACGGTCCGCGGATCCTTCCAACCCCATGGCCCGCCGCGCGCCTGCCGCGCCGCCAGGAGCGTCTGCGCCTGCTCACGAAACGTGGCGGCGGGCTCGATCACGCCGTCAGCCAGGAAGCCCTCATCGGACCGGCCGTGTCCCTGCAGCAGAGACTGGTGAAAGTCGAGAAAGTCGAGGTCTTCGAAGTGGCCGCGGGGGTTCGTGGGATCGGCCCCCAGCAGGCGGTCGCCGAGGAACAGGCCCGCCGAGTGCACGAGCGACGCCGCGTACGACGTCCCGGAACGATGCATACCGCCGATCACGAGCACGGGCGAAGAGACGGCGGTAGCGCTCATGTCGTCGCTTCGTGCGGCCGAGGTGCCTCGGGCAGCTGCCCGGCCGTCCGCGGGCCGGTGGGCGGCCGGAGCGAACGCCCCGATCAACCGTACCCGTGGCAGGGTGCAAGTCAAGAAAATCCGGGCCACCCAGCTTTTTGTGGAGCGGGATTCACCAGCCGCCCTTGCGACCGCGGACGAACGATCCCGGCCACGTGGGCCAAGAGGTGCTCGGGAAGCCCGGAGCGCAAGCGACGGGTTAACGGGTGCCGATCCGTGAGGGGAGCGCGGCGCGAGCCGGCGTGGGGGACCTATTCCCCGCGCTCCCGCTTGGGGCTTCCTGACGGGAGGCATGTCGTCGCCGGAACGGCTCAGACTGGCCGTGGAGCGGCGGAGGCGAACGTCGTTCCCTGCCGATCCTTCGCGGACACGACCGGCTCCACGGTGAGCGGCCAGGCGATCGCGAGCGTGGGGTCGTTCCAGAGGATGCACCGCTCCGCTGCGGGGGCGTAGTAGTCGGTCGTTTTGTAGAGGACCTCGGCCGCGGCGGACAGCACGAGGAAGCCGTGGGCCAGCCCGGCGGGAATCCAGAGTTGGCGGCGGTTCTCCGCAGAAAGCTCGACGCCCACCCACGTGCCGTAGGCCGGAGAGCCTGCGCGGATGTCGACTGCCACGTCGTAGATCGCGCCGCGGACCGCGCGGACGAGTTTGCCCTGCGGCTGTTCGACCTGGAAGTGCAGACCCCGCAGCACGTTCGCCTTGCTGAAACTCTGGTTGTCCTGCACGAAGCGGACATCGCCGCCGATCGCCCGCTCGAAGGCTTTGTGGTTGAAGCTCTCGAAGAAGTGTCCGCGGTCGTCCGCGAAGACTCGCGGCTCGATCACGAGCACGCCGGGTATGGACGTCGTCTCCACGTTCATGCCCGGTCCGCCTCGTGCTTCAGTTCGAGGAGATAGCGGCCATAACCGCTCTTGGAAAGCGGTGTCGCGAGCCGCTCGAGCTGGTCGCCGTCGATCCAGCCGTTTCGCCAGGCGATCTCCTCGGGGCAGCAGATCTTGAGCCCCTGCCGTTTCTCCAGCGACTGGATGAACTGCCCCGCCTCGAGCAGGCTGTCGTGCGTGCCGGTGTCGAGCCAGGCGTCGCCGCGGCCCATCACCTGCACGTCGAGCTGGCCGCGGTCGAGGTAGACGCGGTTGACGTCGGTGATCTCGAGCTCGCCTCGGGGGCTCGGCTTCATCTGTCTGGCGATATCGACCACCTGCTCGTCGTAGAAGTAGAGCCCCGTCACGGCGTAGCGGCTTTGAGGATCCTTCGGCTTCTCGGCGAGCGACTTCGCGCGACCGTCCGCGGCGAACTCGACGACGCCGTAGCGCTCGGGATCAGCGACGGGATAGGCAAACACCGTCGCGCCCGCCGTCTGGCTGCTCGCCCCCCTGAGCCGACTCCCGAGGCCGTGGCCGTAGAAGATGTTGTCGCCGAGCACGAGCGCCGACGGGCCGGATCCCACGAAGTCGGCCCCGATGATGAACGCCTGCGCGAGGCCGTCCGGGCTCGGCTGCACGGCGTAGCGGATGTCGACGCCCCAGCCGCCGCCGTCGCCGAGCAAGTCACAAAACCGCGGCGTGTCCTGCGGCGTCGAGATCACGAGGATCTCACGGATGCCCGCGAGCATGAGCACGCTCAGCGGGTAGTAGATCATCGGCTTGTCGTAGACCGGCATCAGTTGCTTCGAGACGGCGAGCGTCACCGGATGGAGCCGCGAGCCCGAGCCACCGGCGAGGATGATGCCTTTGCGTGTCTGCATGCCGGGCGTCGACTCTGGTCAGGAGACGGATTCCGCCGCGAGGGCCGCGACGACGGGGATCACTCCATCCTGCCACTCTGGAAGCGTCTTCCCAAGGGCGGCTTCGAGCTTCGCCGTGCAAAGGCGGGAATTGGGGGGCCGCCGGGCCGGGAGTGGGTAGTCGGCCGTCACGATCGCCTGCACCTGTTCGGGCCCGCATCGCAGGATCAGTCCCTGGTCGCGGGCGGCCGCCAGCACGAACCGGGCAAACCCGCACCAGGTCGTCTCCCCGCGTGGCGCGAGATGATAGAGGCCTGCTGCGGGAGCCGCGGCGGGCTCCGCGAGCCAGCTGACAAACGTCGCCGTCACGTCGGCGATCAGCCGCGCGGGAGTGGGGGCGCCGAACTGGTCGGCGACCACCCGCAACTCCTCCCGTTCCCGCGCCAGTCGGAGCATCGTGCGGACGAAGTTGTGGCCGTGGGCCGCGTAGACCCAGGTCGTGCGAAAAATCCAGTGGCGGCAGCCCGAGGACCGGATCAGCCGCTCCCCCTCGAGTTTCGTGCCGCCGTAGACGGAGAGCGGATGGGCTTCGTCGGTTTCGGCGTAGCAGCCTGCCTTCATGCCGTCGAAGACATAGTCGGTGGAGTAGTGGACGAGCGTCGCGTCCAGTCGCCTCGCCTCTGCGGCAATCAGGCCGACGGCGGTCGCGTTGACGAGCCTGGTGCGGTCGGGCTCCGACTCGGCTCGATCGACGGCCGTGTAGGCGGCGGCGTTGACGATCACCTGCGGCTGCTCACGCCGCAGGAGTTGGACCACGCCCTCGGGCCGTTCGAGGTCGGCCTGACGGCGGTCGCAGGCCACCAACTCGCCACAGGCGGCGAGGGGGCCGAGCAGTTCGCGGCCCACCTGGCCGGTGGCTCCCAGCAGAACGATCTTCAGCGGTCGCGTCGTGGTCGTGGCCATCAGGAGGCGTAGTGCTTCGCAATCCAGTCGCGGTAGCCACCACTCGTCACGTCGGCGACCCAGTCCTGGTGGTCGAGATACCAGCGGACGGTCCGCCGCATGCCCGTCGCGAAGGTCTCAGCGGGCTTCCAGCCGAGTTCGGCCGAGATCTTCCGGGCGTCGATCGCGTAGCGCCGGTCGTGTCCCGGCCGATCCTTCACATAGGTGATGAGCGAGGCGTAGGGCGTGCCATCGGCCCGCGGCCGCTCCACGTCGAGGATGCCGCAGAGCGTGTGCACGACGTCGAGATTCGGCTTCTCGCTCGAGCCACCTATGCAGTAGACCTGCCCCGGTCTTCCCGCTTCGAGCACGCGGCGGATCGCGGAGCAGTGGTCGCCAACGTACAGCCAGTCACGGATCTGGCGGCCGTCGCCGTAGATCGGCAGCGGCTTCCCCGCGAGCGCGTTGGCGATGATCAACGGAATGAGCTTTTCGGGAAACTGCCAGGGACCATAGTTGTTGGAGCAGTTGGTCGTGAGCACCGGGAGGCCGTAGGTGTGGTGGTGGCCGCGAACGAGATGATCCGACGCGGCCTTGCTGGCGGCGTAGGGGCTGTTGGGCAGGTATTGATTGGTCTCCGCAAACGGGGGATCGTCGGCGGCGAGCGTGCCGAAGACCTCGTCGGTCGAAACGTGGAGGAAGCGGAAGGCGTCACGCTCGGTCGGAGCGAGCGCCGACCAGTAGGCCCGGGCCGCCTCCAAGAGCCGGAAGGTGCCCACGATGTTGGTGTCGACGAAGTCGCCGGGACCGTGGATCGAGCGATCGACGTGGCTCTCGGCGGCGAAGTGCACGATCGCGCGAACCCGGTGCTCGGCCAGCAGTGACTCGACGAGTTCCCGGTCGGCGATGTCGCCGCGGACGAAACGGTGCCGCTGGTCAGCGGCGAGGCCGTCGAGGTTCCGGACGTTGCCGGCGTAGGTGAGCTTGTCGAGATTCAGCACCGGCTCGTCAGAGCCGGCGAGCCAGTCGATCACGAAGTTGGAGCCGATGAAGCCGGCGCCGCCGGTGACGAGGATCATGCGTGATTGCGGTTTCGTGATGCGGGAGTGGCGGCGACCACAATGCCGGGTGAACGCCAGACATGCCGCCGGACGGAGGCTATTATGGAGTGGAGACGGTCCGGCCGTCCCCCCCAGCCGCATCCCCCCTACAGGTTTCCAGATGCTGTCGCCTGAGCAGGTCGTCGACACGTATTTCCTCGAAGCCCGGCACATGCTCCTTGAAATCGCTGCGCTGCTCGACCGGTATGACGCCGCCGCGGCCCGCTGCGAAGGCGATCCCGCCAACGGCCGGGCGACGGCGGGCGCGGCGAAACTGGCCACTCTCCGCGAGGCTCTGGGTATTCTCCGGGAGCAGGCTCCGACGCGGGAGCGGACCGTCGCCCTGCTCGAACTCTTCGCCCGCGTCTGACGTTCCCTCCCGGCGGTGCCGGGCACTCGGAGGAATCGACCGCATGCAGATCATCCAGCCCCACTACCACGGAATCGCCCGCACCGCGCAGGACTACGAGCGGATGGCGATGAGTGGCGTCGTCGCCGTCGCCGAGCCCGCCTTCTGGGCCGGCTTCGATCGTCTCTATCCCGAAACCTTCATCGATTACTTCCGGCAGATCTCGGAGTTCGAACCGACGCGGGCCGCCCAGTACGGTATCCGGCATTTTTCCTGGGTGGCCGTGAACCCCAAGGAGGCCGAGAACCCGACGCTCACCCGCGAGGTCCTGAAACACTTCCCCGAGTTCTTCGCGAAGCCGACGGTGCTCGGCGTCGGCGAGACCGGCCTGCACAAGTCCACGAAGAATGAATGCGACTCGCTCGAAGCCCACGTCGAGATCGCGATGAAGCACGACCAGCTCGTGCTCATCCACACGCCCCACCTCGCCGACAAGGCCCACGGCACGAAACGGGTGCTCGAGGTGCTCGCCGGGATGAACATCGACCGCGACCGGGTCTGGATCGACCACGTCGAGGAGCAGACGATCCGCCCGTGTCTCGACGCCGGCTACTGGGTCGGTTTCACGCTCTATCCGATCACCAAGTGCTCGCCGAGGCGGGCCGTCGACATGCTGGAGAAGTACGGCACCGAGCGGATCCTCGTCAACTCGTCGGCCGACTGGGGGCCGAGCGACCCGTTCACGCTCCAGGAATGCATCCTCGAGTACCGCCGCCGCGGCCACTCGCTCCAGGAGGCGATCGAAGTGTTCCACAACAATCCCTGCCGCTTCCTCGGCCAGAATCCCAAGTTTGACATCAAGCCGATCCGCGTCGAGACCCTCGCCGAGGCGCCGGCGTGACCCACCTTTCGCTCGTTCGCCAACTCTCGTTCTGTGCCGGGCACCGGCTCTACGGCCACGAGGGCCGCTGTGCCTTTCTTCACGGCCACAACTACCGTGTCGACATCGAGGTCGAAGCCGAGGAGGGCGGCGCGGCGGTTGACGACGTGGGCCGCGTGATCGACTTTTCGTTGATCAAGAAGCGGATGCTCGGCTGGCTCGACGAGCACTGGGATCACGCCTTCATCGTCTTCGAGAAGGATGCGACCACGCTCTCCGCGGTGCGTCTTGCCGAGCCCACCAAGTATTTCGTGTTGCCCTGGAACCCCACGGCCGAAAACATGGCCCGCTACCTGCTCGAGGTGGTCGCTCCGCACGTGCTCGCCGATCTGGGCGTCGTGGCCCGCCGCGTGAGCCTCTGGGAGACCGAGGAGGCCTGTGCAGTCGCTTCGCTCGTCGGCCGACCCGGCACGCCGCCGGTGCCGCTTGGTTCGGCCGTCGTCGTCGATACGAGGAACTGATGTCAGAGCATGCCTATCCCGGCCGGTTTCCCGACACCCGGCTTCGCCGCACGCGGAGGCACGAGTGGCTGAGGCGCGCCGTCGCCGAGACGAGGCTCTCGGCCGCCGATCTCGTCTGGCCGCTCTTTGTGCACGACTACGAGGCCGCGTCGCCGGTGACCAGCATGCCGGGCGTGGAGCGGCTGCCGATCGAGGGCATCGTGCGGGCCGCAGGCGAGGCAATCCGCCTCGGCATCCCGGCGATCGCGCTCTTTCCAGTCGTCGATGCCGCGTTCAAGACCGATGACGCGGCCCACGCGTGTGATCCCGCCAACCTCGCCTGCCGGACCGTCCGCGCCGTGAAGCAGGAGTTTGGCGACGCCCTCGGCATCGTCTGCGACGTGGCCCTCGATCCCTATACGAGCCACGGTCACGATGGCCTCTTGCGAGACGGCGAGATCCTCAACGACGAGACGGTCGAGGTGCTCTGCCGGCAGGCAGTGGCGCTCGCCGCCGCCGGCTGTGATGTCGTCGCGCCCTCCGACATGATGGACGGCCGCGTGGGCTCGCTCAGGCTCGCGCTCGACGAGGAGGATCACGACGACGTCGCGATCCTTTCCTATGCCGCGAAGTATGCCTCTGCCTTCTACGGTCCCTTTCGGGATGCGGTGGGAAGTGCGGCGGCGCTCGGGACCGCGGCGGGCCGCGGGGTGGGTGACAAGAAGACCTACCAGATGGATCCGGCCAACGCCGACGAGGCCCTTCGCGAAGTGGCCCTCGACATCGCCGAAGGGGCCGACATGGTGATGGTGAAGCCGGCGGGCACCTCGCTCGACATCATCCACCGCGTGAAGGCGACGTTTGGGGTGCCAACCTTCGCCTACCAGGTGAGCGGCGAGTACGCGATGATCAGGGCGGCCGCCGAGAACGGCTGGCTCGACGGGCCGCAGGCGGCTCTCGAGAGCGTGCTCGTGATCAAGCGTGCCGGCGCCGACGGCATCCTCACCTACTTCGCCCCCGAGATCGCCCGGGCGGTTCGCGGCTGACCCTCCCCACATGCGACGGCTCGGCATCCTGCACGTCCCTGCGATCATCCCTGCGGGCGAAAAGCGACCATTCGTTCGGGCTTCGTGTCGAGTCGCGGAGGGGAATGAGTGCCGGTGTGGATCAGGTCGATGCAATACGGGATCGCCGGAAACACGGCGTCGAGGCACTGCCGGATGCTCCGCGGCCGACCGGGCAGATTGACCACCAGCGCAGTGCCGCACACGCCCGCCGTCTGCCGCGAAAGGATCGCCGTCGGCACGTGTTTCAGCGACTCCTGCCGCATCAGTTCTCCAAACCCCGGCAGCATCCGCGTGCAGACCTTTTCCGTCGCCTCTGGGGTGACGTCGCGGGGCGCGGGGCCCGTGCCGCCGGTCGTGATCACGAGGCAGCAGCCCTCGGTTGCGAGCTCACGGATCGCCGTCGCGATCGTGTCGAGGTCGTCCGGCACGATCCGCTCGCGGGGTTCCCACGGGCTCGCTAGCACCTCGCGGAGATAGTCGCGGATCGCGGGGCCGCCCTCGTCGGCATACTCCCCGCGGCTGGCGCGATCGGAGACCGTGAGAATGCCAATGAGCACGGGCGTCGTCGGCTCGTTCATGGGTGATTCCCTGGGGCCCAGGCGAAGAGACGGAGCCGGTTGCCGTCGGGATCGACGACGCGGAGTTCGCTGAATCCCTCCGGATGGATGGTCGGTTCGCCGACGGTCATCGACGTGCCAACGAGCCGTTCGCGGGCCGCCGCGACGTCAGGCACCTCGAAGCCAAGGCTCCAGCGGCCACTGGCCTCGCCGGGTGACCCGCGGCCGAGGATGGCCAGCCGCGTGTCCCCAGCCTCGAGCAGAGCGTATTCGTCGTCGAGCACGCGCACGAGCACCCTAAGCCCGAGGGCATCACGGTACCAGTCCACGAGCCCTTCCCAGCTCGCCGTGCGGAGTTCGATGCTGAAGAGCGACGGTCGCGGCAGGCTCGAATGGCTCATGGAAAATGCTTCTGGTGGGCTCGTCGCCGCAGTGTAGCCGTGCCGCCGGCAAACGCATCTTCTCCAAACCGGCTCGAAAGCCGACAATCTCCGGGCAGCGTGGCGCCAGCCGCGCCGATTCACCGTCCTCCGCCCCCCGACTCACGCATGCACGACTCGACCGACTCGCCCCGCCAGCCCGCCGCCCCCATTCCCGCACCCAGCGGCAGTGCCAGTGCCGGCACCGCGGCCCAGCTCGAAAAGGCCCGCCGCGACAAGTTTGACCGGCTCGTCGCCCTGGGGATCGATCCCTGGGGCCAGCGGTTTGCCGATGCGATGCCGATCGCGGAGGTCCGAGGACAGGGCGAGTCGCTCGACAAGACGAGCGAGACGGGGCCGACCGTGCGCGTCGCCGGCCGGATCATGCTCCTGCGCAGCGCCGGCAGCCTCGTGTTCATCGAGCTCCACGATCGCACCGGCCGCATCCAGCTCATGCTCGGCAAGAAGCAGGTTGGCCCCGATCTCTGGAGCATCGTCGCCTGCCTCGACCTCGGCGATCTGGTCGGTGTGGACGGCCGGCTCGGCTGGTCGAAGTCCGGGGAGATGACGATCTTCGTCTCGCACCTCGCGTTTCTCACCAAGTCGCTGGAGACGCCTCCCGACAAATACCACGGGCTGGTCGATGCCGACCTCCGCCAGCGGATGCGGTATCTCGACCTGATCCACGGCGAGGGTGTTCGCGAGCGGTTCGTGGCCCGCAGCAAAATCGTGGAGGCCGTTCGCCGCGTGCTCACGTCTCGGGGCTACCTCGAGGTGGAGGGGCCGACGCTGCAGGAGAGCGCCGGCGGCGCCGCGGCACGGCCGTTCAAGACCCACCACAATGCCCTCGACATGCCGCTGGTGCTCAGGATCGCGCTCGAGCTCCATCTTAAGCGGCTGCTCGTCGGCGGCATGGAACGCGTCTTCGAGCTCGGCCGCGTCTACCGCAACGAGGGTGTCAGCCCCCGGCACAATCCCGAGTTCACGATGCTCGAGGCTTACGAGGCCTACGGCGATTACGGCACGATGATGGATCTCACCGAGGCGATCCTCGTGGAGGCGGGAAGGGCCGCGGGCACGCCGATGCGGTTCGAGTGGATGGGCCGCACCGTCGACCTCACGCCGCCGTTCCGCCGGGCCAAGTATGACGACCTCATCCGCGAGACGACCGGCTGCGACCCCACCGATCCGGCGAGCGTGGCCGCTGCGGCCGCCGCAGTGGGCATCGAGACGGCGGGCCGTCACCCCGACGTGGTCAAGAGCGACCTCTTCGAGGCGAAGGTCGAGCAGACGCTCGACGGCCCCGTGTTCGTGATCGATTATCCGGCGTCGATCTGTCCGCTGACGAAGCGCAAGGCGGGCCAGCCCCACGTCGCCGAACGATTCGAGCTCTACGTCGCGGGTATGGAACTGGCCAATGCCTACACCGAGCTCAACGACCCGGATCTGCAGGAAGAACTCTTCCGCACGCAACTCGCGGGCCTCGCGGCCGATGAGTCGATGGCCCGCATGGACACCGACTTCATCAAGGCGCTGCGGCACGGGATGCCACCGGCGGGAGGTCTGGGCATCGGGATCGACCGGCTGGTGATGTTCCTCACCGCCGCGCCGAGCATCCGCGACGTGATCCTGTTTCCGATCCACCGCCCTCGTGCCGGCGGGTGACGAGCCTCCGTCAGGAAGCCCCAAGCGCGAGCGCGGGGTAGACGCGTCGCCTCGAGACGGTGCCGGAATCGTTCGCTGGCGGTGGCCTGCGTGGATCGGGGTTGCCCGTGCCCTCTCGCCGGACGTTCCCTACGGCCCTCCAGGCCTCCGTTCACTGCGTGTCCGCCGCGCTTCGCCATCCATGGCTTCGCTTGCTCCCACAGCCCGCTCAAGGGCACGGGCAACCCCTGGCGTTATCCGCCGGCTGCCGCATCTTCCGGAAAACGGGTCGATTCCGGGGTTTCGGCGGAGTGGGGCGGGCTGCTACCCTTCCCGCCCCCCTCCTGAGACCGCCACGCCGATGTACAAACTCCTCCTCTGCTGGCGATATCTGCGGACCCGCTGGATCGCGCTGGCGAGCATCATCAGCGTGACGCTCGGCGTGGCGACGATGATCGTCGTCAACTCCGTGATGGCCGGCTTCTCGCACGAGATGCAGACTCGGATTCACGGCATCCTCTCGGACCTCGTCTTCGAGAGTCATTCGCTCTCCGGGTTCCAGGATCCCCAGTGGCACATGGATGAGATCCGCCGCGCGGCGGGCGGCGACATCGTCGGCATGACACCCACGGTGGCCGTCCCGGCGATGCTCAACTTTCAGGTCCGCGGCCAGTGGGTCACGCGGCAGATCATGTTCATCGGGATCGACGAGGCGACCCACGCCCAGGTCAGCGACTTCGGCCGCTACCTCCAGCATCCCGGCAACCGCACGCAACTCTCCTTCGACCTCCGCGAAGGGGGCTACGACACCGTCGACAGCCAGTCGGAAACGACCACGCCGACGCGGCCCGCCCTCGAGGGGGCCGGCTGGCAGCATCGTCGCATGCGGGTCGAGCGGGAGCGGGTGTGGCGCGAGAAACTCGAGGCCGACCGCCGGGCCAGCGAAGCCGCCCTTCCCGTGGCAGCCGGTGGAAGTGCCGGTCCCGCCCGATCGATCGACCAGCAGGTCGACGCGGTGCTCGCGGCCACGACTGGCGACGAGCCGCCGGTGGCCAGCCCTGCGGCAGACGCGGCCGCCGCGACGCGAGCCGATCCGTTTCGGCAGGCCCGGCCCGAGGAGGGCACCCGGATGGACCCCGCCAAGGAGCAGTTCACCGGTATCGTGCCGGGCATCGGCCTGGCGAGTTTTCGCGACTCTTCCGGCATCGATCGCTTCCTGGTCCTGCCGGGCGACGACGTGAAGGTGACGTTTCCGACGGCGGGCACGCCCCCCAAGGCGGTGAGCGACTCGTTTACCATCGTCGACTACTACGAGAGCAAGATGAGCGAATACGACTCGAACTTCGTCTTCGTGCCGCTCGCGACATTGCAGCGGATGCGGGGCATGATCGATCCGCAGACGGGCCTGGCGAGCGTCAACTCGATCCAGATCAAGCTCCGTGACGGGGCCGACCTCGATGTCGTTCGCGACAAGCTCCGCAAGGTCTTTCCCGCCGACCTGTATGCCGTCGCGACCTGGCGGGACAAGCAGGGGCCACTGCTCGCCGCGGTCGACATGGAGATGTCGGTGCTCAACATCCTCCTGTTCCTGATCATCGCCGTAGCGGGCTTCGGCATTCTCGCGATCTTCTTCATGATCGTGGTGGAGAAGACACGCGACATCGGCATCCTCAAGTCGCTGGGCGCCGGAGCCTCGGGGATCGCCGGCATCTTCCTCGGCTACGGTCTGTTTCTCGGCCTCGTCGGGGCCGGGGCCGGGCTGGCGCTGGGCCTGGCGATCGCCTGGAACATCAACTCCATTCGCGTCGGCGTCGAATGGCTGACCGGCCAGCGGGTCTTCGACCCCTCGATCTACTACTTCCACAGGATTCCCTCGATCGTCGATCCGTTCACTGTGGCGTGGATCATCGTCGGCGCGGTGGGAATCGCCGTGGCGTCGAGCGTGCTGCCTGCGCTGCGGGCGGCGGGACTGCATCCCGTCGAGGCCCTTCGCCATGACTGAAGTCGCGACCGACATCCTCCGCGTGCGGAACCTCCGCAAGAGCTACCAGTCGGGCGACACCCGGCTCGAGGTGCTCCGCGGCGTCGACTTCGACCTCGCCGCCGGCGAGTTCGTGTCGGTGGTCGGCCAGAGCGGCTCCGGCAAGAGCACGCTGTTGCACCTCATGGGCCTGCTCGACGCCGCCGACTCGGGCGAGGTCGTGCTCGCCGGCACGCGGATCGCCGGTCTGCCGGCCAGCCGCCGCGACCGGCTCCGCAACACCTGCGTCGGCATGGTGTTTCAGTCGTATCACCTGCTTCCGGAGCTCGACGCGCTGGAAAACGTGATGGCGCCGCTGATGGTGAGGCATGGCATCTTCGAGTGGCTTTCCGTCCGTTCAGCCGTGCGGGCGCGGGCCTGCGAACTGCTCGACCGCTTCGGGCTCGGCGGCCGCCTCCACCACCGGCCCCGGCAACTCTCCGGCGGGGAGATGCAGCGGGTGGCGATCGCCCGTGCGCTCGTCACGCAGCCGCAGGTGCTGCTCGCCGACGAGCCGACGGGCAATCTCGACGAGGCAACTGGCGCGGGAATCCTCGACACGCTCTGCGAGTTGAACCGCGCCGACGGCCTTTCTATAGTTCTGGTCACCCACGACGCGGCCGTGGCCCGCCGAGCCGACCGGATCGTGCGTCTGGCGGCGGGTCGCGTCGATGAGACATGCCCGGCCGCGGAGCGGAAGGCGGGATAGTCGATCATCGCCGGCACGACGAGGGCCGGCCCGTCGTTCCATTCGTCAGGAATAGCCCATGCCGCGCATCATCTTCATGAACGACCGCCTCGTCCCCGAGGAGCAGGCCGTCGTCAGCGTCTTCGACCATGGGCTCCTGTACGGCGACGGCGTCTTCGAGGGCCTGCGGAGCTATGCCGGCAAGGTCTTCCGGCTCGATGCCCACCTCGACCGCCTCTACGCCAGCGCCCGGGCGATCTGCCTGGAGATTCCGCTGGCGAAGGAGGTCGTGGCGCGGGCCGTGATCGACACGCTCGCCGCCAACAGCCTCACCGACGGGTACATCCGCCTGGTGGTGACCCGCGGTGCCGGGAGCCTTGGACTCGACCCCAACAAGACGAGGCATCCGCAGGTGATCGTGATCGCTGACACGATCAGCCTCTATCCCGGTGAGTTTTACGAGAAGGGCTTGAGGATCGTGACGGCCGCCACGCAGCGGACGCAGTCGGCAGCCCTCTCGCCCCGGATCAAGTCGCTCAACTACCTCAACAACATCATGGCCAAGCTCGAGGGACTGCAGGCCGGCTGCGTCGAGGCGCTGATGCTCAACAGCAAGGGCGAGGTGGCCGAGTGCACCGGCGACAACATCTTCGTGTTTCGGGGTGGGAAGCTGCTCACGCCCCCGCCCGACGCCGGCATCCTCGAGGGCATCACCCGCGGGGCCGTGATGGAACTTGCCGTGGCGGCGGGCCTCGACTGCCGTGAAGCCACGCTCGTGCGGCATGACCTCTACACGGCCGACGAGTGCTTCCTCACCGGCACGGCCGCGGAGGTGATCCCCGTCGTCGAGATCGACGGCCGCAAGGTGGGAGCGGGCGTGCCGGGGCCGGTCACCGCGCGGCTCACGCGAGAGTTCCATGCGCTCGTGAGGCGCTGAGCTTCAGCGCCGCGAGCGGTGCGCCTCGTCGTCGATGTCGTCGTATCGCGAGACGTAGCCCGGCTCGCGGGCGCGGATGAGTTCGTGCTCGTACTCGGCCACGATCCGCTTCTGGAGCATCTCTCGGCAGGACGCATTGATCGGATGGGCGATGTCTGCATAGAGCCGTGGACGTCCGTCGGCATCCCGGGCCGCCTGCGTGGCGGACAGGCGGCCGCCACACTGGTTGCAGTAGTTGGACCGGAGCGGATTTTTGGCACTGCAGCCGTGACAATGGGTGCAGAGTTTGCGGCTGGGCATCGCCACGAATGGCCCGGCCGGACCGCCGATCAGTTTCAAGTCGCGCACGACGAACGCCGCGTCGATCGTGATCGAGCAGAATGCGAGCAGTCGCTCGGCACCGCCGTCCACAAGCTTGATGCGTACCTCGGAAATCTCCATGTCCGGCGCCCCCCTGAGTCGACATCATGGAGCGCAACCGCTTCCCGGGGCACCCCCCCTAAGACGGGAAGTGCTATGCCGGGGCCGTGAGCCGGACGACAAACACCGCGGCGCAGGAGGGCAGGCCGCCGGCCCGCATCGCGGCGAGTCGGGCTGCGACGCTCTCGGCCTCGCCGATCGAGCGGGCCAAGGCAAAGCAGGCGCTGCCGCTGCCGGTGAGCCGCGGAGCGAATCCGCCCGCCTGGCCGAGGGCCTCGAGCAGGGCATCGACTTCGGGCGAGAGGCTCCGGGCTGGCGGCTCGAGGGCATTGGTCATGAAGGGCAGGCCCGCCTGAAGCCCGCCACTCGAAAGGGCGGCCGCCAGCCGGGCCGCCTCGCCCCGGCGTGAGGCATCGGGCACGCAGCGGCCGTAAACGGCCGCCGTCGAGAGGCCCGTGGGCGGGCAGGCGATCACCGCGGCGAGTGGCGGCAGTCCGGCGACGCGGTCGATCCGTTCACCCCTGCCGGAGGCGATCGCGGGGCCGCCGGCGAAGAACCAGGGCACGTCGCTGCCGATCTCCGCGGCCAGCCGGGCCAGCCGCTCGGCCGGCCAGTCAAGATTCCAGAGTCGCGCCGCCGCCATCAGCACGGCCGCAGCGTCGCTCGAGCCACCGCCCAGTCCGGCGCCCGACGGGATGCGCTTCACGAGCTCGATCTCGAGACCGGTGGTGGCGCCAGCATCGCGGGCGAGCCGTTCGGCCGCGCGGACGACGAGGTTCCGGCCATCCGCGGGCACGTCACGGGCCAGGGCTCGGCCCGGCCCCACCGCGAGCTGCCCGTCGAATGACACCTCGAGCCGTACGCCAGAGTGTTCGCAGCGCCGGACGTGGAGCGTGTCGGCGAGCGACACCGGCACCATGAGCGACTCGATCTCATGAAACCCGTCGTCCCGCCGCGCGAGCACCGCAAGCGAGAGATTGAGTTTGGCCGGGGCCAGCACGGTGAGGCTGTGTCCCGTCGCCGGCTGCGGTCCAGGCGTCGGCATCACTGGCACCGTCGGCGGGTCACCGCCAGTTGGCGACGAAGGCAAGCGTGCCGAGGGCGAGTGCCAGCCCAATGGCCACGAGCACGGCCAGAAGGATCGCGATGCTGCGGCCGGCCCAGAGGTCTTCGTCGATCATCGACACGCGGTCGGACTTGTCGAAGGAGCCGTTCCACACGGGAAACGCCCGCTCGTCATACACCCACTGCGTGCGCTCTTCGTAGTTCTTGTGGCTCATGCTGGCAGGGCGGCCGTCAAAAGGCCGGAATGCGGGATATGATGACGATGTCCGTTCGTGAGAAATGTACCCCGCGATATCGGCACCCGCCAGTGCTGAAAGCCGCCTCGCCGATGACTTTCGAACCCACCCTCGACCCGGTTGCCGGCGCCGCCGCTGCTCCCGAGGCCCGCCGCCACGTGCTCGATCCGGCCAGCGGCCTGGCTGCGTGGCTCGGCCAGCGTGGCCAGCCAGCGTGGCGGGCCGGGGCGATCCGCCGCTGGCTGCACGGCCGGCGGGCCCAGTCGTTCGCCGACATGACCGATCTGCCGCGTGGCCTGCGGAGTGAACTCGACGCCGACTTTCGGATCTGGACCACGACGGTGGCCGTCCATCAGCGGGCCGATGACGGCACCGAAAAACTGCTGCTCGCACTCGCCGACGGCCAGCGGATCGAGTGCGTGCTTTTGCGCGAGGAGGATGGCGACCGTCGCACCGTCTGCATCAGTTCGCAGGTGGGCTGCGCGATGGGCTGCGTGTTTTGCGCCAGCGGCATCGACGGCGTGGTCCGCAACCTGACCACCGGCGAGATCGTGGAGCAACTGCTCCGACTCGCCTTGCTCCTGCCCGGCGACGAGCGGCTCAGTCACATCGTGGTCATGGGCATGGGCGAGCCGCTGGCCAATCTCGACCGCCTCCTGCCCGCACTCGCCGAGGCGCAGGATCCCGAGGGCCTCGGGATCTCGCAGCGACGCATCACGATCTCCACCGTCGGCCTGCCGCAGGCCATCGACCGCCTCGGCGCCGCGAATCCCGGCTACCATCTCGCCGTCAGCCTGCACGCGGCCGACGACGATCTCCGCACGCGGCTGGTGCCGGTCAACAAGGCGACCGGTCTGGCCGACGTGATGGCAGCCGCCGACCGCTACTGGGAGACGTCCGGCCGCCGCCTGACGTTCGAGTATGTCCTCCTCGGCGGGGTCAACGACTCGCGCGAGCAGGCCGAACGGCTCGCACGGTTGCTCGGCGGCCGTGCCGCCCTCGTCAACGTGATTCCCTACAACGCTGTCTCGGGCATGCCCTGGAAGGAACCGACGACCGCGGCCCGCGAGCAGTTTCTGGACGTCTTGCGAGCCGCGGGGGTCAACGTGCAGGTCCGCCGCCGCAAAGGCGCCAGGATCGACGCCGCCTGCGGCCAACTCCGCCGCCTCGCCGCCAAGTTCTAGGCCAGCCACCCCAGCAACGACACCGCGACGAGCACGGCGCCGAGGATTCCGCCGAGCCAGCCGATCCACTGGATCGTCGCGTGACGGATCGCCGGTGGGCTCTCGTGGTGCGTGGCCGCGAAGACGATCGACGCCACGAGGATCAGCGGGATGCCGAATGCGATGCCGGGCACACGGTCTCCCAACACGGCGACGACGGGACCTGGCAGTGACCAGAGCGACAGATCGATCATGAGCTACTTTTTCCTTCTGGCGCAGTCTCGGTCGTGAGCCGCATTGGTCCGGACCAGGCGTCGTAGATCACGAGCAGGTTGAGCATCCCCGCCAGCATCGTGTAGAGGGTGCCGATGTCGAAGAACCGGCCGAGCCGTTGGTGCCAGAGCGAGAGCTGGTCGGCCGGCCGACGGTCGAGCACGCCGCCCCGTGGCAGGGGGCGGAACTGTTGCCAGGGGGGCAGCGGTTGGAAGTCGTCGGCATCGAGGTCGGGGTCGCGGCTGGCGAGCCGCTGGGCATAGGCCTGCGTGACCGGTTGGCCGCGGGACAGGGGCGGGGCCATGAAGTCGCTGGCGAAGAGAGGCTCCCGAGTCGGGCCTTCCAGTCGCCACGATTGAAGCATGGCTGGAATGGCTGCCGCGCCGATGCCAGCCTGACAGAGAAACGCCCACCGCTTCTCGCCCGGTTTCCACGACGCGTAAACGACCCGGCCACCACCCAGCCACATCCCCGTCACAAACGCGGTGAGCAGTATCGCCATGAAGACGACGCCCTTGAACCTGCGGCCCTGATAGATCTGGCCGAGACCGGGAACGAGCCAGGAGAGCAGGGCGGCGACCGCGGGATGCCCGAGATCGATCGCCGATCCATCGTCGGGCGAGAGCGCCACAAAGCGACGGGCCGCGGTGGATTCCTGTCTTCCCAACGGTCGCACTCCTGCTGAACGGATTCCCGTCGGGAGTTTATTCGAAGCCGTGCGGTGCAGGAATGACCGGGCCGGACCAGCGGTATTTTTCAGGCACCGCTGCTTCCTGCTAGCATCGTCGTCGAATCCGGCGCGTCGCAGCGGCGGGCGAAAGAGACGGCGATGGAGGTTGACGACGCATGCGGCGCAGGGCCTGGCTGACGGCGATGCTTCTGATGGTGGCGGGATGCTCGGGCAAGGCCACGAAGGCGCGGGCGAAGAAGACGGGACCATCCCAGAAACGTCCGAAGGGCCCCCAGACGATGGGCGGGCTGCTGCTCGACGCCTACATCGAGGATCTGAAGAGCCCCGCCCCCGACAAACGGATCAATGCGGCCCGCGAGCTTGCGAACATGGGCCCCAACGCAAAAAAGGCCGTGCCGTCGCTCGAGAAGATGGCGACCGACAAAAACGGCAAGGTGAGCGCCGCCGCAAAGCAGGCCCTTGCGTCGATCCGCAAATAGGCGGCGGCCGCTGGTCCGCGTGCCGACTATCCCCAGAGCCTGCGCACGGCTTTGACCTGGGGACGGGCGGCGGGTCGCCGCGGGGAGTCGTCGGCCTCGGCGGCGGTGTCGGTTTCCGCGGGGAGAAGCTCCCGCCAGACGCGTTCGACCGTCGCGGCATCGACGCGATCGAGCGACTCGCCGGCGGCGGCGATGGCGGAGAGCCGTGCGAGCCGGCAGGCCATGCGGGGCACGCCCCCGGAAAATCGTGCGAGCGTGGTGACCGCGGTATCCGAGAACGCGTCGGCGTCGGCCGAGCCGCGGTGGAGCGCCGTGGCCATGTAGGCCGCGACGTCGTCTTCGCTCCACAGAGGCAGGTCGATGCGGACCGCGGCGCGAAGCCGGACGGCATCGGGAACCCGTGGGAGGCCCGTCGGAGTCGCCAGCGCCACGATCACCGTCGATGCGAACCGCGGCTCACCCGCCGCCACCAGGCGGGCGATGCCGTCGAGCGCGTCATCCGGAGCGTGATCGACATCGTCGAAGATGAGAACGGTGGGCCGCTCCATCAGGGTGTTTTCACGAAGCCGGTTTTCGAGCGCGAGCCAGGGTCGGATCGCCTCGGCGCGGCTCGCCGGATCGAGCGGCAGCCGCGCGAGCAGGAGATCGAGCCATTCGCCCACGGGCAGGCCGTGCAGCGAGAGCACCGCCACCTCGGCCCCGAGGCCACCGAGCCGCCGGGCCGCGACGGCCGCCAGATGGCTTTTGCCGAGGCCGGCCGCAGCCACCACGAGCCCGCACCGCTGCCGCTCGGTGAGCAGCCATTCGAGCCGCGCCAGAGCCTCCTCCTGCGCGGGCCCCATGTGGAAACCAGCGGGGTCGATCGCGGCGTCGAAGGCTGCTGCGGCGAGATGGAGTCGTTCGCGTACCATGGCCGGAGTGTAGCGGCGGCACGGCGGCGGGTCAGGAGCGACTTGGCCGATGTTTCTCGCGTGTTCTCGATCCATCGGGGCGGTCAGCAAGCGGCACGCGGGATTGCGGGAATCCGCCCTCCACGTCGCTTCGCTTCGCGGTTGTTTCACGGATCGCCACGCCACGTTGGCTCCGGTAGTCTCTGGTGACAGTCCCCGACTCCATTCTCCACAGAACACTGGATGGAACCTTTGTTCCCCGCGGATCAGGCCCGATGAGCGAGCGATTCTTTCTGTCGTCGCCCCCCCATGCAGGTCGGGCCGTGCTCGAGGGAGACGAAGCGCGGCACCTCGTCCGCGTACTGCGCGGGAAGGTCGGCGACCTGGTCCGCGTGTTCGACGGCTCGGGTGTCGAGTGGCCCGCGCGGGTGATGGCAATCGGCCGCGACGAGGTGACGCTCGAGCTTGACGAGCCGCTGAGCGTTGCGGTCGCAGCCGCCCCGCCGCTCACGCTCGCCGTCGCCCTGCCCAAGGGAGACCGGCAGAAGTGGCTCGTCGAAAAACTCACCGAACTCGGCGTGGCTCGGCTCGTGCCGCTGGTCACGCTGCGGGGCGTGGCGGAGGCGACTCCGGGGGCGCTCGAGAGGCTCCGCCGTGGCGTGCTCGAGGCCTGCAAACAGTCGGGCCGCAACACGCTCATGGAGATCGGCGAGCCGCGGACGATCGCCGAGATCCTTCGCGAGCGGCCGGCTACGGTCCGGATGCTCGTCGCCGATCCGGGGGCAGCGCCGCTCGACGCGGCGGATGCCGCCGCCACCGCCGCCATCGCGCTCGTCGGCCCGGAAGGAGGCTTCGCGGCGGAAGAGCTTGCCGCGCTCGATGCGGCGGGTGTCGTTCGCGTCGGCCTCGGCCCTCACATTCTCCGCGTCGAGACGGCCGCGATCGCGCTGGCCGCCCGGCTGGCATAGCCGTTCAGTCGCAGCAGTCGCACCGCTCAGGCACGTTGAGAACCAGCGTGGCGGCGTACGAGGTCTTGTCGTACCCCTCGCCCTTCTCGTCGGGCTTCACGAGATGGGCGACGACGAGGATGAACGTGCCCTCCGTGGGCGTGTAGTGGCAGCGGCCTTCCGTGTCGGTCATCCGCTCGTAGTTGGGATCGAAGCCCTCGTCGAGCGTCGCGCCCCGCGGGATGAACGACACGCGGTGGTCGGCGAGCGGCTTGCCTTTGAAGAGCAGTCGCAAGGCGATCGGCTTGCCGGGGCCGGTGCCGAGCACGGGATGCGTTTCGGGGACCAGTTCGAGCGGATGCCCCAGCGGTGTGGTGAACTCCGCGGTGGGTTGCGGTGGCGCATCGACCGCGTGGGCCGCGAGGAACCAGGTTTTGCCCCCTTTGAATCCCCTGCCGCCGTGGCGGATGCCCGACCGGGCGTGGGCCACGCAGTGCAGCCCTTCATCGGCGGCGACGAACCGCGCCGACCAGTAGCCCTCCTTGGGGGCGAAGCCGAGATCGACGAGTGCCGGCACCAGATCGGTGGTCGTGCCGTCTGGCCCGAGCACGGCGAGCGTCGTGCCGTCGAGCGAGCCGAGTTTTCCGGCGATCTTGAAGTCGCGGTGATCATTGCCGTGGTTGCCGAGCACGAGATCGACGTGCACGACGTCATGGGTGCGGGCCACGGTCGTGGCGGTCTGCACCCAGGTGTCGTGAGCCTGCACGACTGCCGCGGCGCACGCCACAGCCATGGTCGCTGCGCGAAACAGGTGAGCCTTCATGGTGAAATCGCTCCGGAAGGAAAATGGATCAGTAACCGCTCGATGTCGTCTCGCCGCCGGCGATGCTGTGCAGCCCGCGGTGGAGGCGGGTGTCGGTGTCTTCGGACAACGAGGCGACGTGGCCGTCGGCGAAGAGCACGTTGGCGCCGCCGCGATGCCAGCTCTTCGGCCCGAAGAAGCCCGACCAGTGCACGACGTAGTCGGGGATCGGGCTATTGGGCGTCAGAAAGCCGTTGGTCAGGCTGTTGCCCGCCGTCGTCGTCGCCCAGGCGAGTCCCCGGCCGCGCATCGACGGGCTCGCGGCATGCCGCCATGTGGTGATCGTTGTCCAGTTTGCGATCAGCGCGTCGATGTCGGCCGTCGTCGGATTCGCATTGCCATTGAGCGTGATCCGGTTGGGTGAGCCGTTGCTGCCGTTTGCGTTGGTCCATCCCGTCGACCCGTTCAGCGTGTATTGATAGGGAAACGAGGGGGCCGCGTTGGCCGGGAACGCGATGCCGTCGCTCGTGCCGTTGGCGACGCTGCGAACAGCCTCGCTGCCGATGACCGTATGGGACGTGCCATCCGTGACCTGCGCGATCCTCACTCTCGAGTTCTCGTAGACAATTCCATCGGTCGGCTTGCTGAACTCCCAGTAGGTCGTCCCAGATCCGTCGGCCGTGGCGCTGCCGATGCTCACCATGTAGTTGTTGCCGCCGTAGTCGGCGCCGTTGCAGCGGTTCACCGTTGGCGCCGGATCGCTCGAGCACAGGAACATGGGCACGGGCGTGGCGAAGACCGCGACGAACGCCGGATCGGGCACCTGGTTGCTGAAGCTCCCGGTGAACGGTGTCTTCTTGAAGTCCAATCGTCCGGCGATGGCGGCCTCCTCCGCATAGGGCAGGAGCCGCGCGTGCAGCGACCAGCCGGCGCTCTGGCTCGTTCGCGCGTCGGTCGGCGGAAACCGGCCGCGGGCACTCTCGTAATTCAGCATGGCCAGGCCGAACTGCCGGAGGTTGCTCGCGCAGTTCATGCGTCGGGCGGCTTCACGGGCCGACTGGACGGCGGGCAGCAGCAGGCCGATGAGGATGGCGATGATCGCGACCACCACGAGGAGTTCGATCACCGTAACACCATGAATGAGCCGAAGGCGGCGACGGCTCTGCGCCGCCGGCCCCGATGAAGGAACGGACATGAATCGGCTCCCGAAAGGTGGCGACACCCCGGCGGCCGATGGCGCGCACGCTGCGCGCAGGCTCGACCAACGAGCGTGGCGGGACCGCACGCTTGCAGGCACGGTGCGGACGCCGCGGAAGGCTGGAGGCAATTGCCAGCTCAGCAGGCCCTGGGGGGCGGCGCGTCGGGAGAACGGGGGAGGGCTTTGATCGGGTCGTCGGCGATCGTGATCGTCGCTGTCGGGCTCGGCCGGGAAACCGAGGTCACGAGCGGAGGTGGCAGCGAGAGGCCCCCCGAAGACCACTCGTCTGCGACGCCGCCACAGGCCAGCATCGCCCGGAGCACGATGCTCCGCACGCCGACGACGTGGGCCGCGTCGGGGATGCGGGCCGGCGGCTCGTCTCCCTGATCGACGGCGCAGCACGACGGCTCGGCCGCCTCACAGCAGCTCGGCGTCGCGGCACTGCAGCACGAGCCGGAAGCCTTGGGCAGGCTCGCAGCGGCGCGTTGCATGAGGCTGGCGAGGATCGCGGGGGCGACGTCGTGGGCCCGTGCCCAGGCGAGCGTCTCGGCGGGAGTATTACAGCAGCAGTCTTGGAGGCACTGCTCGGCGGTGGCACAGCCGCACGCCTTGTCCATGCACGGAAACGGCGTCGAGCGGTCCTTGCCGGCCAGCCGCGCTGCCGCCGCAGGGTTCGTCCGACCGCCGCCGATCCCAGCCTTCGAGCCGCCCAGCGGCAGGGGCAGTCCGGAGGCGACGAGGCAGAAGACGGCGAGGCAGCCCCACGTGGTGGCTCGGGTTGTCGTTGCACTCAGCTGCATGGCGTCCTCGAGAGTATCCCCTGGAGGGCGGTGATCCAAGTGCGGCCCTGGCTTCGCGATCAGAGCGCTACGAGGGAGGCGATCGCGGCGGCGAGTTCCGTCCGGCTCGCCCGCTCGTCGACCGGTTCCAGGCCGATCCAGCCGCGGTAGCCGCACTCCTCGAGCGTCGCAAGCGTGGTGGCCAAGTCCACCTGCCCCGTGCCGAGGATCACCGCGCGGCCGCGGCCCGCGAACGGTCCCGCGATGGCGTCGGTCGCATGCACCGCGGCGACGTGGGCCGCGAGTGTTTCGACCGCGGCGGCCGGATCGTGGCCGTGGACGACGAGCGAACCGGTGACGATGTCGCAGGTCAGCGAGCCGGCGGGAAGCGTCGAAATGAGTCGGGCGAGATCGGCCGGCGCGGCCCGGCCGGCCTCGGCGCAGAGTGTCGCGCCGACGTGCTGCCCGAAGTTGCCGATGTCGGTGAGCACGTCGACGAGCAGATTCCAATGCGGCCCCGCCGCCTCTTCAGGAATGTCGCCCACGTGGTTGAGCACGACACCGGCGCCGAGATCGTGCGCCAGTTTCAGGGCGGCCTTCGTCGCGGCGATCCGGCCCTCGAGCCGCGCGCCATCGGCATAGCCGCCCCGCGTGCGGAATGAGACTGCCGACACGGTGACTCCCTCGTCGCCGAGCCACTTGCGGATCTGCCGCAGGCCGGTCTGCGTGAGCTGCTCCGGATCGATCCCGCTACGGGCGTCGAGTTCGATGCCGTGGACACCCAGATCGCGGGCCAGCCGCAGGGCCCTGCGGAGATCTGTCGAGAACGCGGCTGCCGGCACGGAGAGTCGGGAGGTGTCCATAGAAGGGCAGGGGAGACGAGCAGAGGGTCCGGGGATCGCGTCGGCCGAACCACCATAGTATCTTCTCCGCATGCCCGTGCTCGCCGTCGTGACCGCCGCCCTCGAGCATCTCGCGCCCCTGCGGCTCGCTGCCGAATGGGATTCGGTCGGATTGCTCGTCGCCCCGCGCCGCGAGTCGATCGACCGAGTGATGACCTGCCTCACGCTCACCCCCGAGGTGGTGGCCGAGGCGGTGCGGGAGCGTGCCGATCTGGTGGTCTCCCACCATCCGCTGCCGTTCAGGCCCGTGCCGAGGATCACGACCGCGACCCATGCGGGCCGCACGCTGCTCGATCTCATCCATGCGGGGGCCGGCATCTGGAGCAGTCACACCGCCTGGGATTCGGCGGCCGGTGGCATCAACGACCAGCTCGCCCATTTGCTCGAACTCGTCAACGTGTCGCCGATCACGCCCGATGCCCAGTTTCCGCAGGTGGGGTTTGGCCGCGCGGGCACCGCCGACGACCGCTCTACGGTGGCCCTCTTGGCGGCGCGGGCCGGGAAGGCCCTCGGGGGAGCGCGGGTACAGCTTGCCGGCGACGCCACCCGGCCGGCCGGCCGGGTGGGAATCGTCTGCGGGTCGGGGGGCGACTGCCTTGACGACGTGTGCCGGGGTGGCTGCGACACGCTCGTCACCGGCGAGATCAAGCTTCATCAGGCGATCGAGGCCGTGGCCGCCGGCCTGGCCGTGGTGGCCGTCGGGCACCATGCCAGCGAGCGGTTTTCGATGGACGTGCTCGCCGGCCGGCTCGCCGCAGCCGTGGCGGGGTTGTCCTGCTGGGCCAGCCGCGACGAGCGTGATCCCCTGGAATGGTTGTAGGGGCGGCGCCGGCGCGTTGCTCCAGCCGTTTCGTGCGCTACACTTGGGGGAGTTTGTCGATCCGGCGAAAAGCCCTTTTTGAGGCGGTGGCATGCCCCGGTTTCTCACTGCATTGCCGGTCTACAACGAAGCCGCCCACGTCGAGGGCGTGCTCGACGAGGTGCTGCGGTTCGCCCCCGACGTGCTCGTGGTCGATGACGGCTCCAATGACGGCACGTCGGAACTGCTCGCCGAGAGAGTCGCCCGCCGCGGCGACGTCCGCATGGTCCGGCATGCCCTCAATGCCGGCTACGGCGCCGCGCTCGCCACGGCATTCCGCGAAACCCTCGCCGGCCCCTGGGACGGGCTGGTGACGATCGACTGCGACGGCCAGCACCAGCCGCGGCTGATTCCCGAGTTCATCGCCGCCGCCAGCGACCGGGCGGTGCCGGCGGACATGGTCAGCGGGAGCCGCTACCTGCGGAAGTTTGCAGGCGACACCGCCCCGCCGGAGGCGCGGCGGAAAATCAACGCCGAGATCACCGCCGAGATCAACGACCGGCTCGGGCTCGACCTGACCGACGCCTTCTGCGGGTTCAAGGCCTATACGCGGCACGCCCTCGAGCAGCTCCATGTCACCGAGACCGGGTATGCGATGCCGCTCGAGGTGTGGGTGCAGGCCGCCGCCGCGGGCCTCGCCGTCGTCGAACTTCCGGTTCCGCTGGTCTACCTCGACCTGGCGCGGAGTTTCGGAGGCGCTCTGGACGTCGCGGCGACCCGTCTGGCCTACTATCGACGCGTCCTCGATCGGGCCGAAGCGGCGGTCGCTGCGGCTGCCGCGGGACGCGACGCTTCGGCCTGAGGTTTTTCATCCGCCGGCGAGAACGTCGTCCGTCCCAGGGCCCCGTTGCCGGCAATGCCTCCGTCGCGTCGAACTTACTCTCCGCCCGAGCCTTCCGGCGGCCGCCTGATCGAGCCTCCCGTGGCCCCGAGCCCCGGCAGCGGTTCGATCGAGGCCCTCGTCGACAACAACCGACTCCTGCGGGCAGCCCTCGATGTCCGCATCGGCGACATGCGGCTCTGGGAGCTCGTGGCCGCGACCCGCCGCGAGGTGCTGATGGTGGCGGCCGAATACACGGGCCACTACCGCGACGTCACCCGGCCGGCCGACGTGGCCGACTGGATCGCCAGGCCGATCATCATGGGCGGTCATCAGCCCGAACTCTTCCATCCCGGGGTCTGGCTCAAGAACTCGGCGCTCGACGCCTACGCCAGGCAGGTCGGCGGCACGGCGCTGAATCTCGTCGTCGATACCGATCGCTGCGGCCGCACGAGCGTGCCGGTGCCGCTCGGCGGGCCCCGGGCGGCACACGTCGAGGACGTGCCCTTCGACGCCTTCAACGGCGAGATGGCCTGGGAGGAGCGGCCGGTCATCGATCCCGACTGCTTCGCTTCTTTTGGGCAGCGTGCGAGCGACCTGCTCGGGCCGCTCGTGCCCAGGCCGATCCTGCGCCGCTGGTGGCCGCTGGCCGTCGACCGCGCGCGGGAGAGCCACCGCATCGGCCTCGGGATCGCGCAGGCGCGTCACATGCTCGAGGAACGCCTCGGGCTCGAGACCCTGGAGCTGCCGGTGAGCGAAATGGTTCGCTTGCCGACGGTGATGGTCTTCATGGGCTGGCTGCTCGCCCATGGTCGTCAGTTGCACGATGCCTACAACGCGGCGCTGGCCACCTACCGTCGCGAGCGGCGTGTCCGCGGCCGCGGCCGGCCCATGCCCGATCTCGCCGTGCGGCACGACGCCTCCGGCGAGTGGATCGAGGTGCCATGGTGGATGTGGTCGCGGGACGATCCGCGCCGGCGGCGGGTGTTTGCCAACACGGCGACCACGGGCGTGCTGGCCCTCTCCGACATGGATACGCTCCGCATCGAACTCCCGATCACGGCCGACACGTCGCCGTCGAAGTGGGTCGATGCGCTGTCGCGGATGGAAGAGCATTCGATACGGCTGCGGCCGCGGGCGATCGTGACGACGCTCGTGTCGCGGCTCCTGGTCGCCGACGTATTCGTGCACGGGATCGGCGGGGCGGCCTACGATTCCATCACCGACGACATCGTCTGCCGGCTCGTCGGCTCCGACCCGCCGCGGCATGCCGTGGTGTCTGGCACGCTGCGGCTGCCGCTCGAGGAGGTGTTTCCGGGATTCGAGGCGGTGAATCCCGCCGGTGAACTCGCGGCGGTGAAGGCGATGCTCCGCGACATCGAGTTTCATCCGGAGCGGCACCTCCTGCCGCAGGCGGCGCAATCCGAGGAGGTGCGGGAGCTCATCGCGGCGAAACTCCGCTGGATTGACACGCATCCCACGGTCACGCTCGCCAAACGCCGCTGCCGGGAGATTCGTGGAATCAACGAGCGACTCGCGGCGCGACTCGATGTCGCCCGCCGCGACGTCATGGCCCGAACGACGCAACTGTCGGATGCCACCAAGGCCAGAGCGGTGCTGCGAGCCCGCGACTATCCCTGGTGTTTTTTCCCGGAAAACGCGCTCAAAACATTCCTGCTACTGGAAAACGAGCCAGACCCGGCATAGATTGATCGCCAACGGACTGGTTTCGAGTTGCTCCAGGGACAGGAGGCATCATGCATCGGGTGGGTTGTTTCCCGAGAAGGCGTCGAGCGGCGTTCCGAGGCCGCTCAGGTGCGCCACGCAGAGGTTCTTCAGGCCATCGGCCGGCCCCTCGTTCAGCGTCCGGCTCCACGGCCCGTTCGCGGTCGGCGTCAGGCGGCACCGCGGCGACGGCGCAGCGAAAAAAGGCGAAGAACCGGCTCTCTGTGCGGGCAGCCGATGCCGCGGTGCGTCCCGCGAAGCAGAAGGCCGTGAGCGGCCCGGCAGTCGCCAATGCCGCCGTCAAAATCGCGGAAGGAACCGAGCGCCGCTCCACCAAAGTCGTCGCCAAGGATCGGACGGAGCGGTCGGCCGGAGTGGTCGAGACCCTGGAAATCCGCCCGTCCGGCACCGTCGTGAGCCGTCGTCCCCTCGAGAAGAGGCCGGCGATCCAGCACCTCCCCCAGCACCCGATTCTGCCGCTCAAGCCGCCGGCCTGGATGCTCGAGGAGTGCCATGTCGCACCCGCCCGGGCGGGTGATCAAAGCGAGATTCTCCAACTGCTGTCCGGCCTGCCGACTCCCCCTTCGCGGGCGGAGTTTCATGCAGCCGTCGATCATCCGGAGCACGACTCGGCCAATCGGCTCGTTGCTCGGCTCGCCGGTCGCATCGTCGGCCATGTTGAAATCGTTCCCCGCGACCTCCTCGTGGGGCCGGTCTCGGTGCGGGGCGCGGTCATCGACCGCGTCGCCGTGTTGCCGGAGTGTCGCGGTGCCGGTCACGGCCAGCGGCTCGTCCGCGCGGCGGAAGACCGGATGCGGCAGTCGGGAGCGGTGGTCGCATTTTCACGCACGCGGATCGCGCCCTCGTTTCACGAACTCGGCTGGAGCGTGCTCGGTCGCGACTCGGCCACGCCCGGCCGTCCGACGGACATCCTCGCTCGGCTCCTCGAGGGCACGCAGCGGACGGGCGAGCCGGTGACGATGCGGCAGTGGCGGCATGTCGAACTGCCGGCGATCCTGCGCATCTTCAAGCAGAATGCCTCGCGATTCGTCGGCCCGCTCGACCGGAGCGAGAACTATTGCCGGTGGCTGGTGAGCCGCGGCGCCTTTGATTCGATCATCGTGGCCCTCGTCGGCCAGGATCGCTACGAGCTCCACGAGTCGAGCGCGCGGATCGTGGGCTACGCGATCCAGTCGGGCAACCGGGTGCTCGAGCTCATGGCCGACCCCGAGTTTGCGGGTCTGGAGCGGGAGATTCTCGCCCGGGTCTGTGCCGAGGCCATCGAAAACGATCGTCAGGAGATCGTGTACGAATCGAGCGCGTCAGACCCACTCCACGAAGCGGTGGCCGGCGACGGCAGTCTCGTGCAGGGGGGCGACCGCATGCTCGTCGCCAAGGTGTTCAGGCCGCTCGACCTGCTCACCGCGCTGGTGCCTGCCGTGGCGGCCCGCGTGGCCGAAGCCGACATTCGCGAGACGCTCGAACTCGGGCTCGACGCGCCCTCGTTCCGCGGCTCGATCATCGTCGCCGAGGCCAAGGGGTCCGAGCGTCAGGCCACGGTCCAGCCCGGCCGGGTGGGTCGCAGTTACCTGCGGCTCTCCGACGACGAACTGGGCCGACTCCTCCTCGGCCAGTGTGACCCTGCCGAGGCGGCCGCCGCCGGTAGGCTCGAGGCCTCGACGCAGGTCGCGCAGAAGCTCGCCTCACAGCTCTTTCCGCGGACGCCCCTCTGGTGCCCGATGTGGGACGATCTGCCCGCGTAGCAGCGGCAGGCGAAGCTGCTGCAGTCGGTGCGTTGGGTCCCCAAAAAGCCCGGAGCGCGAGCGACGGGTAGACGGGTGGCGGTCGCGATGGCGCCGCGGAGCGAGTTGGAGTGGAGGGCGTATGCCCCGCGCTCGCGCTTGGGGCTTCCCGATGGAGAGGCGTGGCGATCCAGGCGCCGTGGCATCGGGTGCTCGGGAAGCCCGGAGCGCGAGCGACGGGTAGACGGTTAGCGACCTCAAGGAGGCCGCGGCGCTTCGGAAGCCGCAGCGTCAGCCGCCGCCGGCGAGCCACGCGTCGGCCCACGTGCGGACGTGGTCGATGCCCGTGCGGTGGCAGAAGTCGCCGAGCGTCTCGTTCTCCTGTCGCTGCGCCTTGTAGCAGGCGAGCACGGCCGTGATCTCGCGGGCGAGATCCTCGAACGGCACGACGTCTTTGTAGTGTTCGTTGAGCCGGTCGCCGAGCAGCCGTCCGCCGAGAAAGATCGTGTACTTGCCCGCGGTGCGGCCCACGATGCCGATGTCGGAGTTGTAGGGGCGGGCGCAGGCGTTGGGGCAGCCGGTCATCCGGAGCGTGAAGGCCTCGTCGGAGAGGCCGAGCTTCGCCACCTCGGGCTCGAGCGCGTCGATCAGGCCGGGCAACACCCGCTCGCTCTCGGCGACCGCGAGCCCGCAGGTCGGCAGGGCGACGCAGGCCATGCTCCAGCGGCGGATCGTGCTGATCTCCTCGGAGGTCTTCACGCCATGGGAATGGAGGATGTCCGCGATCCGCTCCCGGTCGGTGATTTTGAGGTCGGTGAAGAGCAGGCTCTGGTGGGCCGTGATCCGCACGCTGGGCTCGAGATCGCGGAGGATTCGCCGCAGCGCGTTCTTGAGCCGGAAGTGGCCGGTATCGTGGATCCGGCCGTTCTCGACGTTGAGCCCGTAGAAATACTTCCCGTCACCCTGTGGATGCCAGCCGATGTGGTCGTCGAAGCCGTGCACGTCGGCCGGATGGCAGGGGGCCAGCGGCTTGCCGAAATACTCTTCGACCTTCGCCCGGAAGGCGTCGAGCCCCATGGTGTGGATCGTGTACTTGAGCCGCGCGACCTTGCGGTCGGAGCGGTTGCCGTAGTCGCGCTGCACCTTCACGATGGCCTCGGCGATCGCGCACACGTCCTGCGGCGGCACGAAGCCGAGCCGCTTGGCGAGCGCCGGAAACGTCTTGGCGGCGCTCGGTGTCACACCCATGCCACCACCGGCGAGGACGTTGTAGCCGAGGATTTTTCCCTGCTCGTGGATCGTGAGGAAGCCCAGGTCATTGGCATAGACGTCGACACAGTTGTCTTCGGGGAGCGCGAAGGCCGTCTTGAACTTCCGGGGAAGATAGGTGCGGCCGTAGATCGGCTCGACGTCGTCCGCTCCCGGGGCGATGTCCTTGTCGCCCGAGGTGCCGCCGGCGAGCGTCTTCTCGCCGGTGTCGGGATCGGTGAGCCAGATCTCGTAGTAGGCCCGCGTGCGCGGGGCCAGGTGCTTCGCGAGCTCGTCCACCTTGGCCTGCATCTCGTCGCGGACGGGATCGCCGTGGATCGGCGCGGGGCAGCACATGATGTTTCGCTCCACGTCGCCGCAGGCCGCGAGCGTGGTCATCTGATTGGCATGCACCCGCTGCATGAAGCCCTTGAGGTCGCCCTTCACCACGCCGTGGTGCTGGATCGCCTGACGGGTCGTGAGCCGGATCGTGCCGTTGCCCAGCTCGTCGCCCATGTCCATCGCCGACAGGAGCTGCTCGGCCGTGAGCTTTCCGCCGGGCACGCAGGTGCGGATCATGAACGAGATCTCGCGTTGGCTCTTGGCGCCGTCGCGGGCCTTGCGGGCCTCGCGGTCGTCCTGCTGGTAGGTGCCGTGATTCTTGAGCAGCTGCACGCTCGCCTTGCCGAAGCCCGGGTTGGCGTCGACGAGCTCCTGCGGAATGTCGCCCTTGAGGTAGTTGCTCGCGGTCTTGGCGACCTCGACGGCCGAGGGCTTTGCCGTGGCGGCGGTCGAGGATGCGGTGTCGGTTGGGTCTGTGTCGGCCATGGTGCGGACGGTCTTCCAGAGGGGGAACTTCCAGTGGACTTTAGGATAGGTGATCGGGGGTTCGGGGGCGATATCGGGTCTTGCGGTACGCGGCTCGGGGCTGCCCGTGCCCCGGGAGCCGGACGTTCGCTCCGGGCATCCTGCCCTGCGCTCTCTGCACGCCGGCTGCGCTTCGCCGACCAATCCGCCTGTGGCGGATCGGTGCCCGGGCTCCGCTGGCCGCCGAGCCCGGCTCGCGGGGCACGGGCAGCCCCTTCGCGGAATCAATGAGATATCCGGGGCGCATTGTGGTCGCGCGGGATTGGCTGGCACGCGTCGTCTCCCGCCAGGAAGCCCCAAGCGCGAGCGCGGGGTATACGGGTCGCCTCACGACGGCGTCGCCGGCGGCCCGAGCGTGAACGGGCCAGGGATGGCCGTTCACGCGTCAAAACGATCGCAGGACGCGATCATGGCCGCAGGCGACAGCGTCGCCGGAGGCCCGAGCGTGAACGGGCCAGGGATGGCCGTTCACGCGTCAAAATAGAGGCAGAACTCGTACGGGTGCGGCCGTAGCCGCATCGGGTCGATTTCCTTCTCGCGCTTCCACTTCAGCCAGGTCGTGATCACGTCTTCGGTGAAGACGTCCCCCCTGAGCAGGAAGTCGGAGTCTTTCTCGAGGGCGTCGAGCGCCTCGTCGAGCGAGGCGGGCGCCTTGGGCACATTGGCCAGCTCCTCCGGCGGCATATCGTAGATGTCGCGGTCGAGCGGCTCGCCGGGGTGGATCTTGTTTTGGATGCCGTCGATCGCCGCCAGCAGGATCGCCGAGAACGCCAGGTAGGGGTTGCAGGTCGGATCGGGGCAGCGGAACTCGACTCGCTTCGTCTTCGGGCTCGCCGAATACATCGGAATCCGGCAGCTGGCCGAGCGGTTGCGCTGCGAGTAGGCGAGATTCACCGGGGCTTCGTAGCCGGGCACGAGCCGCTTGTAGCTGTTGGTGGTGGGATTCGAGATCGCGAGGATCGCCGGGGCGTGGCGGAGGATGCCGCCGATCGCGTGGATCGCCATCTCGGAGAGGCCCGCGTAGCCGGTGCCGGCGAAGAGCGGATGGCCGTCCTTCCAGAGCGAGATGTGGGTGTGCATGCCGGAGCCGTTGTCGCCATAGATCGGCTTGGGCATGAACGTGGCCGTCTTACCGTAGCGGCGGGCGACGTTGCGCACGATGTATTTGTAGAGGCACATCTGGTCGGCCATGCGGACGAGTTCCTGAAACCGCATGTCGATTTCGCACTGGCCCGCCGTCGCCACCTCGTGATGCTGGGCCTCGACGTCGATCCCGCAGTGGATCATCGTCTGCATCATCTCGTTGCGCACGTCCATCAGTTGGTCGGAGGGAGCGCAGGGAAAGTAGCCCTCCTTGTGCCGCAGCTTGTAGCCGAGGTTGGGCCCTTCGGCGCGGCCGCGGTTCCACTCCGCCTCGCAGGAATCGAGGTGGAAATAGCCCTCGTGGGCGTTCTGGTCGAACCGCACGTCGTCGAACACGAAGAACTCGGCCTCCGGGCCGATGAAGCAGGTGTCGGCGATGCCGGTGCTCTTCAGATAGTTCACCGCCTTCTTGGCGATGTTCCGTGGATCGCGGGAATAGTCCTCGCGGGTGATCGGATCCTGCACCATGCAGATCATCACGAGCGTCGGAATCGATGCGAAGGGATCCACGACTGCCGTCGAGGGCACGGGCACGAGGAGCATGTCGCTCTCGTTGATCGCCTGCCAGCCGCGGATGCTCGAGCCATCGAAGCCGAGGCCGTCCTCGAAGGTGTCTTCCTCGAGCTTGGCGACGGGGATCGTGAAGTGCTGCCAGGCGCCGAGAAAATCGGTGAACCTGAGATCGACCGCCTTCACTTCCTTCTCGCGGCACATCGCGAGCACTTCACGGGGCTTCATCGCTTTTTCTCCGGGGATGCCCCATCATACCCCCGGGGAAGTGGACCCGCCCCGCTCCCCAATGGCCGCGGAGAGTCGCAGATGGATGCCCCGATCATCGTCTACCGTCGCACGGCCACGGCCTCGACCTATTTCATGCGGGGTTTTGCGGGGGCATATGCGACGCTCCCCGTGGCGGACATCGATCTCAGCAGGCGGTGTTTCAATACGGAATACGAACCCGTGGTGCGCCATCTGCTCGAACACCTCGAGGGGCCCTTGCTGATCGTCAACCTCGTCCGCAGGCCGCGTGCCAGGTTCGTGTCACAGTTTTTCAAAAACCTCGCCAACGAGCAGATTCGACATCCCTGCTCGGGCGAGTGGATCGCCAGTCCGCTCGCCGTGGGCGGCGATCTCTCGTACGACAATCTCGCCCGGGTATACCGTCGCTCGCTCGGGGAGTTTTTCATCCCGCACGACTATGGCATCGAACGCACCTATCCCGCCCTGTTCGGCGTCGATCTGTCATCGCAGGCGTTCGACTATGACCGGCGTTGCCTGCACTTCGCCCACGGACGCTTCACGTTCCTGACCCTGCGGCAGGAGGACGTGGCGGAGTGGCCGCGGATCATGCACGCCGCCCTCGGGATGGAGGCCGTGTTTCCCTCGCGGCGGGTCAATGCGGCGAGCGAAAAACCACATGCCGCGCTCTATGAGGAGTTCGTACGCCACTTCCGCTACACGGACGAGGAGACGCGGCAGCTCGACGCGCTTCTCACCGCGAAAAAATACTACGCCTCCTGAAAAGGCGTCTGGCTTGCCCATGCGCCGCGCGGTTATGGCGTGGGCAGGAGTTCGATGGGCGGATGCGTGACCGGGGCGCCGGCGGGCGCGCGGGCCGGGGGCGTCGCCGCCGGCTCCTCGGCGGTGGCCAGCACGCTGCGGGTGCCGTCGTCACTCGGAGCGGCAGGCGGGGAGACTGTCGGCGTGTCGGGGAGCACGAGGCCGTCGGCCGCCGGTGGCCGTGCCGCAGGCTGGTTGGCCACCGGGGCGGGGTTGGCAGTGGCGGCAACAGGCCGCGGAGCCGGCGTGGCCACGATGGCAGCGGTGGGCGGGCTCGTCGGAAGCGGCGCTGGAGGCACGCCGGCGCGGCGCATGCGCCGCACGGTCGCCGGGCGTGGGGGCGGCGGCACGGGCACGACCGGTGCGATCGCCGCCACGCGGGCCTCGGCGCGGGCCGCCCGCGTCTCGGCGATCGCCTGCCGTGCATAGGCCCTTTCGGCGATGCGAGCCGTCACCCGTTCGCTCCGCGGTGCGGCAGCATGAGCCGCTCCGGTGGCGAGCGACACGACGACGATGGCGACAGGAAGAGTCCGATGCATGGCAGTTCCTCGGGTGGGTCGTCGCGGGAGCGAGGTCGCGACACCCCTTTATTGTGCCTGTGGTGGACCGGCGTTGTCCACGTGCCGCCGCACGCCCCATTGGTCGCCTGTTTTGGCAAGTTCAACAACCTGTGGCGGGCCATTCCCGGTGGTCACGAACGACAATCGCGTCGCCTGCTTGACGTCGGCCGTGTCATTCACGGAGAGTCGATACGTGCCCGCCTCAAGCCGTCGCGCGAAGCCCCGACCACCCGAGACCGGCCCGGCGACGTGGTCGAGCCAGGCGAGACGGTGGGGCGGCAGTTCGACCGCGCTGACGGCCGGCGTGGCCGGCACTGGCAGGGCTGCCAGCCGCCATGTGCGACAAGCGTCGCCTGCTTCCAGCAGGAGGTCGTAGTGGAGGCCAGCCGGATCGTCCGGGGCGCCGGTGTGTTCGAGGATGATGAATCGCGGCATTGCACGTTGGCTCGAACCCGCCGCGGAATGAATCAGCAATCCTCGCCGCCGGGCTGTTTCGCCGACGAACATCGGCTCCATCAGGCCTGTGGTTTCGTCCCGGTCGGCCGGCGTTGTCATGGCCTCATTATGGCTGCTTCTACGGGCAGTTATTTCGGAGTCGGCGGCAATGACGCAAGGTGCTCTGAACAACTGGTTACGACACATCCTTGGTGGCCGAAGGAGGTGGGGCCCGAGACGCCGGAGATGCGGGGTTCCAAGGCAAAACAGCGTTCCGCAGCCAAATCGCGTCACAAACCGAGAGCGTTGCTTTTTTTCACCGAAGAGCTATGTTTCACTACGTAGTGAAAAACGCATTATGAGTGAAAATGGCTTTGAAAAGCGACGTTTCCGGTGAGTGTCTGAGAGTCTGCCGCGACTTTTTCGCGGATCTCGGCACGTTCACGATATCGCGGGGCAAGCGGGGCAACACGTTCGAGGGGATCCTCGAGCGACCGGCCGGCAACGCGTCGCTCGTGACCAGTTTCGCGATCGGGTACCGCCGCCGCGTGACCCCTCAGATCGCCGGCAATGTCCTTGACTCCCTTGCGGAAAGCATCTCGGGAGAACCCGAAGCATGTGCGGTTCTCTATGCCCCGGTCATCAGTCCGCGGGTTGCGGAACTGGCGCGGGAGCGGGGCGTGTCGTTCATCGACGGGGCCGGCAACGGCCGGATTAGCGCCCCTGCCTCAGCGCTTTTTATCGAGCGGAGCGGCCGCATGGATCCGGGCCCGCGCCGTGTGCAGCGCTCATCCGACCCTTTCGCACCGCGATCCAGCCGCATCATCCGCGCGATGCTCCACGAGCCAGCGCGGGCCTGGCAGATGGCGGAATTGGCCGACCACCCCGACGTTGGTGTCAGCATCGGGCTCGTGGCGAAGGTGAAGAGCTGGTTGATCAGCGAGGGCTATGCGGCCTCACCCCAGCGTCGCCTCGTGCTAACGCGGCCGGCGGACCTTCTCGACGCGTGGGCCACTCGCTTCACGGGAACGGCTCAGCAGACGGGCCTCTACCTGCGGGGCGATCCCGCCGAGGTCGAGGAGGTCGTGGCGGCGTGGTGTGCGCGAGAGGGTGTTCGCTACGCCCTCGCACGATTATCGGCAGCCTGGCGGCTCGTGCCCGACATCCGCCACTCGATCGCCACCCTCTATGCCGAGGCGCCGAACTCCGATCACCGGGGGCTGATCGACTCGCTCCGCAAGGCGTTCGGCGCCGCGGAGGTCGATTCGGGAGCCAATCTCCTGCTGCTCGAGCCCTTCGACCCGAGCGTGTTCGTGCGGGCCGCGGGCGTGCCGGCCGTGTGCACATCACCCTTGCAGACCTACCTTGATCTCAAGCCCACGAAAGGCCGGGGTGCTGAAGCCGCGGAAATCATCTTCGATCGTCATATCCGGGCATCGTTCGGCGCTGGTGCCGCAGGAAAGCCGGCATGACAATCGATCAGAAGACGGCTGCAAGAACGGTGCTCATCGAAGTCTGGAACGTTCTTGGCTCGTTCCGCGACGAGATGGTGCTCATCGGCGGATGGGTACCCGATCTCTGCTACCCCGGCCGCGGGCACGTCGGATCCCTGGATGTCGACATCGCGATCAGCCCGGATGCCGCGCGCAGAAACCCCTACGAATCAGTGCGGGCCCGGCTCGAGCAGGCCCAATACAGGCTCGAACATGGCCCGACTCGGTTCTATCGCGCCGTGCCGGGGGCGAGCGAGGAGGTCAAGGTCGATGTCGTGACAAGGCAATACGGAACTGGCGGGAAGAGCCCCGCACTCCTGGTGGATGAACTGGCCGTCAACGGACTCCGTGGCGTGGATCTCGCGTTCGAGTGCAGCGATGCCGTCGAGGTCAACGGCACGATGCCGGATGGGTCGCAGAACACGGTCAGGATTCGCATCGTCCGGCCGGAAGCCTTCATTCTCATCAAGGCCTTCGCGTTGGACGAGCGGCAGAAACCCAAGGATGCGTACGACATCGCATTCGTGCTGAGGTATTACCGTCCGTCTCTCGAGGATCTCGCCCGCAGAATGAAGCCGCTGCTCGACACAGGGCTCGGCGCCGAGGCCTGGAGGATCATTCAGTCCAAATTCCAGACGCTCGACTCGGTCGGCCCGCAGTGGGCCGCCGACGTGGCGGCAAACGAGGCCGGGCTGGATCACGACCAGGAACGGCAGGCCGCGTTCCAGGACTTCCGCAGCTTGGCGGAGGCCATGGACTGAGGGGTACCCTAGTTCATGCCCGCACGGCCGACCGCCTGTCGCTCGAGCGGCTCTTCGAGTGCCTTCTCGTCGGCGCCGGAACCGCAAAAGCTGCGCAGGATGACTTGACGAAGGAAGCCTGGACGCCGAGCCCGCTAGCGGCGGTGACGAGCCGACCAGGTACGTCCCCGCCCCCACATACCTCGTGACCGAGCTGACGGAGCCATCGGCACGGTAGGCGTAGTCGGCCCGCTTCTGCACCTGTCCTGAGGGGATGTCGATGTGGCGGTAGCGGGTGACGCGGTTGAGGGCATCGACGGTGGCGCTCGTCTGGATGCCAAGGCCGGTTGCCGCGGGGCCGAAGCCGTACATGTCGGCGACGGCGGCTTGGTTCTCGCGTGTGGCGGTGCGGTTGCCGGCCTTGTCGTAGGTGAAGTCGTATTGCACCAGCGCCGTGGGGACGATGGCGTTTTGGTCCTTGACGATCTGGAGGTTGTAGCTGCCGGTCGCGGTGTGATCGCGGGCGGTGACGGCGATGGTCCAGGTGCCGGCGGTGTCGGCGGTGACGAGGAGTCGGGCGGCGGTACCGCCGCCGGAGTTGTCGTCGAAGAAGGCGGTGGTGAGGCCGCCGGTAGGCCGCTGCAGAATGAGGACCGGATCGAAGGCAGCGGAGGCGGCGGTGAGAAGAAGCTGGTCGCCAATGGCGAGGGTGATCGTGTAGGGGTCATAGCGTTCGGCGCTGCCGTCGCCATCCCAGTCGAGGGTGGGATCTCCTGCGGCGAGGGCGCCCGGAGGATTCGGCGTAGCGCCAAACGCGGGCTGCTGCAGGATCTCGCCTGGTGCCATGCGGCTTTTTACGACGTTGCCGCCCGCGTCGTATGAAAACTGCCAGGCGGTGGTGGCGGCGGGGTTGACCGTGTCGGTCTCGGTGACACCCAGGAGCTGGTCGGCGGCATCGTAAACCCACGAGATCGTGTGGAGGACGGCGGCTGTGGCAGAGGCCTGCCAGCGTTCCTCCACGAGCCGGTCGGCGGCGTCGTAGACAAACGTGCTCACCCGGCCGAGGCGGTCGGTCTCCTTGGTCTTGTTGCCCACCGCGTCGTAGGCGTAGCTGGTGACGGCAAGAAGCGGGTCGGTCTCGGTGACGGGGCGGTTGCGGCGGTCGTAGGCATAGCGGGTGACGTTGCCGGAGGCGTCGGTGACGCTCGTGGTGTTGCCGAGCGAGTCGTAGGTGGTGACGGTCGCGAAGCCGCGGGCGTCGGTGACGGTGGTGCGGCGGTCGAGCGCGTCGTAGGCGGAGGTGGTGGTGTTGCCGAGCGGGTCGATGACGCTCGTCTGGTTCCCGACGGCGTCATACGTAAACCTGGTGACGGGGCGGGCGAGCGGGCCTGCGCCGGCGTCGTAGACGGTGCGGGTGACGTTGGTGGTGACCGTGCCGGAGAGCGAATCGGGCAGCGCCGTCACGGTCCAGTCGGGCCCGAGGGCATCGACAGAGGCGGTCTTGCGGCCGAGGGAGTCGTAGAAGAAGTAGGTGGTGAAGCCCGTGTCGCCGGCTGTCGTGCCGCGGGGGTCGGTGGTGAAGCGGAGGTTGCCCGCGGCGTCGTAGCCAGAGTGGGTGGTGGGCCGGCCGAGGCCGGCGTCGGGGGCGAGGGTGCGGATCGTGCGACCGAGGCTGTCGTAGACGGTATCGGTGCGGCGGCCGAGTGAGTCGATGGTGGCGGTGACACGGCCCGCAGAGTCGTATTCCGTGCGGGACGTGGCCTGGGGGTCGCCCGAGGAGCGGCCCAGCGGGCTCGTCTCGGCTGTGAGCCGGCCGAGGGCGTCGTATTGCCGCCAGGTGGTGCGGCCAAGCTCGTCGGTGGACACGACGAGGTTGCCGGTAGTGTCGTAGGCAGAGGTTTTTACTGGGGTGGCCGAGC
>JAIOPD010000108.1 GCA_021414115.1 Planctomycetia bacterium
GGGCTGCGGCTGGGGAGCCATCGCTTCGATCCCCAGATTTCGATCATCGACTCCAAACGGTTTCAACTCGCCGCCGCCGACGATTCGCCCGCGACGCTTCAGGATGGGATTCTCTCGATCCTCGCCCCCGAGGACGGCCGCTACGTGGTCCAGATCCGCGAGGCTTCGTATGCCGGCGACGACAGTTCGCGGTATCGGCTGCATATTGGCGGGTTCCCGAGGCCCACCGCCGTCTCACCATCAGGCGGCAAGGCGGGCGAGAAACTGAAGGTGACGTTCCTCGGAGATGCCTCCGGACCGATCGAGCGTGAGATCGAGGTGCCCGGTGGTCCGATCGGCGGCACCTACCGACTGGTCGCCACGGACGACGGCGGCGTCTGCCCTTCTCCCCTGCCCTTCCGGATCTCGTCGCTCGGCAACGTGCTCGAGCAGGAACCCAACGACGCCCCCGACACGGCCACGGCGGCCGATGTGGCGACCGCGTTCAACGGCACGATCGGCCAGCCCGGCGACATCGACCATTTTCGCTTCGCGGCCAAGAAGGGGCAGACCTTCGACGTGGAGTGCTTCGCCCGCCGGTTGCGGTCCGGCCTAGACCCCGTCATCAATGTGCTCAAGGTGAAGGGGGGCAATGTGGCGGGCAACGACGATGCGAAGGGGCCCGACTCGGCCGTCCGCTTCGAGGTGCCTGAAGACGGGGAGTATCTCGTTCGCGTCAAGGACCACCTGGGCCGCGGGCAGCCCGACTTCATCTATCGGCTGGAACTCACCTCGCCACAGCCGGCCCTCACGCTCTCGATCCCCCGGATCGACCGCTACTCGCAGACCCGTCAGACGGTCGTCGTGCCGCGCGGCAACCGATTCGCCGTGCTCGTCAACGTCGCGCGGACTAACTTCGACGCTGATCTTGTCCTCGACGGGAGCCAACTCCCTGCCGGGATCACGATGACGGCGCCGCCGATCAAGGCGGGCCAGACGCAGGTGCCCGTCGTCTTCGAGGCGGCTGCCGACGCGCCGCTCGCCGGCAAGCTGCTCACGTTCGAGGCCCGGCAGGTCACGGAGCAAGACCCCGACGGCAAAGCGGGTGTGCGCGGCCACTTTGAAAACGCCGCCGACTTCATCCTCGGCGACCCCAACAACGCCGTACACTACAGCGGCGTCGTCGCGAAACTCGCCGTGGCGGTGGTCGACGCGGTGCCCTTCAGCGTCGAACTCGTGCAGCCGAAGGCGCCACTCGTGAGAAACGGCTCGCTCGATCTCCGCGTGATCGTGAAGCGGGGCGACGGCTTCGACAAGCCGGTGACCGTCGAGTTTCCATTCAGGCCAGGGGGTGTGGGAGCCGCTCCGTCGATCACGATCCCACCCGACCAGACGGAGGCCGTCTACCAGCTCAATGCGGATGGCAAGGCGGCGACCGGCACGTGGCCGGTCTTCGCGCTCGCCGGTGGTGACGTCAACGGCACGGCCTGGGTGGCCTCGGCCCCGATCACCCTCGACGTGACGGAGCCCTTTACGACGGCGACGCTCAAGCGGGCCGCCTGCGAACCGGGCCAGGCAACGAAGATCACCTGCACGCTCGCCCACTCACGTCCCTTCGACGGCGAGGCGACAGCCCGACTTCAGGGCTTGCCTCCCGAGACGACGGCCCCGGAGCTGAAGTTTACGAAGGAGACGTCCGAGCTCGTCTTCCCGGTGGCCACGACCGAGAAGAGCCCTCCCGGGAACCACAAGACGGTGTTCGTGGAGGTGCTCACGCCGGTCGGCGGCGAGCAGGCCCGCATGAGCGGCGGCAGCACCGAGCTCAAGATCGTGAAGCCCGCGGAGGGGCCGAAGTCATGAGACACGAGAGCACCACGCTGGCGGCGTGCCTGGCCCTGGTCGCGGGCACGTCATTCTTCGGCATGTCACCGCGGACCGAAGCCGCAGATCCCGGACCCGCTGCCGCGCTTCGCGCCTTTCCGCCGGCCATTCATCTCTCGAATGCCCGTGACCGCCAAACGCTCGTCGTGCAGACGGTGGAACCAAACGGGATCACCCGCGATGGGACCGCACAGGCGTCGATCGCGGTGGACGATCCGGCCAAGGCCCGCCTCGACGGCCGCACGCTCCAGCCGCTCGCCGACGGCGACACCTCGCTCACCGTCACGTTCGCCGACCAGAAGTGCTCGGTGCCTGTGCACGTCGAACATGCCGGCCAAACCCCCGACCTGAGTTTCCGCCGCGACGTGATGCCCATCTTCATGCGGAACGGCTGCAACGCCGGCAGCTGCCACGGCTCGGCCCGTGGCAAGGACGGCTTCCGGCTCTCGCTCTTCGGCTTCGACCCCGAGGCCGACTACCACCGCCTCACCCGCGAGATCAGCGGCCGACGGATCAACCTCGCCCTTCCCGCCGAGAGTCTGCTGCTCACCAAAGCGACGGCCGCCGTGCCCCACACGGGTGGCGCCAGACTCAAGGCCGATGACGCCCACTACGCCACCTTGAAGCAGTGGCTCGAAGGAGGCGCGAAGAACGATCCTGGCCCGACGCCTGCGGTCGTGGCCGTCGAACTCCATCCCCGCGAGGCCGTGCTCGACGGGCCCGACGCCACGCAGCAGTTCACCGTGCTCGCGAAGTATGCCGACGGCACCGACCGCGATGTGACGTCGCTCGCCGTTTTTCTCTCCAACAACGACACTTCGGCAAAGATCGACCCCACGGGACTCGTCACGGCCGGCAGCCGCGGCGAAGCCTTCGTGATGGCCCGCTTCGCGACCCACACCGTGGGCTCGCAGGTGATCACGCTGCCCAAGGGGCTTGCCTTCGAGTGGGCCTCGCCGCCGGTGGCCAACCACATCGACGAGCTCGTCAACGCCAAGCTGCACACCCTGCGCATCCACCCGTCGGGGCCGTGCAGCGACGAGGAGTTTCTGAGGCGGGCCAGCCTCGACGTCTGCGGTGTGCTTCCCACGTCGGACGAATACCGCTCCTTCATGGCGAGCCCCGACCCCGAGAAGCGGGCCCACCTCGTCGATCAGTTGCTCGAGCGGAAGGAGTTCGTGGACCAGTGGGTGATGAAGTGGTCCGAGCTGATGATGATCCGCACCGTCCAGAATCAGGTCAGCTACAAGGCGATGCTCCTCTACTCCGGTTGGCTTCAGGACCGGATCGAGGCCAACACGCCGATCGACGTGCTCGTTCGCGAGCTCCTCGC
>JAIOPD010000128.1 GCA_021414115.1 Planctomycetia bacterium
CGCGATCGTGAACCAGCCCTGCGCCGGCAGCCGCGGCCGAAACCGCCGCTGGCCGTTGACGAAGAGCTGCATGAACGACCAGTCACCGGACTCGACGTCAGGGAGATGGACCGTCCAGCGGTCGCTTCCCGAGGCCCGATCCACCTGCCAGCCGGTGATGACCCGGCCGCCGCTCACCTCGGCCGTGGTGCCGGCCGCCGCGCGGAAGACCGTGGGCGAGGCCTCGGTGCCCGAGTGCTCGGGGCCGATCACGAGCGGCGCGGCGAGCTCATGACGGCCGGCGGCCAACTCCACCACGAGGGGCGTCGTGCGGCCGGGCTCGGCGACGCGAAGATCGCGAACCAACTCCAGGGCCCGCGCGAGCGTGGCCGCGGGCCGGCCCGCCGCGCCGTCGGCTGCGTCGTCACCCCCACCGGCCACGTGGATGTCGGCGGCATGGATCGCAGCCGAGCCGAGCAACACGACGGCGGCGAACGTGGTCATGACCCTCATCACACCTCTCCGGAGACACGCTGCGGCGGAGCGCACGCTGGTCGTTGGTTATCATAATGAGCATATGGTGAGCGACGAGGTAGCCGCGGTCCCGATCGCGTTGCCCGTGCCGGAGCGTCAGCGGGGCGGCTGCACTTTGAGGATGCCCAGTTCGAACCCCCGGGCCACCGCCTCGGCCCGATGGTTGCATTGCAGCTTGTCCTTGATCGACTCCACGTGTGCTCGGGCCGTTCGCTCCGACACGCCGAGAAGCCTGCCGATATCGGCATTGGTGAAGCCCTGACGCAGCAGCCCGAGCACCTCCCGCTCGCGGGCGGTCAGTGGTTTGAACGACTGCGACGCGATGCCCGCCGTCAGCGCTTTCTTCAGATGCTGCGACACGAACGTGCCTCCGGCATGTACTGTGCGGATCGCGGTCACGAGGTCGGCGTAGTCCACTGCCTTCGTGACGAAGCCGTGAGCTCCGGCCTCGAGAGCATGCTGCATGTCTTCGTGGGAATCAGACGATGTGAGCATCACCACGCGGGCACCGGGATCGATCGCCAGCAGCCTCGTCAGGGTTTCGAAGCCGTCGATCCCCCCAGCGTGATGTCGAGCAGGCACACGTCGGGCCGCAACCGCCGCCAGGCCTCGATCGCCGACTCCCCTTCGTTCACCTGCCCCACGACCTCGAACTCTTGCTCGAAACCGAGCAGGTTGGCGATCGCCGCTCGCACGAGCGGATGGTCGTCAACGAGCAGGAGCCGGATTCTGCTCGTGCGGGCACCGGCACCGGACGAGAGCGACGGGCGAGTGGCCATGAGCGTGTGGAATCGATGGAGAGTGGCGACGGGTCGCCAGGAGATTCGTCGAAGCCCCGCAGCCGCACGCGGGCACGGATCGTGGTTCCCTGGCCGGGCCGCGCTATCATCTCCAGTCGGCCCCCGAGCCGCTCGACCCGTTCCCGCATCACGTGCAGCCCGAAGTGCCCTTGCGCGGGCCGGGCGACCGCGTGCTCGTCGAAGCCCTGGCCGTCGTCGGTCACGACCATCTCCAGCACGTCGTCGGCCGGCCCGCAGCGAATCAAGACATCGATCCGCTGCGGTCGCGCATGCCTGGCGGCATTGTGCATCGCCTCCTGGAGCACCAGCAAAAGATTGCCGGCCATCATGTTGGGGATCGCGGGCAGTGCCTGACCGCAGTCGATTGTCACGCGAATGCCGGTGGCCGACGCGAGCTGATCGGCGAGCGACTCCACCGCCTCCTCGAAGGATTTACCCTTCAGAGGAAATGTCCGCAACTCCTCCGCGGCGTGATCGACCATGCGGCGGGCGAGGCCGAGCTGCTGCGTTCCCGCTGCCGCATCCTTCCGGCTCGCAAGTTCGCATGGCTGGAGTTGGATGCCGATGGCCGAAAGACTCTGGAGGAGCGTGTCGTGAAGGTTGACGTCGAGACGGTTCCGCTCGCGGAGTGTGGCGGTATATTCGACCGCCGCTGCATTGCGGTCGCTGATCTCCGCGGCCAGCTTTCGCGACTGCATGGCCACCTGCCGCCTGAGCAGGGCCGCCCAGCCGAGCATGGCGCCAAGTGCCACGGCGACCACCGCCAGCGCGCCCGTGATTCGCAACAGCGACCCGGCCTGCAGTGACTTGAGGGTTGCGAAGTCGGCCGCCGAGCCGGCCCAAGACCGGGGTTCCCACCCGATTCGGGTCGACGCAGACGAGCGGCCTGACCATCGACGTCAACCTGCCGGAAACGAGGTTCGACATCACGGTGCCGGCGGAGTGAGGGTGTATCGGCGCTGCCGCCCGATGGCTGGCGCGGTAGTGTGACGTGCGGTCGAGCCTGATCCCATACGCCGTCGGGCGGTATCCTCGAAGTTCAACTTGGAGCCGGGTTCCATGTCGTCGGTCAGTCGAATCAGTGCCGTCTCCCGCCGCGCGTTTCTGGCGACGGCGATCATCGCCGCCGCGGCTGGCGTCGGGTCGCGAGCCGCTACTCCCGTCCGGCGGCGTGGCATCCGGCTCGGCTTCGACAACTTCGCCGTCCGAGCGATGAAGTGGAACGCCCGGCAACTGGTGGACCATGCGGATTCGCTGGCGTGCGACTCGGTGTTCATCACCGACTTCGGTCCGTTCGAAGGGAAGACCGACGACAGGTCGCTCGCCGATCTCAAAAACTACGCGGCCGACAAGGGCGTGGGGATCGAGCTCGGCTCGTGGAGCATCTGCCCCTCGTCCAAGACGTTCAAGAAAGACTTCGGTTCGGCGGAGGACCACCTCGCGACGGGACTGCGGATGGCGCAGGCGCTCGGGTCGCGGGCTTTCCGCGTGATCGTCGGCAACCACGAGGACCGGCTCTCGGAAGGGGGCATCGCGGCTCGGATTGCCGACACGGTCGCGATCTTGCAGGCGGCGAAGGGCCGGGCCCTCGATGCCGGCGTGCGGATCGCCGTCGAGAACCACGCCGGCGACATGCGATCCACGGAGTTGAAAGCACTCGTCGAGCGTGCCGGCCCGGATTTCGTGGGAGTGAACTTCGATTCGGGCAATGCCTGCTGGACGCTCGAGGATCCGGTGCGGGCCCTCGAGACGCTGGCCCCGTACGTGCTCACGACGAGCCTCCGCGACGCCATGATCTGGCGGACGCCCGAGGGAGTGGCCGTGCAGTGGGCGGCGATGGGCGAGGGCTGTACGGACCTGGCCGCCTTCTTTGATCTCTTCGAGCGGACCTGCCCGGGCGTGACGGTGCATGTCGAGACGATCTCGGGGTTTGCCCGAACGTTCCCCATCAAGGACCGCGGCTTCTGGAAGGCGTTTCCGGACGAGGAGCCGGACGATCTCGCCGCCTTCCTGGCGCTGGCCGATCAGGGGCATGCCCTCGAGCCGTTCACGCCACCGCCCGGCGCCGACCGCGGCGAGGCGGAACGGGCCTACCAGCTCGGTGAACTCGCACGAAGCATCCGTTATTGTCGCGACGTGCTCGGCCTCGGCCTGCGGGCATGAGCCCCACTGGAACAGCCTGGCGGCGACCCCCATTCCTCACGAGACTCGATCGATGAACCTCGACTCCGCCACGACCGACATCCTGCAGTCGCTCCTCGGTGGCCGAAGCGTGGCCGCGCTGGCGACGCTCCACGAGGGCCGACCATTCGCCTCGATGATTCCATTCGCGGCGATGACGATCGCGGGCCGGCTGCGGCTGGTCACGCACGTGAGCGGCCTCTCGGCCCACACCCGCGACATGCGGGCCACGCCCGACGTCTGCCTGCTCGTCACGGCGCCGGAATCGGCGGGCGTCATGCCGCAGGCCTTGCCGCGGGTATCGATCTCGGCTGTGGCCGAGTTCATTCCCCCCGACCACCCGCACGCGGCAGTCGTGAAGGCGGCCTATCTCGGAAAGTTTCCCGAGGCGGCCGACCTGTTTCACCTCGGCGACTTTTCGCTCGTCGCCTTTGAACCCACGTCGGCCCGGCTGGTGGCGGGCTTCGCCCGGGCGATGACGCTCTCGGCAGAGTCACTCGCCGCGGCGCTGGCCGGATCGCAGCCGGGCTGAACCCACGTTCTCGTCGTCGGCAATGGCTACGCGATCAGATCGTCGATCACGTGGCCGCCCACGTCGGTGAGCCGGAAGTTGCGGCCGTTGTGACGGTAGGTGAGCTGCTCGTGATTGAGCCCGAGCAGGTGAAGAAGCGTCGCATGCAGGTCGTTGACGTGGACCTTGTTCTCCACCGCCTTGTAGCCGAAGGGATCGGTCGAGCCGTAGTGATAGCCCGGTTTGACCCCGCCGCCGGCCATCCAGATCGTGAACCCGCCGGGGTTGTGATCGCGGCCCTTGCCCCCCTGGGAGTCGCTCGTGCGGCCAAACTCGCCTCCCCAGATCACGAGCGTGTCGTCGAGCATGCCGCGGGACTTGAGGTCGGCCAGGAGCGCCGCCGCCGGACGGTCGGTCGCCAGGCCGCACTCGCGGTGATTGGTCTCGATGTTGTTGTGGCCGTCCCAGGGCACGTCGTCCACGGCGCCGTCGCCGGCCGCATTCTTGCCGGCGAAAATCTGGATGAACCGCACGCCCCGCTCCAAGAGCCGCCGCGCCGTGAGGCACTGCTTGGCGAACACCTTGCACTTCGGGTCTGCGGTGCCGTAGAGCTCGTGCGTGTGCTGCGACTCCTGCGTGAGGTCGATCGCCTCGGGCGCTGCCGTCTGCATCCGGTATGCCAGCTCGAAACTCGAGATGCGTGCCGCCAGATCGGCCTGAGTCGGCCGCAGTGCCGCGTGGTCAGCATTGAGCGAAGCCAAGAGGTCGAGTTCCGCCCGCTGCGAACCGAGCGTGTGACCCGTTCGGAGCGCCAGGTTGTCGATCGCCACCGGCCGCCGGGCATCGATGGCGAGGGCCTGATGGCTCTTCGGCAGGAAGCCCGCGGACCAGATCTGGTCGTCGCCACGGGGCTTCCGCTCGTGCATCACCACGAAACTCGGCAGGTCATGGTTCATGCTGCCGAGGCCGTAGTCGAGCCAGGCACCCATGCTCGGCATGCCGGGCCGACTGAACCCGCACATCAGCTCCATCGCCGCCGGCGCGTGATTGTTGGCCCGCAGGTGCATGGAGTGGATGAAGCACATGTCGTCCACGTGCTTCGAGAGGTGCGGAAACAGATCGCTCACCCATGTGCCCGAGCTGCCGTGCTGGGCCCATGCAAACGGGCTGGCAAGGCATTTGCCGCTCGTCTGGAAGAAGCCCACCTGGCTGTCGGCGCCGGGCAGGGACTGGCCATTGCGAGCTTGGAGCTCCGGCTTGTAGTCCCAGGTGTCGACCTGCGACGGGGCCCCGGTCATGAAGAGCCAGATCACCCGCTTCGCCTTCGGCGGGTGGTGGGGGAGGGCCAGGGCGGCAGATGCCCCCGTGCTGGTGTTGGCCCTCGACTCCTCGCCGAGGAGCGACGCGAGCGCCAGCGCTCCGAAGCCGAGGCCCGCGTCACGCAGAAACTCCCGCCGAGCCGGCAGCATGAGTTCACCCATCCGGGATACCGAGCCGCTCATCGCTTCCTCCACGTTTCGTCGATGCCCGCACACCACCACCGTAGGCAAGCCCCCGGCGGAAGGCGGGGGACTCAGTCCACGTACACGAACTCATTCAAACAGAAGATCAAATGGCACACATCGGCAAGCGCCGCCTGCCTGCCTGCCGCATCGCCCTTGGCGGCCTGTTCGCGGGCCGCGAGCAGACCGGCAAACTTCGCCCGCTCCGTCTCGCTCGGCTGCCGTGCGAGCGCGGCCGTGAAACAGGCGTCGATCACCGCCGTTCCCGACGGGTCGGTCGGCGGAATGGCCAGCGTCGTGCGAACCCGCTTCGCGAGGCTCTCGGCGGCCGAGCGCACGAACGGCGAGTTCATCATGGTGAGCGCCTGCGTGGGTACGGTCGCCACACCCCGGGCCCCCACCGGCTGGACCGGCTCCGGCTGGTCGAACACCTGCAGAAACCCGATCGGCTCGCTCCGCTTCACATTCAGATAGATGCTTCGCCGGGGCGCCTTCACATCGAGTCCGGCCCGTCCATACATCGTGGCGTCGAGCGTGCCGGCGACCGCGAGCAGTGCGTCGCGAATCGACTCACCCTCGAGCCGCGTCGGCTTGCGGTGCCAGAGCAGCTTGTTGTCTGGGTCCTTCACGCGACCAGCCTCGCTGACCGCCCCCGACTGCCGGTAGGTGGCGCTCGTCACGATCAGCCGGTGGATGCTCTTGAGGCTCCAGCGATTTTCGACGATCCGGTTGGCCAGCCATTCGAGCAACTCGGGATGCGTGGCTGGATCGCCCTGCGTGCCGAGGTCGTTGGGCGTGGCGACGATGCCACGGCCGAAATGGTGATGCCAGAGCCGGTTGACGATCACGCGGGCGGCCAACGGGCCCGCCCCTTGCGGCACGTCGGTAAGGAACGACGCCAGACCCAGCCGGGGATCGGACAGCGGCTGGGAGTCGGGGGCCGAGAGCAGCCGCTGCTCGGCGACATCCGTCGCGATCGTCGCCAGCACGAATCCGGCCTCCGCCTTGCCCTTCTTGCGGCCCACCTCGCCGCGGGCGAGCACGAACACATCCTGGCTGCCGCTCTTCACCGCCTGCGAGTTGCCCGTGATCACCCAGCCGCCGTTGCCCGCCGCATAGACTTTCAGCAGGTCGGGCTTCGGCTCCTTGGCGTCGATCGCGGCGAGCGCGTCCCGCACCTCCGCTGCGGGCTTGTCGAGTCGGCTGAACCAGCGCAGCAGCTCGGCGGCTTCGGGACCCGTCGCCGGATCGCGGCCACCAGCGCGGGCCGCATCGAGCAGGGCGGCAACCTCACGAGCCGCCTGCGGGGCTGAAGCCCCACCGAGGCCGGCACGCACGGGATTGTCGGATGCGGCGAGTCGCACCCTGGCCAGGCCATGCTCCTTTCCTTCGAACTTCAGTTCGACGGTGAGCAGGGTGCCAGCGTCAAAGCCGACCGGCTGATCGAAGGCCATGACGGCAGCCTGCTCGCGGCCCGGCTGGCCGCTGGTCGACCAGCCGGTGGCACCGTCGCCGTCGAGGGCCTTCGCAAACTCGAAGCCGGGATCCTCGAACGTCGTGGCGAGGGCCGAAAGTTTTGGAGTGACGGGCTTGCGGTCGGCAGCGGCGACGAGCGGCGCAGCCGTCACCTTCACCGTGGAAAGGCGAAATCCGCCGTCCTTGCCTGCGCCAGGGCCGCCACCGGGCGCCGAAGGGCTGGCGAGCCCTTCGAGCCTGAGCCCCGCGATTCCGCGTTGGTGCGTTCGGAACGTGATCACATAGGTGTCGTCGGCTTCGAGCTTGCCGGATGCCGACACGGTGTCGTCGGCCTCCTCCAGCAGCGTCGCCTTCGTGGCTTTGAAGGTCTCTGGATCGAGCGCGAGCCAGCCCGCGGACTGCTGGGCAGCCGCATCGGCGGCCAGCCATCGCGCCAGCCGGCCGGGCAATTCCTCGCGTTGAAACCGCTCGAACTTGGCGGCGGCGGGCGCCCGCTCGGCGAGCCAGGCATCCCGCCTCTGCTTCGTCGTCGCCGGATCGGGATCGATGTCGGCGTCGCGCTGCACGGCTTTGCCAAGACAGGCGATCATCGCGTAGTAGTCGCGGTGTCCGATCGGGTCGTACTTGTGGTCGTGGCAGCGGGCGCAGCCGAGCGTCATCCCGAGCACGCTCGAGCCCAGCGTGGCGACCATGTCGTCGAGTTGGTCGTAGCGGATCGGCTCGACCGTTTTGGCCGTCACCTGCCCAGGGTAGGGGCCCGCCACGAGAAACCCGGTGGCGGCCGTCGCGTCGTAGTCGCCGGGCTTGATGAGGTCGCCCGCGACCTGCATCCGCAGAAACTCGTCATAGGGCAGATCGGCGTTCAGCGCCTTGATCACCCAGTCGCGGTAGTGATGCGCACCGGGCCGGTCGCCGTCGAACTCGTAGCCGCCGCTCTCGCCAAACCGTACCGTGTCGAGCCAGTGGCGGGCCTGCCGCTCACCAAACCGCGGGCTGGCCAGCAGCCGGTCCACGAGTTTTTCATAGGCATCGGGCGAGCCGTCTTCGAGAAAGAGCTCGAGTTCATCGGGCGCGGGCGGGAGTCCTGTCAGATCGAAAAACACCCGCCGTGCGAGCGTGGCCTTGGCGGCTTCGGGGGCCGGTGCGATCCCCGCCGCTTCCTGTTTGGCAAGAACGAAGCGATCGATGTCATTCTTGACCCAGCCCGCCGTCTTCACGTCGGGCGTCGATACCGGAGCGAGCCGGCGGTAGGACCAGTGCTGCCTTCCCTCTTCCAGGTCGATCGTCCGCTCGTCGATCGAGGCGAGCGGTTCGTCCCGCGGGTCGGGGGCGCCCATGTCGATCCAGGTCTCGAAGTCGGCGATCACCTCGTCGGGCAGTTTGCCCGCGGGGGGCATCTCGAACCCTTCGTATTTGAGTGCCGCCACCAGGAGACTTTCCTCCCGGTTACCGGGCACCACCGCCGCGCCGCTCTCGCCCCCCTTGGCCATGCCTGCCCGCGAGTCCACCAGCAGGCTCGCCTTCAGTTTGCCGGCCCGCAGGGCCTCGGCGGAGTGGCACTGATAACAGTGCTGGGCCAGCACGGGCCGGATCTTCGTCTCGAAAAACGCAACCTGTTCCGGCGTGGGCGACGCCGTAGCCAAGGACGATCCGACCATCCCGACCAGAAGGCCTGCTGACAAGAGCCCGAAGAAGGCCCGCCTGCGGATAGGGGCGGGGCGAGAGGCTGTGCGTCGCTCCATGGCGGACCTCGGTAAGGCGGGGGTGCACTGGAAAACCTGAATCTCTGTCATTCTATATCGGGTTTCGGCTCCGTGCATCGTCGCAACTCCCCGATGCTGTTCGTAAGCCTTTGCACGGCAATCGTTTACGGAGGAGTGTTGGGCCGTCGCGGTCGCCGGCCTCGTCCGTGTTGGCCAGGCCGTCGGCCGCTGGCAACGGCAGTGGCCGACATTTGACTTTCGGCCACGAAAGGCCGACATTCCGCGACACGCATGAGCCGACATTCCTACCGCTGGGCAACGTCGGGCGATCTCAACGCCTTCTTCGGCCTGTCGATCGACAATCTCGCCGTCCTCGTGCTCACCGTCTCGCTCCTGGCGACCGTCTTCGGCTACCCGGCTCAGTTCGCCCTCTCCCACCTGGTGCCCGGGGCGGCGGCGGGCGTCGTGGTGGGCGACCTGATCTTCACCTGGATGGCCTTCCGCCTCGCGAAGCGAACCGGCCGGACCGACGTCACGGCGATGCCGCTGGGCCTCGACACGCCGAGCACGTTCGGGATGGTGTTTTTCGTGATCGGCCCCGCCTTTGCGGAGTCGGTGGCGATGGGCCTCGAGCAGGAGGCCGCGGCCCGCCATGCATGGCATATCGGGATGTGCGCGATCGTCGCCAGTGGTGTCTTCAAGATCGCCTGCGCGTTCGTGGCCGGGTCGATCCGCCGGCTCGTTCCGCGGGCGGCGCTGCTCGGCAGCCTGACGGCCATCGCGCTGGCATTGATCACGTTCCTGCCGCTGCTCGAGATCTTCTCCTCACCGCTCGCCGGCCTCGTGGCGCTTGGCATCATCCTCGCGAGCCTCACGGCGCACCTGCCGTTTCCCGGCAGGATTCCGGGGGCGCTTGCCGCGCTTGCGGTGGGGGGGCTGATCCAGTTCGTCGGCCTGCGCATGGGCTGGATTCCCGATACCGCTCACATGGCGATCGATCCCGCCGCCGCGCTCTGGCCCACCGAGTGGCTCGCCGCCTTCCGGTGTGAGTGGCTGGAGGCCTGGCCCGACACGGTGAAGTATCTGCCGATCGTGATCCCTTTCGCGCTCGGCACCGTGGTGGGGGGCATCGACTGCACGGAAAGCGCGGCGGCCGCCGGCGACGAATACGACACGGGGAAAGTCATCGGCGTCGAGGCGATCGCCACGGTGATCGCCGGCGCCTGCGGCGGCGTGATTCAGACCACGCCCTACATCGGCCATCCGGCCTACAAGGCGATGGGGGGCCGCGCGGCCTACACCTTGCTGACGGCGGTGTTTATCGGCTTCGCCGGGCTCACCGGAACGTTCGCCTATCTCTACGAGATTCTCCCCGGCCCGGCGCTCGTGCCGATCCTCGTATTCGTCGGCCTGGAGATCACGTCGCAGAGTTTTCATGCGACCCCACAGAAGCATTACCCGGCGGTGGCGCTGGCCTGCGTGCCGGCGCTGGCGGCGCTCGCCAAGATCGAGACCGACAAGGTGCTGGCCGCAGGGGCCCGCCCCGACGCGGCTCTCGCGCGAGAACTCTTCTCGCTCCAGATCATTTCCGCCGGCTTCATCGTCACGAGCGTGCTCTGGGCCGGCATACTCACGGCGCTGCTCGATCGCCGGCTCCGGCAGGCCGCCGGCTGGTGCCTCGCGGCCGCCGCCTGCACGCTCTGCGGCGTGATCCACTCGCCCTTCAAGGACGGCAGCCTGTTCGTGCCCTGGGCGATCGGTGAGCTGCCCGCGGAGGCCGCGGGCCGCGGGCCCTTGGAACTGGCCGCCGCGTACGGGGTGCTGGCGGCCCTCTATGCCGCCTGGTCCGTGCTCCGGCCGCCTGCGGCCGGAGAGGGCTCGATCGCCGGCTAAATCGCTCCGCCTTTGGTGGATCGCCTGACGGGGGCACGAGTGGTGGGTCGGGGCTGCCCGTGCCCCAAGAGCCGGACGTTCGCTGCGGGCATCCCTGCCCTCCGCTCTCTGCACGCCGGCGGCGCTTCGCCATCCTGGCTTCGCTGGCCGCCGAGCCCGGCTCTTGGGGCACGGGCAGCCCCTCGCGGGTGCTCGAATGCCGGGGAAGCCCGGAGCGCGAGCGACGGGTAAACGGGTGGCGATCGGTGCCAGCGGCGAGGAGCCGGTTGTGGATCGCCGGCTCGTTCATCGGTTCGACAGACCCACGAGCCTTGTCGCGAGCGGGCTCTCCGACACCACGTAGAGATATTCCTTGTTGCGGAGGTGGCTGACCGTGCCGACCTTCTCGCCCTGCGGGTTGTGGATCCCGATCTGCGCCCCGACATACCGCTTGTGGTCGGTCTCGATCGTGGTCACGTGCGACCGGCCCGCAAACAGCCCGCCGAGGAGCTGCTCCATCTCTGCACGGTCGAGATAGCCCTCGTTGCTGAACGAGACCACGATCACCGGCGCCCGGATCGCCGCGAGCATCTCGGCCAGGGCGGCGCGGAACCGCGGCCGCGAGTTGAACACGCTCTGCCGGTCGCGGCAGTCGACCCGCTTGCAGGCCACGCCATAGACCTCCGGCTTGTCCCAACGGACGAGCGACTCCCAGATGTGGTAGTTGCCGAGGTAGGAATGCTGGTTGTAGGGCGGGTCGATGTAGGCGAGATCGACCGGTGAACAACGGGCCGCTTCGGCGGCGTCGAGGTTGAGCGCGGCGCACTTCCCGCCGGCGGGCCGGGGCAGCATGTCGGGCACCCGCAACTCGAGATCGTTCGAGGCCCGCGGCGCCCACTGCTTGAGATAGGCCATCTGCACGCCGGTGGTCGAGTCGACGCGGTCGGCGGCCTCCATCAACGAGACCAGCATCACGGCCTCGAGGTCGGGCGGTAGCGACTTGAGCGAGATCGCCTCCCGGATGGCATCGACCCGCGCGCCGTTCTTCGGCTGGAAAAACCGCGACTGTTCGCAGAAGGTCTTCGTGAAATAGCCGGGCTCACCCGGCAGTCGGTTGAACTCCTTCACGAGCGATTCCGCGGCTTCGCGCAGATCGTCGAGATCGGCCGCCACGTAGCATCGGGCCAGTACGTGGGCATAGGCATTGTGGTCGTTGGCGATCACACGATGGCCCCGCCGCTTGAGCGCGTGCCCGACCCGCGAGGTTCCCGAAAAGAGGTCGAGGACCGAGCCGCCGGGGGCGGCCTGCGCGATGGTGTCGGTGATCAGGCCGAGGAGGGCCCGTTTGGAGCCGAGGTACTTGATCATCGCCGTCCGCGCCCTTCATTCCGCCCGCCCACGGTCGCCACCCGCAGTCCCGTCGCTGGCGCTCCGGGCTTCCCGGGGGCACCAGCCGCCACGTCTTTCCATTCCGCTTTGCCATCCGTCGGGAAGCCCCAATCGCGAGCGCGGGGAAGACGTCCTCCACTCCAGCCCGCTTTGCGCCACGCGAGGCGCGGTCACGGTCCCGAGTGACCGGGCCGCTTGGGCCGATAGCCTACACTCCGCCGGTTTCTTCCCTGCTTCCTCGGTCCGCCGCGGATGTGGTCGCCCGAGGTCTGGTCGGTGAAGGCCCGGGTCGCTTCGCTTCGCTTGCGGTCGAGCGCCTCCCGCGGGGGTTGGGCGGGGATCAGGCAGTCGCAGCCCGAGCCGATCAGATCCTGCCGGCCGGCCTGCTCGAGCGCCCGGCGGACCTCGAAATAGTTCTCCGGCTTGAAGAACTGCAGGAGCGCCTTCTGCATCCGCCGGTCGCGGAGCCCCTTTGTGACCATCACCGGCTGCTTCGTCATCGGGTCGAGGCCCGTGTGATACATGCAGGCGGCGATGTCGAACGGGCTGGGGATGAAGTCCTGCACCTGATCGGGCTTGTAGCTGTTGCGCTTGAGGAAGATGGCCAGATCGATCATCTGCTCCACGCCGCTGCCCGGATGGCTGGCGATGAAGTAGGGCACGGTGTATTGCTTCTTGCCGACGCGGCGACTCGCCGCCTTGAAGGCCTTGTCGAACTCGAGAAAGTCGTCGGCCGAGGGCTTCTTCATCAGGCTGAGTACCTCGGGATCGGTGTGCTCCGGGGCCACCTTCAAGTGGCCGCCGACGTGGTGCTCGGCGAGCTCCTGGAGATACTCGGGATCGCGGCGGGCCAGATCCATCCGCACGCCGCTGGCGACGAGCACCCGCTTCACGCCTGCGACGCTGCGGGCCTCCCGCATCACCGCCTTGAGCGGACCGTGGTCGGTGCCGAGGAGCTTGCAGACGGTGGGATGCACGCAGGAGAGCCGGCGACACTTCGCCTCGACCTCGGGCCGCGTGCACCGCATCTGATACATGTTGGCCGTCGGCCCGCCGATGTCGGAGACCGTGCCCTTGAAGCCAGGCTGGGCCGCGATCAGCTTGATCTCGGTGATGATCGATTCCTGCGAGCGGCTCTGGATGATCCGCCCCTCGTGGGCCGTGATCGAGCAGAACGTGCAGCCGCCGAAGCAGCCGCGCATGATCTGCACGCTATTTTCCACCACCTCGAAGGCGGGGATCCGCGCGTTGCCGTAGGAGGCATGCGGCCGCCGGGTGAAGGGCAGGCCGTAGACCTGATCCATCTCATGCTGCTCGAGGGGCAGGGCGGGCGGATTGATCACCACCGCCTCGCGGCCATGCCGCTGCACGAGCCGGCGGGCGTTATGGGGATTGGTTTCGAGGTGGGAGATCCGCGTCATCTCGCAGAAGGCGAGCGGATCGGTCGAGACGGCCTCGTAGGAAGGCAGTTCGAGCGTGTCGTCGCCCGCCGGTGGCGGCTCGCTCGCGCCGAGCCGGTAGGCCACGCCGCGAAGATCGCGGAGGTCTTTCGGCGACTTGCCCGCGTCGAGCCCTCGCGCGATCTCAAGCACGGTCCGCTCCCCCATGCCGTAGGCGATCAGGTCGGCCTTGGCATCGAGCAGGATCGAACGGCGGACGGTGTCGCTCCAGTAGTCGTAGTGGGCGATCCGCCGCAGGCTCGCTTCGACGCCGCCGGCCACGACCGGCACGCCGGGAAACGCCTCTCGCGATCGCTGGCAGTAGGCGAGCGTGGCCCGGTCGGGCCGCCGGCCGATCTCGCCGCCGGGCGAGTAGGCGTCGTCGTTGCGGACCTTTCGGTTGGCCGTGTAGTGATTGATCATCGAGTCCATGTTGCCGGCCGACACGCCGAAGAAGAGCCGCGGCCGGCCGAACTGCCGCCAGGCGTCGCAGTTGCTCCAGTCGGGCTGGGCGAGCACGGCCACGCGAAAGCCTGCCGCCTCGAGCAGCCGAGCGATCAGGCCGTTGGCGAAGCTCGGATGATCGACGTAGGCGTCGCCGCTCACGAGCACGACGTCGACCGAGTCCCAGCCGCGGCCGCGCATCTCGTCGCGCGACGCCGGCGGGGGCGGGCAGGGGGTCGGCGGTGGCGTGATGGGGAGCGTCATGAGAGTCTTCAATCCTACCCCCGCGGCGGCGGCCGGCCGGGGGCTGGTATATTCGGCACGATCCGGAGGTTTCATGCCCGCCACCGTAGCCGCCCGCCTGATGCCGCCCGCCGCCTGGGTGTGCCTCTGCGGCTGCCTGCTCCCGACCACCGGGGCCCGGGCGCACGATGAGATCTCCGTGTTGGTCGAGCAACTCGATGCCCCGCAGTTTGCCCGCCGTGAGGCGGCCAGCCGCAGCCTCGTGAAGGCGGGACGGCCCGCGGTCGATGCCCTGGCCGCGGCGATTCACACGGGCGATCTCGAGGTCGCCAGCCGCGGCGTGGAGATCGTCGGTGAGATGCTCGCGTCGGACGACGAGGAGCTGGTCGCCGCGGCCGAAGCCTGCCTCGCGGAGATCGCGGCCCACGACGGTTCGGCCGCCTCGGTGCTGGCCGCCGCGGCGCTCGAGTTTCACGCGCTGGGCATGGCGACCGCCGCCCGCGAACGGCTCGAATCGCTGGGAGCCGTGTTTCGCGAACGGCCGGCCGTCGAGGGCCGCGGGCTGGAGATCGAGGTGAACGCCGCCTGGCGGGGCACCCCGGCCGACTTTCGCCAGCTCGGGCGGCTGCGAGGTTTGGCCAGCGTGGGCGTGTATGGCGTGCCCGTCGACGCCGCGACGCTCGCCTTGCTCGCGGAACTCCACGACGTCACCCGGATCGAACTCTTCGGCACCGGGGCAGGGCGGGAGGCGGCCGATCTGCTCGCCGAAAAACTCCCCGAGGCGCGGATTGATGTGCGGAAGGGGGGCAAGCTCGGCGTCAGTTCGCTGGCTCGCGTCGGCCCGTGCGAGATCCGCACGGTGGAGCCCGGTTCTGCCGCCGATCAGGCCGGCCTGCGCAGTGGCGACGTCGTACTCACCATCGACGATGAGCCGGTCGAGAACTTCGACAACCTGACGGAGCGGCTGGCAGACTGTGCTCCCGGCGAGGTCGTGACGCTCGCAATCGCGCGGCGCGGCGGGACGGCCGACGGAGAGCCAGAGCGGCTGAAATGTGAAGTGCGGCTCGACGCCTGGTGAGGCGTGGATCTGCCCGAGAGAAACCGATCACCCGGAGGACGGCATGGCTGAAGGCAAACAGGCTGCGGAAGTCGTCGACGTGCGCTGGCATGCCCCCGCCGTGAGCCGGGCCGACCGGGAGCGGGCGGCTGGACACAAGGGCTGTGTGCTCTGGTTCACGGGCCTCTCAGGCTGCGGCAAAAGCACGCTGGCCAACTGCGTCGACAGGAAGCTCCACGACCGCGGCTGCCGCACCTTCGTGCTGGATGGTGACAACGTGCGCCATGGGTTGAGCGCCGCGCCGGCCCTGCTCGTGGAGCGGCACGGTGCGGAGTTTGCCGCGAGGTTTGGGCTCGGCTTTGGCCCGGCCGATCGCGAGGAAAACATCCGCCGTATCGGCTCCGTGGCCGAGCTCTTCGCCCAGGCCGGTATCATCACGCTCACGGCCTTCATCAGCCCCTACCGCCGCGACCGCGACGCCGTCCGCCGCCTGCTCCCTGCCGGCGACTTCGTGGAGGTCTACGTCAGGGCGCCGCTCGAGGTCTGCGAGGGCCGCGACCCGAAGGGACTCTACAAAAAGGCCCGCGCCGGCGAGATCAAGGGCTTCACCGGCATCGATGATCCCTACGAGGAGCCGGAGTCGCCCGAGCTCGTCGTCGATTCGGCGGCGAAGCGGCCCGACGAACTCGCCGACGAGGTGATCGCATGGCTCGAACGGGCCGGCACGATCCCGCGCCAGCTCAGCTCTTCTTGATCCACCAGTGATTCTGCTTCATGTCCTTCGCGGGACATTTGGCGAAGGCGGGAGCCTGGTTGCCCTGATACTGCTGGTGGCACCAGTTGCACTCCCAGAGGCTCGTGAGGGCGGAGGCCTGCTCCGCGCATACGCCCCAGGCGACGGCGAGGCAGATCGAAAGGATGATGCATCCGACGGCGCGGCGACGTTCACGGACGGACGAAGCGTGGGGCAGGGACATGGCGACGACTCCCGGGGGCGAGTAGACACGCGGGGCACGCACCCCGCCTCTGGGGGTGGAGATTACCGCAATGAGGGTCGTGGCCGCAACTCACCGCGGGCCGAGGAGCTCGACGAGGTTGCCGTCGGGATCGCGGACGCACGTCAGGCACATGCCCTTGGCGAGAGACTCGGGAAGCGTCACGGGCGTTTTGGCGATTGGCTTCACGCCGAGTTTCGCGAGCCGGGCCAGGGCGGCGTCGGTGTCGGCGACGACGATCGTGAGGTAGCGAAAGCCGGTGTGCGAGTGGATGAACTCGTTGTCGCCGGGCCGCGGCATGGTGCCCTCGATCTGCATGAGCTTGAGTTTTGTGGCGGTGTCGCCCTCGCCGAGGACGAGCACGCGGACATCGAGAGGCTTGCCGGCGGTGAGTCCGGCGTCGGCGGCGAGATCGGCCGACAACTGGAAGCCGTCAACCTCCTTGAAGCCGATGCCCTCGGTGTAGAAGCGGACGCTCTTCCCGAGGTCGGAGACGACGCAGCCCAGATCGATCGTTGTTCGCGGAAAGGCCGCGGTCTCGGCGGCGGCGCAGGGCAGGGCGGAGAGGAGCAGGCAGGCGAGCGCAAGGCGGTGCATGGGGGAGGTCCTTGGTGGGAGGGGGCCGCGTTGTCGGCAGATCATAGCTGTCGAAGATCCGGCTGGAATGAGCGGGGCCTGTGGTCGTGGCCGCCGGGACCGGCCAAAGCATCCTTCGCGGGAATATTTCGCTTTGCCCTTGGTTGGAGGGTTTTTCCCGGGGTGAGCGAAATCTTCAACGCTCGTCGGCTTCGCCCGGTCCCGGCTCGAGGTTTGCCTCGCGGGGGGGCGGATTGGGGTGGAGGGCGTATACCCCGCGCTGGCGCTTGGGGCTTCCTTGCGGAGGGGCCGTCGCCTCTCCGCGATACGTTGCGTCGGGTGTTCGGGAAGCCCGGAGCGCGAGCGACGGGCAAGCGGGTGGCTTCCCGTGAGGGTGACGCGGAGTGAGGTGGGGTGGAGGGCGTATACCCCGCGCTGGCGCTTGGGGCTTCCTTGCGGGGAGTGCGCGCGATCCACCGCTGCCCGCCGGGGCCATGGATGGTGAGCGCTACCCCCAAGTGCCCGCCTGGAGGGCGGGCCACCGAATCAGCCCGCCGGGGCCATGGATGGTGAGCGCTACCCCCAAGTGCCCGCCTGGAGGGCGGGCCACCGAATCAGCCCGCCGGGGCCATGGATGGCCCGGCGGGCGTGTATTCAGTCGATGAAGCCGGAGAGTTCTTCGCTGCGGGCGGGAGCCTGCAGTTTGCGGACGGCCTTGGCCTCGATCTGCCGGATGCGCTCGCGGGTCACCTTGAAGATGTGGCCCACTTCCTCGAGCGTGTAGCTGTAGCCGTCGCCGAGGCCGTAGCGGAGCTTGATGATCTCCCGCTCACGGTAGGAGAGGCTCTTCAAGACCTTCGCGATCCGGTTGCGAAGCATTTCCTGCGCGGCACCGACGGCCGGGTTTTCGGCGCCGGTGTCGGGGAGCAGGTCGCCGAAGTGGCTGTCCTCGCTGTTGCCCACCGGACGGTCGAGGCTGATCGGGTAGCGGCTCATCGCCGTCACCCGACGCGTCTCATCGACCGGCGTGCCGGCCCGGGCGGCGATCTCCTCGATCGTCGGCTCGCGGCCATATTCCTGGAGCAGTTGGCGGGCGACGTTTCGCACGCGGCTCATCGTCTCCACCATGTGCACCGGGATCCGGATGGTGCGGCTCTGGTCGGCCACCGCGCGGGTGATCGCCTGCCGGATCCACCAGGTGGCATACGTGCAGAACTTGAAGCCGCGGCGGTATTCGAACTTGTCGACCGCCCGCATCAGGCCCGCATTGCCCTCTTGAATGAGGTCGAGGAACGAAAGGCCGCGGTTGCGGTACTTCTTCGCGATCGACACCACGAGCCGGAGGTTGCCCTCCGACAGGCCACGCTTCGCCTGCTGATACTTCGCGAAGATGCCACGGATCTCGTCAACCCGCCGCTTGAGGCTTCGCGGAGTCTCC
>JAIOPD010000009.1 GCA_021414115.1 Planctomycetia bacterium
AGTCGGTCGGTGGGCCACGGGCGGGAGAGACGGGCGGTGGTTCGAGCGGTTCGCCGAGATGTGTCAGGATCTTCCGGATCGGCCTCGGATCGGTAATGAACGCGATGAGTCGGATGTCGCCACCACACCCCGGGCACTCCAACGAAAACTCCTCGCCCACTCGCGCCATGAGTTTCGCCCACGCAATCCGGGAGGTGTCGTGAGAGGGCGGTTTGTCGCATGAGTCGCAGCGGTCGGCGGTGGCATCTCCGCCCGCCGCATGTCCGTTGACCGCATGCTGACCGGTCGCGGCATCGCGCCGCTTGCCGACATTCCCGATCGCGAGGGCCGTGACGGCGGACCTGAGCTTGTGATTCGGGGCGAACACCCCTGGCTTGTTTCAAATCGGCGGGCGATGCCGGTGCTTCCGCGGTGGCGGCACGAGATCGGCCAGCCCGACGCGCGATCGAGGGAATCCGTATTGCGGATCCAACAAACCCGCATCAATCCTGAAATCAACGAATGAGACATGCAACTGCCGTACCGAACAGGACTGGGACGCAGCTCTTTTTGGAACCTGGCAATAAGATTACATCTTGTTGGGCTCGGGGCCGCATTCGGCAACTTGAACACGTGCCGCCACGGGGAAGCATGACGGGAAGATTTGGCGTTCTGCCCATGGAAACCGCGGGAGATGCGGAACTGCGGCAAAGCGGCAAGGCGGCGGAGGCTGGGGGAGAAGCTCCTTTGTTCCGTCTTCTGACGGTGGTAACGAAGATCCATGCCGATTGAGAGGGCATGGAGCGATTTCAGCGACTTTCGTGGGACGGACTGCGCCAGTTGCTCGCGAGTTTCATGGCCGTGGTGGCGACAACGCTCCCGGTGGACGCACCGCTTGCCCTCGCCGCGTCAGACGAGCGGCCCATGAAGCTGCTCTCGTATCGCTACGACCGCGGCGACGACGGAGGTGGCGAGGAGGGGCTCTACGGCGATCGCATCGTGACCGACCGGCCACACATCGCCGAGGCGGCCTCGACCGTGGGGCTCGGCCGCGTGCAGGTGGAGAACGGCTACACGTTCTACGTCGACAACGCGGCGGGCACGACCACGCAGCTTCATTCGTATCCCGAAACGCTCGTGCGGGCCGGGCTCTTTCAGGAGTGGTTCGAGTTTCGCATCCAATACAACGCCTTCTCGGAGTCGGTGGCGGGGCCGGCGGCCACGAGCTTCCTCCAGGGCAGCGACGATCTCTATCTCGGCGCGAAGGTGGCCCTGGCGGCACAGGCCGGCATCCTGCCCGAGCTCACGATCTTTCCGCAGATGCGGGTGCCAACCGGCAGCCCGGCCTATTCAGCCGACGAGGTGCTGCCAGGGATGAACTTCGTCTACGCGTGGCGGGTGGGCGAGCGGACGGAGATCGAGTGCAACACAAACGTCAATCGGCGTCGCAATCCCGAGGCGGCCGGCTACTACACCGAATACCTGCAGACCTTCAACTTCGAGTATGACCTCAGACGGCGGGTGATGCTGTTCAGTGAGTTCGTGGTGTTCGCGCAGGTCGGGGGCGTGGGCGTGCCGCAGCAGGCCTATTCGCACGGCGGCCTGCACTGGTTCCTGCTGCCAAACCTGCAGATCGACGTTCACGCCGCGGTGGGGCTCAACGAGGCCGCGGCGGATTTCTTCGGCGGCTCGGGGCTCTCGTGGCGGTGGTGATCGAGGGAGGCGCGAGTAAAAAGGGGACGCAGCCACTCCTGTTCGGCACCGCGATTGCATGGGTAAACACGGATTCCCTCGCTTGCGCTTCGGGCTTGCATGGGAACGGGTTCATCCAAGCCCGCTCTCTATCCAAGCCCGCAGCGCAAGCAAGGGAATACGGGCCGCCAACACATCCCGTGCCGAAAGGATAGGTCGGCCAATGAAGGATAGATCGGCCAATGGCACTTCGGCAAGCGTCGGCCGAGCGGGGCGGATGATGAGGAGCAACAGCCGGGCCTGGCCGGGCTGGATGCGGCCCGATAGTGGAGGTGCCGAGGAGCTTCCTATCCACGCTCAAGGCTGGATTTTTCCCGTCGGCGCAGACCGGCCTTGAAACCG
>JAIOPD010000123.1 GCA_021414115.1 Planctomycetia bacterium
ACAGGCTCGCGACCAGGAAGGCGGCTGGCGACCCTACGCCATAGCCATTACCTGCCACACACATCGTCCCGGGTGCCAACGGCGTCGTCGAACTCTCGCAGTGTGACATCTTGGACCGGCTGGCCGATCTCGTGCCGCCGCCGCGGAAGCACCGGCACCGGTATCACGGGGTGTTCGCCCCGAATCACAAGATCAGGTCCGCCGTCACGGCGCTCGCCATCGGGAATGTCGGCAAGCCGCGTGATGCCGCGACTGGTGGGCATGCGGTCGGCGGACATGCGGCGGACGGAGATGCCACCTGCCACGGCTGCGACTCATGCGACAAACTGCCCTCCCACGACACCTCGCGACGCCAAAGGCCAAACACATGGCTCGGGTGGGCGAGGAGTTTCCGCTGGAGTGCCCGGGGTGTGGTGGCGACATCCGCCTCATCGCGTTCATTACCGATCCGGGGCCGATCCGGAAGATCCTTACACATCTCGGCGAACCGCTCGAACCACCGCCCGTCTCTCCCGCCCGTGGCCCACCGACCGACTGGGGAGAGCTCGTGCAGGTCCACAACGAATGCGACGTGACTCAGACGTCGCCCGACGAACTGCCCGTGATCGACATTCGCAGCCTCTGACGGGATCCCATGTCACGGTGCGGACGGCCCGTGAGAAGGGCGGTTTCAAGGCCGGTCTGCGCCGACGAGACAAATCCGGCCTTGAGCGTGGATAGGAAGCTCTTCGGCACCTCCACGATCGGGTCGCATCCAGCCCGACCAGCTCTGCGGCTGCTCCTCATGATCCGCCCCGCTCGGCCGTCTCGGCCCGCGCCGGCGGTTTGCTGACACCGGGTCCGACGGCTTTCGCCGTGGACGAGCATGGCAACCTCTACATGACGCCCAAGGCCGCCGTGATCCGCGTGTTCTCGCCCGATGGAAAGGCCCTCGGCGAAATTCCGCTCCCGCTGCCCGCGACGAACGTGACCTTCGGCGGCCGAGACCGCCGCACGCTGTTCATCACGGCCCGCGACAAGATCTTCACGCTTCCGATGAAAGTTCGCGGCGGGCAGTGATGCACGGCAACGCGGCCGGAGCAGCAGACCTAGTGAGCCTGGGAGATCGTGCCCCGGCTCGGAAATGGTCGCGGCAGCGCCATTGACAAGGCTATCTTATGGACTTAGTCCAGTGACTTAACTATAAATGTTTCAGATGTTCGTTCGTTCCCCCACTCACGGAGCCCACTCGCGGAGCCCACTCATGAGCGTGATTGTGAACGTCCACGAAGCCAAAACCCACTTCTCTCGCCTGCTGGAACAGGCTCATGCCGGCCAGGAGATCATCGTCGCCAAGGCTGGGAAGCCGTACGCGCGATTGGTGCCTTTGGCTCCCGGCAAGGGGCAGCGTCAACCCGGCCGCCTCCGCGGGCGCGTGACCGAGGCGTTCTTCGAGCCCCTCTCCGATGAAGAATTGGCTGCCTGGGAGGAAAACGCGTGAGACTTCTGCTCGACACGCACGCTTTTCTTTGGTGGGTGACCGATGATCAATCGCTGTCTGCTACCGCCCGGACGGCCATTGCTGACGAGTCAAACATCATTTTTGTCAGTGCGGCCACCGCATGGGAGATTGCAACAAAACTTCGTCTCGGCAAACTCGACGAAGCAGCAGGCGCCTGCGATCGATTCACTGAATTGGTCGCCGCCGACGGATTCGCGCTCATGTCGATCGAGGCCTGCCATGCACTCAAGGCAGGCAGCTACCGAGTCCCCCACCGTGATCCGTTCGATCGGATGCTGGCCGCCCAAAGTGCGCTGGAGGGCATCACACTCGTCACGCGAGATCCAGCGTTCAAGCAGTTTGGCACTGACGTGTATTGGTGAGGAGAGGTTGGGGGAGTGCCGGCAGTGCCATTAACCGGGCTGTCCTTTTTTACGGCGCCCAGGAGATCGTGCCCTCCAGGCCGCGGCAGAAGGCGGCCAGGAGGTCGGCGGCCCGGTCGGCGTCGTCGAGGCTGATCGTCTCGACGGCGGAGTGCATGTAGCGGTTGGGGATGCTCACGAGCCCCGTGGCCACGCCCGACCTGGTCGTCTGGAGCACGTTGGCGTCGGTCGGCGTCGCCCGGCCACTGGCCCCCAGCTGCACCGGAATCTCCTTCGACTGGGCGGCCGTCAGGAGCCGCTCGACCACGTGCGGATTCATGTTCGGCCCGCGATAGACGACCGGTCGCTTACCGAGGGCCACGTCGCCTTCCGACTTCTTGTCGATCGTGGGGCAGTCGGTGGCGTGGGTGACGTCCACGGCGATCGCCACATGCGGATCGATCCCGTGGCAGCTCGTCTGTGCGCCTCGCAGGCCAATCTCCTCCTGCACGGTGCTGGCCACATACAGGGCACAGGGCAGGGGACCGGCGGCACTCGCCCGCCGAAACGCCTCCAGCACAACCCACAGGCCAACCTTGTCTTCCATGGCGACGGAGCAGGCCCGGCCGTTTCGCAGCTCCTGCACCTTGAGTTCGAGCGTCACGGGATCACCGACGCGGACCACCGACTCACAGTCGGCCTTGTCCTTGGCACCGATGTCGATCCACAGATCCTTCATCTTGGGAACGACCTTCCGCTCTTCGTCGGTGAGCAAATGGATCGGCTTCCGCGACATCACGCCCGGGACCGGCCCCGCGGCCGTCCAGATCGTGACGCGGGCGCCCACGAGCTGGATCGGATCCCACCCGCCGATCGGCTGCACGGAGATGAAGCCGTCGCCGTCCACATACTGGACGATGAGCCCGATCTGGTCGCAGTGGCCGGCGAGCATCATCCGTGTGGCCGCCGTCACGTTCTTGCCGCCGATTGGCCGATCTCGTGCCGCCGCCGCGGAAGCACCGGCATCGCCCGCCGATTTGAAACAAGCCAGGGGTGTTCGCCCCGAATCACAAGCTTAGGTCCGCCGTCACGGCCCTCGCCATCGGGAATCTCGGCAAGCGGCGCGATGCCGCGACCGGTCGGCATGCGGTCAACGGACATGCGGCGGGCGGAGATGCCACCGCCGACTGCTGCGACTCATGCGACAAACCGCCCTCTCACGACACCTCCCGGATCGCTTGGGCCAAACTCATGGCTCGGGTGGGCGAGGAGTTTCCGCTGGAGTGCCCGGGGTGTGGTGGCGACATCCGACTCATCGCGTTCATCACCGATCCGGGGCCGATCCGGAAGATCCTGGCACATCTCGGCGAACCGCTCGAACCGCCGCCCGTGTCTCCCGCCCGCGGGCCACCCGCCGACTGGGGAGAGCTCGTGCAGGTCCACGACGACCGGGCAATCTTTCAGGCGTCGCCCGACGAACTGCCCGTGATCGACATCCGCAGCCTCTGACGGGATCCCATGCCGCGGTGCGGACGGCCCGTGAGAAGGGCGGTTTCAAGACCGGTCTGCGCTGACGAGACAAATCTGGCCTTGAGTGTGGACAGGAAGCACCGCGGCGCCTCGACGGTCGGGCCGCATACGGCCCGATCAGCTCCGGCGGCTGCTCCTCATGATCCGCCCCGCTCGGCCGTCGCTTGCCGAAGTGCCATTGGCCGACCTATCCTTATCGGCAAGACCACGCAGAACGTCCTCGAGCTGTCGCAGACCCTGGCCGACGGAGGCGTGCTCGCGGAGATGCAGATCAAGGGGGAGGGGCTGGAGGTCTATGCCGATGCCTATCGCACCAGTGTCGGAAAAATCGCCGTGATGGCCGTCGAACAGCGGATGAAGATGCACCAGATCGAGCACGACTCGCTGACGAGACCTACGAGGAATTCATGGCGGCGATCATCGAGCCGGGCAGTCCCGGCGGCCTACATCTCCCGATGCTGCCCTATTACCAGGAGTATGCCTACGATCCCGCGGCAAAGACGCTCGTCGTGGTCGAGTTTCCAGCGAAGAAACAGCAGCGCGAACAGGAAACGACGGGCCCGCTGGGACTCTGAATCAGAAAACAATTCCCGACGCCCTTTTCTCTGACGAGTCTTTCTCGGCCATAAATCCGGCCAAAAATGGCTGTGGCTGCCTTGGCACGCGAGGCGCAAGTCATTAAATTACTTTGAGTTACGGCTCGTTTGCCAGGCCGCAGAAAGCGGCCAAGAAAGAGGTCATGCTCAGTGGGTATGGACACGCCGCTCGACAGAAACGAAGCCTCCAGCCTGATGGAGCCGATGCTCGTCGGCGAGGCGTCCCGGTGGCGGTCGCACCTCAATGATCAGGCTCTGGAACTCGTCGCCGCCTCGACGCGGCTTGACCGCAGCCTGCCGAAGGGGGCAGCCGGCGGGCTTGCCCATCTCGTCCGTTCGATGAATTGCTACTACAGCAATCTCATCGAGGGCCATGACACCCACCCCGTGGACATCGAGCGGGCGTTGCGTGCCGACTACAGCAACGAGCCGAGGAAACGCGATCTTCAGTTGGAGGCGCGGTCGCACATCGCCGTGCAGGCCTGGATCGACGCGGGCGGACTGGCTGGACGGGCGGCAACCACCGCCGGAGTCCGGGAAATTCACCAGCGATTCTGCGAGCATCTCCCCGAGCCCTTGCTGTGGGTGGAGAACCCCGATGCCGGCACGCGGCAGGGCGTCGTGCCCGGTCAGTGGAGGGTGTCAGATGTGGCCGTGGGCCGCCACTATGCCGTAAGCCCGGGGGCGGTGCCGAGATTCATGGACCGTTTTGCGGAGGCGTACGCACGTCTCGGCAAACTCGATTCCGTTCTCGCGGCGGCGGCAGCGCACCATCGACTGCTCTGGATCCATCCCTTCACCGATGGCAACGGCCGCGTTGCCCGGCTGATGTCTCATGCCATGCTCCAGGATGCGATTGGCTCGAGCGGTATCTGGTCGATCGCGCGTGGCCTCGCCCGCCGGGAGACAGCCTACAAGGATCACCTCGAAGAGTGTGATCAGCCGCGGCGTGGCGATCTGGACGGCCGCGGTGCCCTGAGCGAGGAGTCTCTGGCCGGTTTCATCGGGTTCTTTCTCGGCGTCTGCCTCGATCAGGTGACGTTCATGGAACAGCTCGTTCAGCCAGAAGCATTTGTCGGCCGCGTCGTCCGCTGGGCGAATGCGGAAGTTGCTGCTGGTCGGCTGGCTTCGCGATCCGATCGCTTGCTCGAATCGCTGCTCGCGCGCGGCGAACTTGACCGTGGCGACGTGGAACGACTGCTCGACGTCAGCGACCGCACCGCCCGGCGAGTGACGTCGGGGTTGATTGCCCGCGGAGTCTTGGTCTCTGATTCGTCGCGGGCTCCACTCCGGCTTGGGTTTCCGGCGACCGTCGCGCACGAGTGGCTGCCCGGCTTGTTCCCGGAACCGCCGCTCGAGTGAGCCCGCGCGAGCTGCACCACTCCGTCGCGGCGGCGGTAGGAGACTTATCCGGCTCACGCCACGTCACCGTCCGGCACACGCCTCTCGGTTCACGTGCCATCGCCACCGAGGGAAATTCTCGCGTCGGGCAGCCGCTCTTGAAGCTGGCGGACCGACGCGGCATCGACGGCCGTGCGTTGCAACGAGAGATCCCGCAACGCGGCGAGGTCAGCTCGACACGCCACACGACAATCAGGGCGCCCCGGCGTGTTGCCGGGGACCGTCGGTCGAACCCGGTGCCGAAGGAGGCGATGGCACCGGTGACGGCCGCACGGACGAGCCCATCTCCGGGATGGTGCAGTTTCGTACGGTAAGTAATGTCGGGGCGACACGATTCGAACGTGCGACCTCTACGTCCCGAACGTAGCGCTCTAGCCAGGCTGAGCTACGCCCCGATCTCGTGCGGCTCGACGCATCGTTGCCGTCGCCGCACGGGGAGAGATCAAGAGATTACACGCTTCGCCGGCCCGGGACAACGTCGCTCCTTGCGGCCGCGGCGGGGCCAAAATGCCTCATTCAGCCGCCCTGACGCAGACCAGTTCCCGGTCGTTCCGCGCGAAAATGCAGCCTCCCGCAAACGCCGGATGGCTCCAGACGACCTCGCGACCGAAACATTCATTGGTCGGGTCGAGCAGATGTATCCGGCCGAGTTCGTCGTACCTGTCGGCGGAAAGCCGCGCGAGGATGAGGTCGCCCGTTTCGCTGAAGATCCAGACCCTGGACGCAGTTGGCGGGTCGGAGGCGACGGCCTGGGCCTGCCGCACGAGGAACGCCGTGCCGTGCTTGCCGCGGCGCGGGCCGCCCATCGTCGGCTCGGTCGTCTCCCAGAGCCGCCGGCCCGTTTCGAGTTCCACCGCCGTGAGCATGCCCGTGTCGCAGTCGCAGCCGTAGAGCGTGTCGCCCGCGATGAAGGGTGTGCTGTTGGCACAGTAGACGGCCGACTTCGGCTCGCCCCGCCAGAGGACGCTTGCTTCAGGCCTGTCGGCGGCCAGTGAATAGAGCGCGCCGACGCGGCCGATGCCGCTGGCGAAGAGCACGCGGCCGCGCCTCGTGTCGGCGATCTGCGGCGCCATGATCGCCATCCCATACATCGGCTTGAGCGGCTGCGACCAGATGAGCCGGCCCGTCTGCGGATCGAGGCTGTTGAGGTTGTCGGCGTCCCAGATCATCAGCTGCCGCACGCCGGCGCTCTCGATCATCGTGGGCGGGCAGTAGCCGCTCTCGCTAGCGGAGAGCGCCCGCCAGCGCTCCGCGCCGGTCTTCCGATCAAAGGCCACGGCCACGCTGCCCGGTCCGCCTACGAGGCACACGAGCAGATCGCCCTCGACGAGCGGATGGCCGCAGAATCCCCAGATGGGGGTCGGGGCCGCATAGTCGCGCTTGAAGTCCTTCGACCACAGGAGCTTGCCCGTCGCGGCCTCGAGGCAGACGAGATTGCCCTCCGCGCCGAGCACATAGACGCGGCCGTCAGCCACCGTCGGCGTGCACCGTGGACCCGAGGCGTACGAGATCGAGTAGGGGCAGTCGGCCTCGTGTTTCCAGAGCAGTCGTCCGGTCGCCGCATCGAGGCACAGCGTTCGTTCACTGCCCGCGAGCAGGTTGCGGTCGTTGGGCCTGTTGGCCAGCTCTCCTTCACGGACGACGTAGTCGGTGACGAACACGCGTCCGTCGGCCACCGCCGGACCAGAGTAGCCGCCGGCGACGGGCACCCGCCACTTCACCGGTAGCCCAGCGGCGGGGATCGATCCGACGAGGCCCTGCTCGCGCCACACGCCGTCCCGCCCAGGCCCCATCCACTGCGGCCAGTCGTCGCCGCGAGTTGCACCACTCGCGATGAAAAGCAGGCATCCAAGCCACAGAGAGCGTGTCAGCATGGGGACCTTTCAAGCAGTCGTTGTCGCAAGGTCGGGAAGATCGCTCGCCACGTCGATGCCGTCGGGTCGCCAGTCGATGATCTCGAGTTCGGCGGTGCGGCGGCCGCGGAACTCGTTGATCTTGGGACGGAACGCGATGTGGAAGGGCTGGCCCGGGAGCGGCAGGTGCGGGAGCCACTCGCCGGCTCCAAACGCCACGCCGCGGATGCGGGCGGAATGCTGCTTGAGCTGCAGCTGAAGATGGCGGCCCGACTGGCCCATGGTACGGGCCGGTTCCGCGAGCGTGACACCGGAGGCGCAGAGCACCGGACGCCGGTTGCCTTCGCCGAACGGGGCGAGCTTCTCGAGCTGTTCGACCGTGTCGCGGGTCAAGGCCGCCAGCGACGTCTCACCGTCGATCGTGATCTGCGCTCGCCGGAGCTCGTCGGGCAGGCGGGCATCGACCTCGGCGACGAACGCCCGACGGAAGTCGTCGATCTTCGCGTCGTCGATCTGGAGGCCAGCCGCCGCGGCGTGCCCGCCGCAGCCGAGGAGGTGCCCCGCGCAGGCCTTGAGCGCGGCGAGCACGTCGAACCCCGGCACGCTTCGCACGCTCCCCGTCGCCGGACCGCCCTGCAGCGGGTCGCGGGCGATCATGACCACCGGCCGATGCCAGCGGTCGGCCAGCCGGCCGGCCACGATGCCGATCACGCCCTTGTGCCAGCCGCGATCGGCGAGCACGAGCGCGGCATCGGCTTCGGGATCGAACTCGTCCTTGGCCTGCTTCGCGGCGGCAAGCTGCAGGCTCCGCTCCTCCGTCTCCCGCTGGGTGTTGAGTTCGTGGAGGTAATCGGCCAGCGACGCGGCCCGCGCGGCATCTTCCGTGACGAGCAGTTCGATGCCGTTGGAGGCCGTGGCCATGCGGCCGGCGGCGTTGAGCCGGGGGCCGAGCTTGAAGGCGATGTCTTCGCTCTCGAGTCGCGACCGCTCGTGCAGGCCGGTGAGTTCGATGAGCCGCGTCAGTCCCGGGCCGCCACGCTGACGAAGATTCTCGATGCCGTGCTTGACGAACAGGCGATTTTCATCGACCAGCGGCATCACGTCGGTGACCGTGCCGAAGGCCGCCAGGCCGATGCCCCGGAGGAGCGCCTCGCGGAGCCGGGGCGTGACCCGGCTCGATCCGCTGGCGCGGGTGGCGATCGCCCAGGCGAGTTTGAAGGCCACGCCGGCGCCGCACAGGCCGCCGAAGGGATAGCCGCCACCGGGCAGCCGCGGATGGACCAGCACATCGGCTTCGGGCAACGTTTCGGCGAAGTTGTGGTGGTCGGTGATGATCAGTTCGAGGCCAAGGTCGCGGGCAATCGTCGCCTCGGCGACGCCGGTGATACCGCAGTCGACCGTCACCACCAGGCTCGCTCCCTGCGCGGCGAGCGTTGCCAGGGCTTCGGCGTTGAGGCCGTAGCCCTCCTCCTGCCGGCTCGGCACATACCACGTGGGCTTCGCATCGATCGCCTCCAGGCAGCAGACGAGGATCGCCGTCGCGCACATGCCGTCGGCGTCGTAGTCGCCGTAGATCACGATCTTCCTTCCGGCCCGTGCCGCGGCAAGGATGCGGTCGGCCGCCTCGGGCACGCCCGGCAGCGTTTCGGGATCGCGGAGGTCGGCGAGCGAGCCCGAGAGAAATGCTTTGACCGCGGCGGGGTCCGTGATTCCACGGGCCGCGAGGAGTCCGGCGAGGATGCTCGACACGCCGCTCGACTTCTCGAGCGAGGCCACCGCAGCCGGGTCGTGCGGACGGATGTGCCAGCGTTTGGGCATCGTGGGAATCCCTTCCTCGACTCGAACAAGAGTCGGCAGTATAGGACGCCGGCAGCCCCCCCGAAACACGCTATAGTAACGGCCCCCGTCCGGAGGCCGCCGATGCTCACCGCCGATATCCCGCTCCCCCAGTTGGTCGCCAAGCCCAAGCGCGGCGACGTGCCCGCAGACAAGGTGCTCTGCGAGTTTTGCACGGCCAAGTGCTGCCGCTACTTCGCGCTGCCGCTGGAGACGCCGACGACCCGCGAGGCGTTCGAATACATCCGCTGGTTTCTGCTCCACGAACACGCCACCGTCTTCACCGAAGACGGCGATTGGTACGTCTGCGTGCACACCGTCTGCAAGCACCTGCAAGCCGACCAGCGCTGCGGCATCTACGAGACGCGGCCGCAGATCTGCCGGGAGTACACCACCAAGGACTGCGAGTACGAGGACGACTGGGTCTACGACCAGTATTTCGAGACGTGCGAGCAGGTCGAGGAATACATGGACGCCGTTCTCGGCCCGGGGGGCGAATGCCTCGGCGACGGCCGCAAGAAGAAGAACCGCGGGAAGTCGATCCGCAGCCCGAAGCCCGCACTCCTGCCGATCGTGTGACGGGGACCAGCACGTGATCGAACCCCGCACTCTCAAGGGCTTCCGCGACCATCTGCCGGCACAGGCACTCGCCCGCGAGAAGGTCCTGGAGATCGCCCGCCGTGTCTACCGGTCGTACGGCTTCGCGCCGATCGACACGCCCGCGCTCGAATATCTCGAGATCCTCACGGGCAAGGGGAGCGAGGAGACCGACAAACAGCTCTACCGCTTCAAGGACCATGGCGGCCGCGACGTGGGGATGCGGTTCGACCTGACCGTGCCCTTCGCGCGGTTCGCGGCCCAGCACATGCACGAGCTCGGGCTGCCCTTCAAGCGGTATCACATGGCCGCCGTCTGGCGGGGCGAAAACACGCAGCGCGGCCGGTATCGCGAGTTCATGCAGTGCGACTTCGACACGATCGGCACCACGAGCCCCGTCGCCGATCTCGAGATGGTGCTCGTGGTGCACGACCTTCTGGCGGCCATCGGCGTGAAGTTCACGATCCGCGTCAACGATCGCCGCGTGCTCTCCGGAATCCTCGAGCGGCTGGGTCTCACCGACCGCTCGACCGCGGTCCTGCGGAGCCTCGACAAGCTCGGCAAGGCGACCCCCGAGGCCGTCGCGGCCGAGCTGGCCGCCCACGGTGTCGAGGCCGGCGCGGTGGCGGCTCTTCTCGAGATGGCGGGGCTCGGCGGGGCGGCCGACGACGTCCTCGCGCGGCTGGACCGACTCGTGGGCGAAGTAGAGCAGGGGCGGGCGGGCGTGGCGGCGCTGCGGACGATCGTCGCAGGGGCGCGGGACGCGGGCGTGGCCGCAGGACGCATCGCCATCGACCCCTCGATCGCCCGGGGCCTCGACTATTACACGGGCATCGTGCTCGAGAGTTTTCTCGACGAACTGCCGGCCCTGGGCAGCATTTGCTCCGGCGGCCGCTACGACAATCTCGCCGGGCTCTATACGAAGCAATCGCTGCCGGGTGTCGGCGCATCGCTCGGCATCGACCGGCTGCTTGCCGGCCTCGAGGAACTCGGCCGCAACGCGACCGTTGAGACGCCCGCCGATCTGTTCCTCGTGCACTTCGACGAGCAGCATCTGGGCGACTACCTGCGGATCGCAGCCGCCATCCGTTCAGCAGGCATGGCCGTCGAGTTCTTTCCCGAGGCGAAGAAGGTGGGCCAGCAGCTCAAGCTCGCCGCCAAGCGGGGCTTCCCCGCAGCGCTCGTGATCGGCAGCAACGAGTTCGCCGCCGGGACGGCGCAGTTCAAGAATCTCGCCACCCAGCAGAGCGTGGCGATCGACTGGCACGGCGACCTGCACGTGCTCGTGGATGGCGTGCACTCGCAGCTCGCCGCCCTGCGGCACGGCTGACGCACCTGCCCGCTTCGGCTCATCGCCCAACCACCACGTGCATCTTCATGCGTGCGTGACCGCCGGCGACGTGATGCAGGTGCCCCAAGAGAAATTTTGCCCCTCACCGGCTCCGCGCTCGTCAAACTAATTGGCGTCGAGGATGCCGTGTCCGTGAGGTGATGTCCAATGAACCATGACTCGGCCGGGCTTCCACTGCGACCGGTTTCGCCCTCCGGCTCGGCGGCAGGTGAGCCGCGGCTCTTGGATCAGGTGCGTAACGTCGCCCGCGTCCGCCGGTGCGACTCCTGACGGTTTTGACGGCCGACGAAGTGGAGCGGGTTCTGGCCCTCCTGACCGGGCATCGGTGGCTTGTGGCGATGCTTCTCTACGGGGCGGGCCTCCGGCTTCTCGAGGCCCTGCGGCTCCGAGTGAAAGACGTCGATCTCGAACGGGGCGAACTCACCATCCGTCAGGCCAAGGGCGACAAGGATCGGGTCTCGATGCTGCCAGAGTGCCTGTGCAGTCCTCTCGGTGAGCTTCTCCATCGCAGCCGACGCTTTCATGAGGCGGAAGTCGAAGCGGGCAGGGGAAGGGTGATGCTGCCGGGCGCCTTTGCTCGTAAACATCCAGCCGCGGAACAAGCCTGGCCCTGGCAGTGGGTGTTTCCGGCGTCCACGAACTATCGCGACCCTGACACAGGCGTGTTCTATCGGCATCATCTTCACGAGACCGTCATCCAGAAAGCGATTCGGGAGGCCGTGGTGCGGGCGGGCATCACGAAACGAGCGACATGCCACACCTTTCGGCACTCTTTTGCCACGCACCTGCTTCAAGCGGGCTACGACATCCGCACGGTTCAGGAGTTGCTCGGCCACAGCGACGTGAAGACCACGATGATCTACACGCATGTGCTGAATCGCGGAGGCCGCGGGGTTCGCAGTCCGGCCGACCTGCTCGGACGTCCGCGATAGAAGCGGTCAGCCGGAAGCACCTTTTCAGTGTGCCCCGCCAATGCCGCTCGATGGCAGGTCATTCCTGGCGTGGGGAGGGCCGCCGGGAGTAACCGCAGGCCGGCCGTTGTAGGCAAGCCGCCCAGAG
>JAIOPD010000129.1 GCA_021414115.1 Planctomycetia bacterium
CGGATCGGGGCGGTTCAAGTCTGCTTGACACCCCGACCGACACTGCTAGAACGAGTGCGTCCTGCCCCCATCGTCTAGAGGCCCAGGACGTCGGGTTCTCAGCCCGAAAACCGGGGTTCGACTCCCCGTGGGGGTATCTGATCAGCCGTATCCTTCGCAATCGCGAGGGATACGGCCGTTTCGCTTTCGTCGTGCGAGTCGGTGCGGCTCTCTGCTTACGTTGACTGTGCCGCAGCCAGCCTTCTGTAGGGGACTGACCCAGCGAAACGAGAAGCCCTTTACTCGTGCTCCCCCTCGACATGGGCCTCGCCGTCCGGGGCGATGTCGATGTGCAGGCTCATCGGATGGCAGCAGACCGGACAGTCCTCGACGTAGTCTTGATGGGCACCCGCTGAAACGTCGATTGGAACGACGATCTCTTCGCCGCATGAGTCGCAGATATACGTCGCTTCGAGGTCCGCAGCCGGTCTTCTCCTGCGACGGTGCATCGAGCGTTTTTTGGCCATGGCGTTCGGAAGTGTAGCCACGGCGGCGGGCTTGGGAACGCTCGTCGCCGGTTTCATTGCAATCTGCCGGTGGTGCTGCAGATCGGGGCTGGCTTGGTCCGCCCACTTGCTCGGGGGTTCCGCGATCCTGGCTCAGAACTCCCTCACTGCTTTCCTCAAGGCCTGCTCCAGCTCTTCCCTGGCTTTGCGGGCACCGTCCCGGAGGTGCTTCCACGCCTCGCCGCTCGACTTGCGAATCTCGTCGAGTTTGGTCTCTGCAGTCTTGCGCTTGGCGTCCAGATCGGTCATCTTCTCCGTCCACTCAGTCTTTCCGGTTTCCTTGAGGTTCGCGACTTTGGTCTGCAGTTCACGAATCTCCTCGTCCAGCCGTTCAAGGTTTTCGTTCAACGCCCGCTCAAAGTCTTGCTTGGCTTCGAGAGCGTCGTCGACGGCTTTCGCAGCCGGGGACTCCGCTATCGGCGCAGGAGTCTCAGCGGGCACCTTGCGAACCGTGTGCTCCAGGGCCTCCTCGGCGGGCTTCGGGGCGCACCCCTGGGTACCCAGCAAAGCGACGCCAAGGACGAAGACGAATGCCGAGCAAGACTGGTAACGCATGACTGAACTCCGAGGGACGTGCAGGAAACGAACCGGGGCAACGGTAGCCAAGCACCATCAGCGCAGGCTTCTTTGCCGGGGATTCATCCGGCCAGAGCGTCCTTTGTGCCTCCGGACACTTCAGGGCTCTGCCGCCGGGCGTCACAACAGGCTCCACACTCGCCGTGAAGATGGGCCGTAAGATTTCTCCAGGGCGATCCATACCGGAGGCTGCCAATCCCTGAGGGTGATCTCCCCGAGAAGATCTCCGCCGTCGTGAAGGCGGCGGGTGGCATCGTGGGCGTGATGGGGAGCGGGTTGGGGTGGCGGGCGGAGTCCCCGCGCTTCCGCTTGGGGCTTCCTGACGGGAGGTGTGGCGGCGGGAGCAGGCTCATTCGCGCGCGCCTTCGACATGGGCTTCGCCGTCACCATCGATCTCGACGTGCAGAAACATGGAGTGGCAGCAGACCGGGCAGTCTTCCACGTAGGCGTGGCGGGCGCCGCCGCGGGGTTTTCGACGAGCGTTCCGACTGGAACCCCTCCCGACTCGGCCAGAGTAGCCTTGCTCGCATCTGTCATCGTCACGCTCTTGGCGTTGCGCCATCGGCGGCGTGGGAAATGCTACCGGGAAAACGTGCGCCGCAGTCTTGCCAGCGTCTTGAGGACATGCGTCTTCATATGCCCGGGCTCGCCGATTCCATCATGCACGTGCTCGTCGTCGTTCCGTGGAACGGCCAGCATGAAGAGATAGACCCCCGCGATGATGGCTCCGGCGAGGACCAAGACCAGGATCAGCATGTCGAAGCGAAGGGTGCTCATGGTGTCTCCCAAGACGGCTACCGCTCCAGGAGAGAGGTAGTGACGGAACGAGGGCGCTGCCGAAAACTCATGGCCCGGCGGTCTTTGGATCGGCAGGCCGTCGCCGTGAAAATCCACGGTGCCCTGCGCGACTGTTCCGTTCGCACAGGGCACAAGAGGATTGAAAGCCCTCTCTGACGCGGACAGTCAGCGAGCGTTACGGCATGAGAACCTTGTCAATGATGTGAACCACGCCGTTGGCGGCCTTGATGTCCGAGTTCTTCACGTGAGCCATCCCTTTCGTGGTGCCGATATGCACGCCCGTCAGGAGATGGTGCGTCACTTCAACTTTCGTTCCGCCCGCAGTCGTGGCGTCCTTCATCTTTTTCACGTCGGCGATGAGGTGATCGCCCGGCACGACGTGCATCAGCAACACCGCCTTCAACTTTTCCTTGTTTTCCGGCTTCAACAGGTCGTCGAGCGTGCCCGAGGGCAAGTGCGTAAAGGCTTCGTCAGTCGGAGCGAACAGCGTGAATGGACCCGTTCCCTTGAGTGTCTCAATGAGTCCGGCCGCCTTGAGGGCTTTGGCAAGCGTGGTGAAGTGGCCCGACTCGACGACAGCTTCAACGACATCCAGTGTCTTCTCCGGGATCTTGCTGGAATGCTCCGCCTGACCGCTCGCTGGCTCGGCACGAACGCCGCTCGCCGCCATGCTGATCCCCACAACCGTCAACAACCCGATGACACAGTTCGCAAGCATCGTTTTCATGAGTGCATACCTCGTGAAGGAAAAACCGCTCGACGGCCGGCTCACGCGTGTCGCCGTCCTCGATCGCGGAACGCTACGAAGGCGTCATGCCGAAAGGCCGGAAAGAGCCGCGGGCCGCTTCTTTCTCGATGCGGGCTCAGGTGGACAGTGCGGCTGTCCGCTTCATGGGCGTGAGGCCATCGGTGGCCTGTCCGGGCTGACGTCGAGCCAGACCTCGTCGCCCACGGCGATCCGGTCATCACCCCGGGGGTGAAACTCGACAGTCAGGCTCTCCTTGAGGCGATCCCATTTCACGCCGGTCACCACGCCGATCGCCCGGTCGGAGCCGGGCCCGACGCGATACACCTCATCTCCGAGCGCCACATGCGGATGCCCGGAAATCCCGCCACCGCGGCCGATGTGGCCCGGCGTATCCCCTGCATACCTGGCATCGAAGCTCTCCACGACTTCGAACCGGAACTGGTGCCCTGACGTCACCTGAGCGGTGGACGGCGGCCGTGGAACGACGGGGTCGTCGGCCATCAACGGGACGAGGACGGCAGTAGCCACGCCCAGGAGGAGCGCCCAGATCGCCATGCGCGGGGGGAACGTGGATGCTCGATTCATCGCGTCATCGCTTTACGCGTCGGGGGGCGCCGTCGCCAGGAAGTCTTTCCGGCTCCAGGCAGCAGGCGAGATTCAGTGTTCCGTGGTCGCGCCGATCCTGATCCGCACCTGCCAGTGGGCCACCTTGCCCTCCTCGATGTGGCCACGGGTTTCCATGACCTCGAACCACCGGAGATGCTTTTCAGCCAGCGCTGCCGTGGCGATGGCGTTGTGAACCGCTCCTTCGATGCTCGTGTGCGAGGATCCGACCAACTCGATGATGTTGTAGGTGTGTTCACTCATTGTTCGCTCTTTCACCACCGGCGCTCTTTCACCCCCAGGAGGATCGAGGGGTGCATCGCGAAGAAGTCCGCACATCGGCATCTTTCGCGGGCGGATTCTCGGGAAAGCTTCGAGGGCGTCTGGCTGCGGTGTGGCTCGATGGACAGTTCGGCGCGGTGGCCGGTCACTGGGGGAAACGTTCAAAACGCCGCCAAGACCCACCACACCGCGACGGCGAGGCAGACGAGCGCCGTGACGATCACCCAGGCGGGCTTGCTTGGCCCAGCATGGTCTTCGGCCGAGATATATTGCTCGCAGTACGGACACCGCGGCGAATCTTCGAGTATGTCACGACGACAATAGGGGCAGGGGACGGTTGGTTCATCGTCATCGTCCTCGTCCTCGTCGCGGTAGGCAGTCATCGGCTGTCTTTCGGCTCTTCCAATCCATGCGTCCTCACCCGAGCCGTCTCGAGGCGATCTTCTTGGCTCCCTAGAATAGGAGTGGTATGGCCGGCGATCCACCCCGAGGCCTGACGATGAACGCAGCGAGCGGTACGAGGGCCGGAGCACCGCAGGCCCACGCTCTCACGCCCGTGCCCTGGCATGCCGTCGATCTCGACGGCGTCATCGCCCGTCTCGAGGCCGACCCAGTACGCGGGCTAGCGACGGCCGAGGCTGTCCGCCGACTCGCCGCCCATGGCGCCAACGCGCTCGACGAGCCGCCGCCGCGGCCCTGGTGGCGGAACTTCCTCCGCCAGTTTGAGGAGCTCGTGATCTGGATCCTGGTGGTGGCTGCCGCGATCGCCGGTGTCATGGGAGACTGGGCCGACGCGGCGGCGATCGTGGCGATCGTGCTCGTCAACGCCATCATCGGCTTCCTCCAGGAGGAACGCGCGCAGCAGGCGTTGGCCGCGCTGCAGCGCATGGCGGCCCCGACGGCGCGGGTGGTGCGCGACGGTACACGGGCGTCGATTCCTGCGCGGGAGGTCGTGCCGGGCGATCTGATCGATCTCGAGGCGGGCGATCAGGTGCCGGCCGATGCCCGGCTGCTTCAGGCCTTCGGGCTCTTCGTTCAGGAATCATCGCTCACCGGCGAGAGCATGCCGGTCGATAAGTCGCCGGCGAAGACGCTGCCCGCCGCCACCCCGCTCGGTGATCGGCTCTCGCTCGTGCATGCGGGGACCGTGGTCGCCGCGGGCAGCGGGTCGGCCGTCGTCGTGGCCACCGGCATGGCGACCGAAATCGGCCGGATCGCCGGCATGCTGGAGCGGTCTCCGCCGGAGTCGACGCCGCTTCAGCGGAGACTCGCGGGACTCGGCCGAATCCTGGTTGCCGTCTGCCTCGCCGTGGTCGGCATGATCTTCCTGCTGGAACTGTCCCGCGGCGGCGGCCTCGGCGAACTCTGGAGGACTGGCAGGCTCGGAGAGGTGCTTCTGCGGGCGGTGAGCCTTGCCGTGGCCGCGGTGCCCGAGGGCCTGCCGGCGGTTGTCACGCTCGTGCTCGCCCTCGGCCTGCAGCGGATGGTGGCCAGAAACGCGCTGGTGCGCCGCCTGCCGAGCGTGGAGACGCTCGGCTCGGTGACGGTGATCTGTTCCGACAAGACCGGCACCCTCACCCGCAACGAGATGACCGTCCGCGACATCATCACCGCGGGCCACCACTACCGCGTGACGGGCGTGGGCTACGAGCCCCGGGGCGAGTTTCATCCGCATGCTCCGGGTGACGGCCAGACCGTGGGGCCGGCCGCCGAGCCCGATCTCCGCACGTTGCTCTGGATCGCGGCCCGCTGCACTACCGCCACTTTGCTGCCCGGAGCCGATGGCGCCGGCTGGCAGGTGATCGGTGATCCGACGGAGGGGGCGCTGGTCGTGGCGGCGGTGAAGGGGGGCGTGGCCGCGAGTGATCCGGCCGAGCCGACGATCTTCGAGATCCCCTTCGACTCCACGAGGAAGCGGATGAGCGTGGTCGTGCGGCTCGATGCGAAGCGCCGCATGCTGGCCACGAAGGGGGCTCCGGAGGCGGTGCTCGCGGACTGCGTCGCCGAGCAGCGGGACGGCCGCGTCGTGCCGCTCAACGACGAACGCCGCCTTGAAATCCTGGCGGCAGCGGCCGGTCTCGCCGAGCAGGCATTGCGGGTGCTGTCGCTGGCGTGGCGGGACGTGCCGGCGGAGGAGCCGCTTGACGACGACGCGAGCCACATCGAACGTGGTCTCGTGTCCGTGGGCCTCGTCGGCATGATCGACCCGCCCCGCGACGAGGCCGGGGCTGCCGTGCAGCGCTGCCGGTCGGCCGGCATCCGCCCCGTGATGATCACTGGCGACCACCCGGCGACGGCGCTCGCCGTGGGCCGCGAACTCGGGCTCGTCGGCCCGGGCACCGACCGCGTCGTCACCGGCATGCAACTCGACGCCCTGGACGACTCGGCCATCACGGCCGTGGCTGCCGAGACGTCCGTCTACGCCCGGGTATCCGCCGAGCACAAACTCCGCATCGTGCGGGCCCTGCAGCGTCTCGGCGAGGTGGTGGCGATGACGGGCGACGGGGTCAACGACGCCCCGGCCGTGAAGGCTGCCGACATCGGGATCGCGATGGGGATCACCGGCACCGACGTCACCCGGGAGGCGGCCGACATGGTGCTCACCGACGACAACTTCGCCTCGATCGTCAGCGCGGTGGAGGAGGGGCGGGGCATCTACGACAACATCCAGAAGTTCATGCACTACCTGCTCGCGTGCAACGCGGGGGAGGTGCTCGTGATGTTCGTCGCCGCCGTGGCCGGATGGCCCGCACCGTTGGCTGCGATCCAGATCCTGTGGCTCAACCTCGTGACCGACGGCCTGCCGGCACTCGCGCTGGGGCTCGAGCCGCCGGAGCCGGACATCATGACGCGACCGCCACGGCCGCCGCGGGAGCCGGTGATCCCGTGGATTCGCGGCGTCCAGATCGTCGCTCACGGAGTGATCGTGGCCGCGGTGGCGATCACCGCGTTTTGGATCACCTGGCAGGGGGACGAGGCCCGGCTGCCGGCGGCCCGCACCGTGACCTTTTGTGTCGCCGCGTTCAGCCAGCTCTTTTTTGCCATCGGCTGCCGCAGCGACCGCTCGACCGCGTTTCAGCTGGGCTTTTTCGGCAACCCGGCCCTGCTTCTGGCTGTGGTCCTCTCGGGGTTGCTCCAGTTCAGCGTCGTGATGCTGCCACCGGCGCAGCCATTGTTCGAGATCGACTCGACGCTCGGCAGCGAGTGGGGGCTCGTGCTCGGGCTGGCGCTCGTGCCGGTCACCGTCATCGAACTGGTGAAATGCCTGTTTCCGTCGCGATGCCGCCCGGATCAGACCGTCAACCGGATCAGACCTTGTAGCCGTTGCGGCTGACGTCGGGCTTCACGCCTTCGGGTGTCTCGTCGCTGGAGATGTCGAACCACTCGGGTTTGAAGTCGATCCGGGCCTGCGACGTCGGGTTGGCCAGCGCGATGTTGCTCACGAGAGCGATCACCGCGTCGGCGATCGCCACCTCCGGCTTGCACCGCGGCTGGTTTTCGGGCGACGGGTTGCGGATGCACCACGCCCAGTGCTCCATCTCCTCGGTGTAGCCCCGGGACGGGGCCGCGTCGGCGGCACCGGCCTTGCCGCCTGCCGCGGAGCCACCGCCACCACCGCTCTCCGTGGTGTCGAGCGTGGGGGAGCCGTCCTTCGCCTTGGCGACGGTCACGCGGGTGTCTTTCGACGAGTCTTTATAGAGCATCACGTCGCGCTCCTGCTCGAGCACGAGCGTGCCCTTCGTGCCGAGCACCACTTCGCCGTAGCCGCCGAAGCCGTTGCCGTTGATGGAGGAGTAGGTGACGACGATTTTCTTGTTCTTGTCATCCTCGTATCCCGGCGCGGGATACTCGTACATGCAGTAGACGTGGTCGTCGATCTCGCGGTCGGCCGGAAAGATGCTCCGGTTGCCGACGGCGGTGACCGTCAGCGGCTTCACCTTCTTGCCCGCGCCGTGCATCGCCGACACGAAGATGCCGGCGGCGTCGAGCTGGTGGCTGCCGAGCTCGGCCATCAGGCCGCCGCCCGTGCGGTTCCAGAGCCGCCAGCGGATGAGTTCCTGCAGCGGCGGGCGGTCCGATCCGTCGGGGAGCGACATCTGCGTGTAGCCATACTTCGCGGCATCGAGCAGGGAATCAGAGATCTGGGCCTCGAGCTGGGCGATCTTCTTCTGGAGCGAGTCGATGTCGGACGGTTTCGCGTTTTCGAGATCCTTTTTCCAGCCGGCGAGCTGCTTGGCGAGCGACGCGTCGTCGGGCATCGGCGGCTTCCAGGAATCCTTGCCGGGCAGGTTGCCGCGATGCCACTGGGCGCGGATCGAGTGCAGGTCGCCGATGAGCTTCGCCGTACCGATCGTATGCACGGCGTTGTCGTAGAGCATGCTGTAGTGCCGCTGGTGGCCGGTCGCGAGGATCTTGCCGGTCTCCTGGGAAACCCGCCCCATCTCTTTGCACTCGTGCACGCTGTGGCCCATGAGTTTCTCGGTGAGCACGTGCTTGCCGGCTCGCATCGCCTTGATCGATGCCTCGGCATGAAGGTGAAGCGGCAGCGCGATGATCACGGCCTCGACGTTCGGGTCGGCGAGCAGATCTTCGTAGGCCGAGTAGATCTTCACCTTTTCGCGGGCGGCATCCTCCGTGGACCACTTGTACTTCGCCATCAGCCCGGGGCGGGCCTGATAGGCGGTCGGGCTCGAGACGTCGCCGTGGAAGGCACGGAACACGTTGTAGGGGCGGATGTCGGCGATCGCGACAACGTTGAGGTAGTTGGGATTATGGGCCCCGAGGAGCACGCTCCCCTCGTCGCCGGTGCCCAGCACGCCGACGCGGAGCGGGTCGCCCACGCTCTTGCCGTAGCCGAAGTAGATCGAGCCCAGCCCGGCCCCGCTGGCGAGCCCCGCCGCCACCGTGCCGGTGAGGAAATCACGCCGCGTGATGGCGACGACGTCGTTGAAGTTTTCCTTGCCGATCGTCTTCTGCTGTTCGGTCAGGTTCATGGGTCACCTTCGAGGGCGGGCGGGCGTGGACGTCAGGAGGGGGTGCAGCAGGACGGCTGTGAGGTCCCGCAGCACGAGGACAGCGGGCACCATTTTTTCAGAAAATAGTCGAGTCCGGTCCAGCCGCCGGTAGGCAGGGAGGCGATGACGAGCAACGCCGCCACTTCCACCCATTGATCGTACGTGGACTGGGCCCCAGCGGCCCAAAAGGGCTGGGTGGCGATCACGCTGAGCAGGAAAAACACGCCCCCCATGGCGTTGAACTTGGTGAGCACGCCCAGCACCAGGCAGGCCCCGATCGTGACGAGCGACCAGCTCACGAATCGGTCGGCCCGCCAGAGCTTCGTCGGCTCGGCGGCTGAGCCCGCGCGGCCGCGGTCGGCATCAGAGGGCAGTTGGGCATCCCACTCGGCCGTCAGCTTGTGGCCAATAGCCGCGGCATCCTTCATCCAGCTGGCGGCCTGAGCCCCGAGCTCCTTCTTCTTTTTAGCGACGCGTTCCCGTTCGAAGGGGATCTCGGCGGCCTCGGGCTTTCGCTCCATCACGCCCAAGCGGGCCACCTGGAGACGGTAGTCGGTCAGGTCGTCTTCGAGGCTCTGGGCGTAATCGGCCAGTTCCGCGCGGGCGGTTTCGAGGCTCTTTTCGGCGGCAGCACGGGCGTCGGCCGCGAGCGGAACCTTCTTGATTCGGGCTTCGAAGAGTCGCTGCCAGCTGTCGACAACGGTCTGCTGCCAGGCTTTCGAGGCCTCATCCACGGAGCGGCCGTCGACGGCCCCGAGCGTGCCCGACCAGTCGCCCGTCTGTGGCAGCGCCGAGCGGTACCAATCGGCGAGGGGCCCCACCGCCGCCTTGCGGAAGCCTGCGCTCGACCATTCCGGGTCTCGGAGGTGGGCGAAGCCTTCGAGAAAGAAATGCAGGCCGCACACGATCCGGAGGAACGCGAGCGCGGCGATAGCGATGATGGGAAGTCGCATGGGGTTCCGAGCGAGGTTGGTCGGCGACGGAGGAACTGGCCCGCGACCGAAATCCATCACCCTATTGAACCCGGAAATGCAGCGGCGACAAGCCCATGAAACACGGAACCGGCCGAAAGGGCCTCCGGAAAAGGCTTGCCAGATTGGCTCTCCCCCTGCGAAAACGCCGGGATGCGAATCGTTCTCTGCTATCCCGTGGAGCCCAAACACGTCGCCCAGATCCAGGCGGTGGTCCCCGAGGCCACGCTCGTCGATGCCGGCCAGGAGCGGGTGGCTGATGAACTCCCGTCGGCCGACCTTTTTTGCGGCCACCCCAAGGTGCCTGTTCCGTGGGACAGGGTCGTGGCCGAGGGGCGGCTGAAATGGATTCAGTCGTCCGCGGCCGGCCTCGACCACTGCCTCGTGCCAGCGGTGGTCGGTTCCGAGATCATCGTCACGAGCGCGTCGGGCGTGCTGGCCGACCAGGTCGCCGAGCAGACCGTCGGCATGGCCGTGGCCTGCACGAGACGGTTTCCGTTGTTTCTCGAACAGCAGCACCGCCGCGAGTTTGTCCGCCGCCCGACCGTCGATCTCACCGGAGCCACGGTCGGAATCGTGGGGATGGGAGGCAATGGCCGTCGGCTGGTCGAGGTGCTCGAGCCCTTTCGCGTGAGGATTCTCGCGACTGACTGGTTTCCCGTGCGGAAGCCGGCGGCCGTCGAGTTTCTCGGCAGCCCCGACACGCTTTCCGATCTACTGCCCGAGATCGACGTGCTCTTTCTCTGCGCCCCCCTCACCGAACACACCCGCTCCATGATCGACGCCACGGCCATCGCCCGGATGAAGAAGGGAGCGATTCTTGTCAACGTCGCCCGCGGGCCGCTGGTCGACGAGGACGCCCTGGTCGATGCGCTGGAGAGCGGTCACCTCGACTCGGCGGCCCTCGACGTCACCCCCGACGAACCGCCCCGGCCCGAGAGCCGGCTCTGGACGGCGCCGCGACTCCTGATCACGCCCCACGTGGGCGGACAGTCAAAACACCGAATCGATGCGATGACCGATTTTTTCTGCGACAATCTCTCGAGGTATCGGCAGGGCCGGCCCCTCCGGAATCTCGTCGATAAACGACTTGGCTTTCCGGAGCCGCCCGACGAGGGGAGTGGACGATGAGCACGACCATCATGCACGAGGAGCGGCCCACGATCACGGCCGCGGGGGATGTCGGGGGGCAATGCCCTGAGGAACTCCTCGCCCGCTACGCCGAGATCCTCAGTGCGGGCCGTCTCAACTGGACCGAATACCACACGCTCTCGCGGCGGCTCGGGGCGGGCGGGCAGGGGGTGGTCTATCTCACCACCCGGCGCGGCACCGACAACTTCACGCTACCCGTCGCGCTCAAGATCTTCTCGCCCGAGCGGTATGCGTCGGAGCAGTTGTATGTGGAGGCAATGAACCGCATCGCGGCGGTCGCGGCCCGGGTGGCCCAGATCCAGCAGGACAACCTGCTCGACGTCCACAACTTCGTCGAGCAGCGCATGGTCCGGATCATGGAGATGGAGTGGATCGACGGCTATGACCTCTCGAGGCTCCTCGCGCCCGAGCTCCTCGAGCGTACCAGGGCGAGTGTCGACGAGGATCGCTGGACCTATCTCAACAACGTGATCGTGACGGCAGGCCCCCGGCAATCGCGACTCAAGCCGGGAGTGGCGATCGCGATCGTGCGGGAATGCCTCGCGGCACTCGCCGCACTTCACCGCGAGGGGATCGTCCACGCCGACATCAAAACCGCCAACATCATGGTCAAGCGGACCGGCAACGCGAAGATCATCGACATCGGCTCGGGCCATCCCGTCGACGATCCGCCGCCGACCCGGACCTGCACGCCGGCCTACGCCGCACCGGAGGTGCTCGAGGGCCGCGACAACACGCCGCGTTCCGATCTGGCCAGCCTCGGCTACGTGCTCATCGAGATGCTTTCAGGGCAGCCGCTGTTCTCGGGCCTGCAGTCGTTCGGCGATCTGCTGGAGGCCAAGCGGTCGCTCGTCCACCGGCTGCCGCAGCTGCTGCCGACGGAAGTGACCTGCAACGAGCTGCTCATGGACTTCTGCCGCGGACTGATCGCCCAAGATCCCGCCAAACGGTTTCCGAGCGCCGAGGATGCCGACATGAAGAAGGGGGGCGCGGCCAGCTTCCATCGCCAGCTCATCGTGGGCGGTCTGGCCAGCGAGTACGAAAACGAGATCCGCGCCTGGCTCGAGGAACTCGACTGATTCGCCCACACGCCGGCGGCGGGACGGCATGAGGTTCCTCTCAGGAGTATTTCGCTCCACCCGCCCTGGAGCTTCCCTCGCTGGCGAGCGAAATCCTCGATGCTCGTCACGCTCACGCGGATCCCGTCGCCTCCCCGAATCTCAGCCCGGGTGGCCGGCGACTACTTCAGCCGGCGGTAGATCGCACGCACGAGCGCCGTCGTCGCCCGCGGGGCGAGCCGCTTGAGCCGCCACAGCCAGCGGGCCTGCAGCCCGACGACCACGTAGCGGCGGTTGACGTGGATCGCGCGGAGCACGCGGCGGGCGACGCGGTCGCTCGTCCACCACGTGACTGCCATCCGTCGCTCAGCCTCCCGCTTCTCGATCGCAGACGTGAAGTGCCACGAGTCGAGGAGCCCCGAGCGGAAGAAGCCCGGGCAGACGATCGTCACCCCCGGACGGCGCCGCGGACATTCGGCTGCGATCGCCTCGGAGAGCGCGACCACGCCCGCTTTGCTCGCCGCATAGGCGGCCATCGACGGTGGGGCGAGAGTCGCCGCGATCGAGGCGACGTTGACGACGTGCGATCTCCGTCGGGCGGCACGCAGCCACGGCAGGAACGTCTCGCAGCCGAGGGCGGTGCCCACGAGGTTGGTATCGATGACCCGGCGCCATTGTGACTCGGGGAGCGTGCCCACTTCGCCGGTCGCGCCGACGCCCGCCGCATTGACGAGCAGATCGAGCCCCTGCCACTCGCCGCGGAGCCGGTCGTGGACCGCCCGCCATGCCGCCGCGTCGCGGACGTCGAGACCCAGCCGGAGCACATGGTCGGGCGGGGGCGGACCGTCGGCCTGCCAGCGGTGAATCGCGTCGGGAAGGTCGCAGCAGGCGACGCTCCAGCCGGCATCGACGAGAGCGTCGGCCAAGGCGCGGCCGAGGCCGCTGGCGGCCCCGGTCACCACCGCCGTGCGGCGTGGGGCGTGGGGGCCCGATGCATCGACGGGGCTGCCTGGCACGGGGCGGACGACAGGCGGCCGGAGCCGCATCCTGCGGGACTGAATCGACGGGTGGACGAGCGAGGGTGACGGGACTCGAACCCGCGGCCTCCAACGTGACAGGCTGGCGCTCTAACCAACTGAGCTACACCCCCGTGTCGGGCCGAGCGGGTCGCCGTAGCGACGCCGAACAGCGGCATCCGGTGACGGGTGTCCACTTCATCGAGCCCCGAGTATAGCGAACGGCCACCACACGGCCAGAACACCGGACGGACTCGGCTAAAAAATACCCTTCTCGGGAGAATATCCCTTGCGCTTGGCGATTTCGAAATCCTGCCTCGCCTGGCGATCGAGGCCGAGCGCCTGGCAGGCCAGGCCGCGATGCTGGTGCATGACGGCGAGCCCGTGGTCGAGCGAACGCAGCCGGTAGGCGAGCTCGTCGGGGTCGGCGCGGCCGGCGAGGAGCAGCAGGTCGCGGCGGGTCTTCTGGGTGCCGTCGATCGCGAGATTGAGCTGGTCGACCGCCTCGTGATGCCGGCCGAGGAGATGGAGCACCAGCCCCTTGGTGTCGAGAAACTCGGGGGCTCCTTCACCGTTTTCGGAGAGCGCCGCATCGATGTCATCGAGCGCGGCATCGAGATCACGGCCGACCAGGGCGCGGATGTAGGCGCGATGGTTGAGGGCTTCGGGGTCGGCCGGCCCGGAGAGTTCGACCGCGGCCTGGGCGTCGGCGAGCGCGGCGTCGGAATCGCCAATGATCACCAGGGCGAGCGCCCGCACGCGATGGGGCTGCGCCAACGTGGGGGCGATCGAGATCGCCTGATCCGCGTCGGCGATGGCGGATCGTGGGTCACGGTTCTCGATCTGCAGCATCGCTCGCCAGCAGAGCAGGCGACTGCGGCGTGACGCGTCGTCGTCGGTCCAGCGAATGGCACGTCCGACGTCGCCGATCGCGGCCCCCACATGACCGCGAGCCTCACGGACCATGGCCCGCTCCAGCGACCACTGCACCACGGCGTCGGAAATCGCCGGCATGATGCCGGGTGCCAGCAGGCCCGGCACGACGACCGCCGCCAGCACACCAACCAGGAACAGTCTCTTGCCGCGGCCCGCCGAGCGAACGGGACGCGGCGCGGCCGGAGCGTCGCGGCGCGAGGGCAAACCCTCCTGCCCCGCGGTGGGAAGCGGAAACTCCGGTGGGATCGGAAAGCCGTGGCGGTCGTAGTTCATCGATCAGCCTGAAGATGCCGGCGGTGCTCGAAGGCATTCGCGACGCGACGTCGCCGACCATTCTATGCCGCGGGTGCCGCTGGACCGGGGTTCCGGACCGGCCGTCGGTTTGACGCCCCGGACCGGGTGCCGTACCCTCGCCTCCATCCGGCTCAGGAGCGCACGCCATGCCCCTCTATGAAATCGAGACCGACGCCCACATCATCATCTCGTGGGCCGTCGACGAGCAGGCCGCCTCGGCGGTGGTGCACGACGCCTATCCGGGGGAGAAGATCGTGCGGCTCACCCGCCGTCCCCGCGACTCGTGGGTGATCTCCAAGTCGGCGCTGGGGCTCACCGACTCGCGGGCGAATCCGTGCAGCACGGCCCGCGAGTGCCTCGCCAAGGCGGCGGGCGACAAGGTCCACGCGATCCGGCTCTACATGCACGAGACCGGCGACGATCTCGACCGGGCCCGCAAGGTGATCGAGTCGAACATGGTCATGGGCTGGTAGGCCGAGCAGGCGGCGGCCCTTCGAGGGCGAATGCCACGATCTCCGTCGGCGCGCCGAGGCCGCCGTTGTCGGCGATCGCGATCAAGGCACGGCGGCCGTTCGCGAGCGTGGGGCCCAGGCAGAGCCCCTCGACATTGCAGCCGAGGGAGTCTTTCCAGAGAAGTCGCTTGGTGAGCAGGTCGGCGGCACGGCCGGCAAGATCGCGGTCGACGCCCGAGACGTCGGTTGCCTGCGAGCAGTCGACGAGATGGATGCGGTTCTCGAAGGGGGGGAGGCCGGGACCGCCCGAGCGCTCGAGCACGAGCAGTCTGTCGTCGCCCAAAGACACGAGCGCCGCCACGCCCGAGAGCGGCTCGCCCTTCAGCACCCGCACGAACGGGTGCGGTGGATCGATTGGGTAGGCGAACTCGCGTGTCTCACTCTTCGCCTCGCTGTCGCCGGTCGGGATCGGGATGCGGGCCAACCGCACGACCGTGCCCGCGGCTTCCGTCGGGGGTGGGCCGTCGGCGGGCAGGGCCTCCTCGTTCGCGGTCCAGACATGCCCGCCATCGGAATCGACGGTGAGGGCTTCGAGGCCGCGATTCGGCCGCCGACTGCGGAGCGATTCGGGGATCGGCACCACGCCGACGAGGTCGCCCGACTCGAGCGCGACGGCCCGCACCGCCGGGGTGTCTTCTTCACAGACAAGCAGGCAGGGGCCGGGATCGGCGGCCCCCCTCCGCAGTCGATGCGCCACGATGCGGCGGCTGAGCGAGTCGGGGCAGGGGGCGACATCTTCATAGTCGTGCGGCTCCTTGAGTCTCACGAGCCGAAGGTCCTCGATGCCGCGGACAGCACCATCGGCCGCCAGCGTGAGGCGGAAGCGGGCCAGCCAATGGCTGTTGTCGAGAATGGCGGCGTAACGGTCGTCGCCGAGCCAGGTCACGCCGCTGACGCCCGTCAGTCGCACCCCGTTGCCGTCCGCGTCGGCCACGGTTTCGGGAAGCGTGAACGTGCCGCGGGCATGCACCCGATACTGCGGCATTTTATCGGCAACGGCGGCAGGCCGCGACGCAAAAGGTGAGGCCAGCAGCCCGCAGCAGACGAGCGAGGTCACCGCGAGCGACGTGAGCGTGTGACTCGGACGCATGGCCTGAATCTACCACGCGGCCCGTCGCGGCGGTTGGGCGGCTGTCAGGGGCCCGTGCCGGAGTCTGTCTGGAATGACGCCTGTTGCACGGCTCCGGTCTCATCCGTCGGTGCGCCGGCAAGAATCGTGCGACTCGTGCGGTAGCTCGACGTCCCTCCCGGGCGATACCCGGGATCGGGTCGACGGGTCGGCGTGGGAGGAGCGAGGGGCGCCGCAGCCGGCGCGGAACTGGCGGGCATGCCCGCCGGGGCGGCAGAGGACGGCGGCAGTGAAACTTCCGAGGGCAGGGCCGCCGGGCTGCCGAATGCCCCGGACGTCGAGGCCGGCGCCGCGGGCATCGAGCCGCCGGAGAAGCGGCTGCCCATCGTCGAGCCATATCGCGACTCGGTCGTGGCCGGCATGGCTGCCGGCGGCGTCGACCAGCTGTCGGCTCCACGGGCATCGGCGACCCGCGTGCCGGCAGGTTCAACGGCGGCCGTGCCGGCCGCGGCACCAAACGCCGCTGCTGCGGCCGGAGCCTGCGGAGCGGCCGCGGGAGCGCTGCCGTACGGGCCGACCTGCGGCGTGATCGAGGAAAGTCCGGTCGGAGGGGCGTTCGACGCAGCCACCTGCGCGGGGGCGGTCGGCAGGGCCTCGGGAGTCGTCGGCGCGGCGGGCCGCGACCCATAAATGACGGCTGCCGGCTCGACGGGCGACTGGAGTTGCGGCTGCACCGCGGATGCCGTCGACGACTGTCCGGCCGCTTGCGAGTTGGCGAGGACGTAACCGTCGGGCGTGGTGGTCGTCGGATACGGCTTGGCCGCCGCCGATGGCTTGGTGACGTCGGTCGGGGCAGGGGGGGCCGACGCGAGTTTCGACGCGTCTTCGGGACTGCCGCCGAACGTCCACCACGAAGGCTTGGCCGTCCAGCTGCTGCCAGACTTACAGCCCACCGCGGTCACGGCCACGACCATGGCCACCGTGCCCCGGATGGCCGTGCCGGCAAGAAACCGCTGCCACTTCGACGCCGTGATCATGCAAACTGCCTCCGGACGGGATCCATGTACCCAGGAAAAGGGGAATAGGATCCCGCCGGAAGGCGAGTCAACGTCATCCCGCGAGCGCTTTCGCACGCAGCGGTGGCGATGTAAAGATGGGCGAGCCTGGCAGGAGGCTGTGGTCGCTTACTTCTTGATCGTGGCGAACCGCTTGCCGATGGCGTCCCAGTCGATGACGTTGTAGAAGGCGCTCACGTAGTCGGCGCGGCGATTCTGGTAGAGCAGGTAATACGCGTGCTCCCAGACGTCGATGCCGAGCAGCGGCGTGTTGCCGTGCATCACCGGGCTGTCCTGATTGGCGGTGCTCTCGATCAGGAGCTTGCCTTTGGGGTCGGCCGAGAGCCAGGCCCAGCCGCTCCCAAAACGGCCCATGGCCGCCTTGGTGAATTCCTCCTTGAACTTGTCGAACCCACCAAAGACGGAGCGGACGGCCTCGGCGAGATGGCCGGCCGGTTCGCCCCCCTTGCCCTTGGCAAGCGACTCCCAGAAGAGCGAGTGATTGGCGTGCCCGCCGCCGTTGTTGCGGACCACCGTGCGGATCGCCTCGGGCACCTTCTCCAGATCGGCGATCAGTTTTTCGACGGGCAACGCCGCCAGGTCCGCGTGGCCCTCGAGCGCCTTGTTGACGTTGGTCACGTAGGCGGCGTGGTGCTTGTCGTGGTGGATCTCCATCGTGCGGGCGTCGATGTAGGGCTCCAGCGCGTCGAAGGCGTAGGTCAGCGGGGGCAGCGTGTAGGCCATGAGAATGCTCCGAAAAAAGGGGGACAACCGTGGCTCGTGTGGCAGGATCGTAGCCGACCTGGATCGGGGCGGCAAATCGCCGGCCTCCGTCGCGACCGTGCCGGTCGGTGCGGTTAGAGCGACCGTGCGTCGGAAGCCGGCGGTGCCGAACCTGCACGGCGTGCTTTCTCTCATGCCGCGGCAGCGGCCGCTGATTGCCCCCCGTCGTCATGGTCGAAGGAGAGTGGGCAGGGATCGACACCTGGGCGGCGGGCGGCCGTCTGAATTGTTGGTCTCCGTCGGGGTGTCGCGCCCCCGTTCTGGCAAGGATTGCCGGGACGTCACCGTCATCGAATGGATTCGAACCTGCCATGTCCCTGAATGCGAATCAGCGGCGCGACCAGCGTCGCCGCCTGGTCGTCTCCTGGAAGCGGTCCGCCGATCCGGCGCAGGCCGCCGCCGCTGAATCACCGCGGGTGATGGCGGCCTACGACCCCGAAGCTCATCCGGAGAAGCAGCGGGGGCCGGCCACGCTCCTGCCGACCGGCATCGGCGGGCTGTCGCTGGCGGTCCTCGCGATCACCCTGCCACTCGTGGCGGCGGTCGCTGCCGGGGCCGGCGAGCACCTGTTCGGCCGGTCACTCTTCAGCGGCGGCGGCCGGTTTGCCCGCACGCTCGCGGCGGCCGACGCGGTCTTCGATCCGCGGACGGCCTCGTCGCTGCAGGGCTGGCTGGCGCACATGTACCTCGTGGCTGCTGCCGGCGTGGCGGTCATCGTGCGGCTGATGCGGCGGCACCGCCGCGACGACTACAAGGGGCGGTTTCGCGCGTGGGGGTGGATGGCCGCGCTGTTCCTGATCGCCGCCTGCTCGTCAATCGTCCCGGTGGGGCGGCTGTTCGGGACGGCGATGTCGGACGCGACGGGAGTCATGCTCGGGCCCGACGGTATCGGCTGGTGGATTTCCCTCGCGACGATTGCGTTGACGGCCGTCGCGTTCTGGGCAGTGCTGCCCCTGCACGAGCGGACGGCCACCGCGCTGTGGCTGTCGGCCGCACTCGTGGCCTGGGCCGGTGCGGCGGCGGCGACGTGGCTGGCCGCGAGTCGCGAACGCGTCGTGGTCGCAGGGCTCGCGGCCTGGTCGTTGGGCGCGGCCTTCGCCATGATCGCGATGCTCGCGGCGGCCCGGTCGGTGATCCGCGAGGTGCGCGGCCAGTGCGGACGGGTGGCAAAGCCGAAGGTGAAGGCCGACAAGCCGGAAAAGCAGCGGCAGGCACCCGCTGTTTCTCGGCCCGTGGAGGATGACGAGACCGACGGCTCCTCCTTCGACGCGGACGAGCCGGCAGCGGACGAGGGCGAGACAGTTTATGTTGACGGGTCGGAACACGACCATCGACACCTGTCGAAGGCGGAGCGGAAACGGCTCCGTAAACTCGCCCGCATGAACGGAACCGCTGCATGACCGTCCGCACCCGATTCGCACCCAGCCCGACCGGCTACCTGCACATCGGCGGCGTCCGCACCGCGCTTTTCAACTGGCTCTTCGCGCGGCGGCACGGCGGACAGTTCATCCTCCGAATCGACGACACCGATGCGGAGCGGAACGTCGACGAGGCGCTCGAGCCGATCCTCTCGGGCCTGAAGTGGCTGGGCATCGATTGGGACGAGGGCCCGGGAGTGGGTGGTCCGCACGCGCCCTACTTCCAGTCGCAGCGGGCCGCTGGGCATCGCGCCGCCGCCGAGCGGCTGCTCGCCGCGGGCCATGCCTACCGCGACTTCGCCCGACCGGAGGAGCTCGACGAGGAACGCAAGGCCGCCCAGGCCGCCGGCAAACCCTTCCTTTACAGCCGACGGTTCGCGGCCTTCGACGATGCGGCGGCGGCAAAGTGGGCCGCCGAGGGCAGGCAGAGCGTCGTGCGGCTGAAGATGCCCCGCGAAGGCGCGCTGGTGATCGACGATGCCGTCCGCGGGCGGGTGGAGTTTGCCTGGGAACGCGAGCAGGATCATGTCATCCAGCGAGCCGACGGGTCGTGCCTGTACCACTTGGCCAGCGTCGTCGACGACCACGACCTCGCGATCACGCATGTGATCCGGGCCGAGGAACACCTCTCCAACACGCCGCGGCAGGCGTTCATCGCCATGTCGCTGGGCTATGCTCTGCCCGCCTACGCCCACCTGCCGCTCGTCGCCGAGCCGGGCAGCCGGACGAAGCTCTCGAAGCGGAAACTCGCGCAGTATCTCAAGAACGCCGACTTCAAGCAGATCTCGGAACACGGCACCAAGATCGCGGAGCGGATCGGTCTGGCCCCCGAGGCCGACACCTTCAATCCCGTGATCGTCGACTTCTACCGCGAGGTGGGCTATCTGCCGTGGGCGATCGACAACTACCTCGCGCTCCTCGGCTGGTCCTACGACGACAAGACGGAGTTTTTCTCGCGCGACGAGCTCATCCAGCACTTCACGCTGGAGCGGATCAACTCGTCACCGGCGAGCTTCGATCCGAAGAAGCTCTGGGCGGTGCAGGACCACTACATGGGAGAGCGGTCGACCGACGAGAAGCTCGCCCTGATGCTGCCTTTCCTCGTGAAGGCGAAGCTCGTGGCCGAGCCGCCGCCGGCTGAGGCCGTGGCGACGGTGCGGCAGGTGATCGAGGCGTCGGGCGACCGGCTCAAGGTGGCAGGCGACATTCTCGGCTACGCCGATTTCTTTCTCGTGGACGAGCCGCCGATGGACGAGGCCGCCGTGAAGCAGCGGCTCGCGAAGCCGGGCGTGCGGCCGTTGCTGGAGGCCTTTGCTGCGGAAGTGACGACGGTCGAGCCCTTCGAGACGCCGGCGCTCGAAGCCGCGCTCAAGCGTGTGGTGGAGGCGGCGGGCGTGAAGACGGGCGATCTCGTCCATGCCGTCCGCGTGGCGGTGACGGGCAAGACCGTGGGCCCGGGCCTCTACGATTGCCTGGCGATCCTCGGCCGCGAGCAGTCGCTCGCCCGTCTCGCCCGGGCCCTGCCGCTCTGCGGCTGAACCCGAGCCCCCGGATTGGCTCGTTGAAGGTCGGGGCTGCCCGTGCCCCGAGGGCCGGACGTTCACCTCGGCCCTCCAGGCCTCGGCTCTCTGCATGTCCGCTGCGCTTCGGCATCCTGCCTTCGCTTGCTCCCATAGCCCGGCTCTCGGGGCACGGGCAGCCCCTCACGCGAACGCTGGGTAGATGGAATTTATGTCGCGCGGAAAATGTGTTGGTGAGCCGCCCTTTCTTTCGGGAAGCCCCAAGCGCGAGCGCGGGGTATACGGGTTGCCTCGTGCCGGCTCACTCTGCCAGTGACACTCGGATGATCTCGGTGTCGTTCCGGACCACGATCGACTTGTTGGCGTAGGCCGGAGCGCACCACACCACCTCGCGGCCGAAGGCGACGTTCGTCGGCTCCAGGAGATGCGTTCGCGAGAGTTCCTCGTAGCCCGCGGGCGTGAGCTTCGCGATCACGAGGTCGCCCGTTTCGGTGAAGAGGAAGAAGCGGTCGTCCCCCTTGGCATCGCCCTGCTTCGTGATGAACGCGGTGCCCGAGCCCTGCGGCCGCTCGCCCAGCGGCCCGCCCCCCTTCCAGGCGAAGTCGCCGTCGGGAATCCGCATCGCCCGCAGTTCGCCGCTTTCATGGAAGCCGTAGACGAGGCCGTCGGCCACGAAGGGCTGCACGTTGACGGCCGAGATCCCCTGCTTGGGTTTGTTCCGCCAGACGACTTCCACGCCAGGCGCGTCGGGCTTCAGTTTCAGAAGCAGATTCTTCCCTTGATAACCGCCGATATAGAGGAAGTCGCCGACGCGGACCGGCGTCATGATGATCGAGCCGTTGTCGGCGTTGTAAGGCGTCTCCCAGAGGATCTTTCCGGTCTCGGGCTCGACCGCGTAGACGCCGTCGGGCTTCGCGAGCACGAGCTGCCGCACGCCCGCCGCCTCGATGATCGACGGCGGCACGTAGCCCTGCTCGGGAGCTGTCCCCGTGCGCCAGACCTCCTTGCCCGTCTTCAGATCGAAGGCCGCGGCATGGGCCACGTCGGTGCCCACGACGCACACGAGCCGATCGCCGTCGACGAGCGGGTGGCTCGCCCATCCCCACAGGGCCGCCTTCGTGGCGTAGTCTTTCTTGAGATCGCGTGACCAGACGACTCGGCCCGTGGCGGCGTCGAAGCAATACAGATCGCCCTCGGCGCCGAGCGTGAAGACCAGATCGCCGTGCACGGTCGGCGTGCACCGCGGTCCGGCGGGGTAGGCGATCGTGTAGGTGACCGGATACTCGTGCTTCCAGATTTCCTTGCCCGTGGCCTCGTCGAGGCAGAACACCCGTTCGGTGCCGGTCGACGGCTTCCGTTCGAAGTTGGCCACCTTCACGTCGGCGTCGGTGACGTAGTCGGTGACGAACACACGGCCGCCGGCGACGGCCGGGCCGGCGTAGCCGCCCTTGATCGGCATCCGCCAGAGCACCTTGGGGCCCCCGGCGGGAAACGTGGCGACGACGCCCTCTTCACGCCAGACGTTGTCGCGGCCCGGGCCCATCCACTGCGGCCAGTCGTCTCCGCGGGCGACGGCCATCGACGTCAGGGTGATCAACGTGAAGGCGAGGGGGCGATGCATGCGCGAGGCTCCGTGGGGCGGGGTTCCCAATCGACGACGACCAGTCATACTCTCGTTGAATTCATCACCCCTGGAAAGACCGCCATGCCGTTGCTCGTCGTCGGAAGCGTCGCCCTCGATTGCGTCGAAACCCCCACCGACAAGCGCGACGACGTGCTCGGCGGCTCATGCGTGTTCTTCTCCTACGCCGCGAGCTTCTTCTCGCCGGTGAAGATGATCGGCACCGTGGGCGAGGACTGGCCGCAGCAGCACACGAAGTTTCTCGAAGATCGCGGCATCGACACCTCGGGGATCGAGACGATTCAGGGAGGCAAGACGTTTCGCTGGCGGGGCCGCTACCTGCCCAACATGAACGACCGCGAGACGCTCGAGGTGCATCTCAACGTGTTCGGCGAGTTCAAGCCGAAGCTGCACGAGAACCATCGGCAGAGCAAGTTTCTCTTTCTCGGCAACTCGTCGCCGGTGACGCAGCTGTCCGTCCTCGACCAGGTGCCGGAGGCCAGGCTCACCGTGGCCGACACGATGGATCTCTGGATCAACATCCAGCGGGACGAACTGGAGGCGCTGCTCAAGCGGATCGACGGCCTCGTGCTCAACGACGCGGAGGCCAAGCTCCTTGCGGAAGACGAGAACCTCGTGCGGGCCGGCCACAAGGTCCGGGCGATGGGGCCGAAGTTCGTGGTCATCAAGAAGGGGGAGCATGGGGCGATGTTTTTCAGCGAGCACGAGATGTACGTCATGCCCGCCTATCCGACGCCGCGGGTGCTCGACCCGACCGGCGCCGGCGACAGTTTCGCGGGGGGCATGATGGGCCACCTCGCGTCCCTCGACCGCTTCGACCCGCAGGCCCTGAAGGAGGCCCTCGCCTACGGCGTGGTCACGGCCAGTTTCACGGTGGAGGACTTCAGCCTCGACCGCCTGGCCGAAATCGATCGTGGTGACCTCGACCGCCGCGTGGCCGAATACCGCCAGATGCTGACGTTCTGACGGCGGTTTTCGCCCTGCCGGCGGGCAAAACCAAAACCTGTACGGCCGTCCATTTTTTCTACTTGCCAGGCGGGCTCGAAGCCGATAGTATACCCGCGTTCAGTGTTCGGTTCCACGGCAAATCGCTCGATTCATGGTGGCGAAGCAACCACCCCGACGGCGTGCCGGGAAACGTGGGAGATGGTCGCCATGGTGACGGCAGTCGAAGGAGTCAACGGTCGGATGGGCAAGAAAGACGACAAGGAAAAAGAAGTCCGCGAGTCGAAGGTGCAGGAGAAGGCCGGCAAGAAGGCGGCGAAGGCCGCGCCGTCGTTCCTCGACGACAACGTCAATCTCAGGAACACGCTTGCCCAGATCGAGAAGGAGTTTGGCGAGGGCTCGATCATGCCGCTGGGCGCCGAGCGTCAGGCACCAATCGAGGGCATCTCCTCGGGAAGCCTGTCGGTCGACCTCGCGCTTGGCGGCAAGGGATTTCCCCGTGGCCGGATCATCGAGGTCTTCGGGCCGGAGTCGTCGGGCAAGACGACGATCGCCCTTCACTCCGTCGCCGCGGCCCAGCGGGCCGGCGGCATCGCGGCCTTCATCGATGCCGAGCACGCGCTCGACCCGAGTTGGGCCAAGAAACTGGGTATCTCGCTCGAGAAACTGCTGGTGAGCCAGCCCACGAGCGGTGAGGAGGCGATGCAGATCGCGGAGATGCTCATCAAGAGCAACGCGGTCGATATCATCGTCGTCGATTCGGTCGCTGCCCTCGTTCCCCAGAAGGAACTCGATGGCGAGATCGGCGACTCGTTCGTCGGGTTGCAGGCCCGGCTCATGAGCCAGACGATGCGGAAGCTCACCGGCGCCATCGCCAAGAGCAAGACGACCGTGATCTTCATCAATCAGATCCGTGAGAAGATCGGCGTGATGTTCGGGAGTCCTGAGACCACGCCGGGTGGCCGGGCGCTCAAGTTCTATTCATCGTGTCGCGTCGACGTCCGCCGGATCGGCACGCTCAAGGACGGCGAGGAGGTCGTCGGTCAGCGGGTGAAGGTCAAGGTCGTGAAAAACAAAGTGGCGCCGCCGTTCCGCGTCGCCGAATTCGACATGATGCACGCCGATGGCATCAGCGTGGAGGGCGACATCCTCGACCTCGCCGTGCTTGCCAAGCTCATCGACAAGACGGGCACCTGGCTGCGGTATGGCGAGACGCACCTCGGCCAGGGCCGGGAGAAGGCTCGCCAGTTCCTCAAGGACAATCCCAAGGTGGCTCAGGAGATTCGCGAGAAGATCCTGGCCAGCAAAGATGCCGTGATCACGATGGCGAGCGATGCCGTCGGCGGTGAAGCCGCCGGCGAGTGATCGACGCGTCTGCAGCGGCCAACCATCCCCCCGACCGTCCACGAGTAGCCGACCCAAGCGGCCGCTCGTGGACGGTGTCGTTTTGTCGCGGCGGCATCGCGTGAAGGTGGCGGCGACGGGTATAGTGTCGGCCCCGTGGCCATCGTGGCACGGTCTCATTCCCGGGAGCCGATGGTGATATGAAGGCCGATGATCTTCGCGAGGCGTATCTCGCATTCTTCGAGTCCAAGGGCTGCGTGCGGAGGCCGAGCGACGTGCTCGTGCCGCGGTGGGATCCGTCGGTGCTGTTCACGCCCGCGGGCATGAATCAGTTCAAGGACCACTTCCTCGGCAAGTGCAAGCTCGACTTCACGCGGGCCACGACCTGCCAGAAGTGCCTGCGGACGGGCGACATCGACAACGTGGGGCGGACGCCGCGGCACCACACGTTTTTCGAGATGCTCGGCAACTTCTCGTTTGGCGACTATTTCAAGCGGGAGGCGATCCACTGGGCCTGGGAGTTTCTCACGGCGAAGAACTGGCTGAACATCGCCCCCGAGAAACTCTCGATCACCGTCTATCAGGACGACAACGAGGCCTTCGCGATCTGGGCCGACGAGATCGGCGTGCCCGCCGCGCGGATCACGCGGATGGGCGAGGACGACAACTTCTGGCCGGCGAGTTCGCCGTCACAGGGGCCCGACGGCGTCTGCGGCCCTTGCAGCGAGATCTTCTATCGCATGCCCGACGGGAGCGATGTCGAGATCTGGAACCTCGTATTTACGCAGTTCAATCGCGTGGGACCGCCGCCCGACAACCTCCATCCGCTGCCCAGCCGCAATATCGACACCGGCATGGGTCTCGAGCGGACGTGCGCCATGCTCCAGGGCGTCGATAGCAACTTCCACATCGACATCCTGCGGCCCATCGTCGAGGCGGTGGCCGAGGTCTGCGGCCGGAAGTACGAGCCCGCGACCGACGACGGCCGGCGGATGCGGCGGATCGCCGACCATGTGCGGGCCTGCACGTTCGCGATCCACGAAAATGTGCTGCCGGGCAACAACGAGGAGAAGTACGTCGTCAAGCGGCTGCTCCGCAGGGCCGTGCTCGATGGCCGGCAGATGGGCATGCGCGACCCGTTTCTCCACGCCCTGCCGCCGATCGTCGCCGAGATGATGCGGAAGCCTTACCCGGAACTCGCCGATACGACCGACCGCGTGGGCGGCGTCATCAAGCGAGAAGAGGAATCGTTTCTCGCCACGATCGACGGCGGCCTCGACCGGATCGAGAAGCTCTTCGCGTCGGTCGGCAAATCGGGCGCGGCGGTCGTGCCCGGCGGCGATGCCGCCGAACTCTACACGACCTACGGCTTCCCGCCGGAGTTGCTCGAGACGCTCGCCGCCGAGCGGAACTGCGGCTTTGACTGGGAAGGCTTCCGCGCCGCGATGGAGGCCCATGGCCTCAAGTCGGGCGCCGGCACTCGCGTGGAGGTGTTTGCCTCGGGGCCGCTCGACGCGCTCAAGAAGACGATGCACGGCTCCGAGTTCGTGGGCTACGACGTCATCGAGGCGGCCGGGAAGGTGATCGGCATCATCGCGCAGAACACGCTCTGCGACCGGCTCGACGAGGTGGGCCACGCCGCGCCGGTGACCGTGGTGCTCGACCGCACGCCGTTCTACGGCGAGTCGGGCGGTCAGGTCGGCGACACCGGCCGCCTCGAATGGCCGGGCGGCGAGTTCGAGGTGCTCGACACGCTGCGGGAAGGGGGCTTCATGCTCCATGTCGGCCACCTGCGGAAGGGCACGCTCGATCTGGCCGCCACCGTCACCGCGAAGGTCGATCCAGCCCGTCGGGCGGCCCTCCGCCGGGCGCATTCGGCCACGCATCTGTTGCATGCGGCGCTCCAGCACCATCTCGGCTCGCACGCCGTGCAGCAGGGCTCGAAGGTCGATGCCGACCTGCTGCGGTTCGACTTCTCGCACACCAGCTCGATCGACGCCGAGACGCTCCGGGCCATCGAGACGATGGTCAACGCGGGTGTGTTCGCCGCGGTGCCGGTATCGGCGGAGCTCCTGCCGCTCGCCGAGGCCCGCCACGCCGGGGCGATGATGCTCTTTGGTGAGAAGTATCCCGACGTGGTGCGAATGGTGACGATGAACGGCGTGAGCCGCGAACTCTGCGGCGGGACCCACGTGACGAGCACCGGCCAGATCGGCCTCGTGCGAATCATCGGCGAGGAGAGCGTCTCCGCCGGCACCCGGCGCATCACCGCCGTCACGGGGGCCAGGGCCCTCGACCGCTTCCGCCAGGCCGAGCAGACGCTCGCCGAGTCGGCCAGCACGCTCAAGGTGCCGGTGAGCGAACTGGCTCATCGGCTCACGGCCGTCGTCAAGGAACTCCGCGATCTCAAGAAGGCGAAGCCGGCAGCGGCGGGGGCGTCGCTCTCGGTGGACGATCTGCTGGCCGCCGCCTCCGATGTGGGTGGCACGCGGATCGTCGTGGCCGATGCGAAGGGGGGCGACGCGGGGGCGATGCGGCAGTGCATCGATCAGCTGCGGCGGAAGGCCAGTCCGATCGCCGTACTTCTGGGCAGCGTGGAGGGCGACAAGGTGACGCTCGTCGCCGGGATCTCCCGCGAACTCGAGGAGCGGGGGCTCTCGGCCGGCAACTGGATCAAGGACGCAGCCACCGTCGTCGGCGGGAAGGGGGGCGGTCGCCCCGATCTCGCCCAGGCGGGTGGCAAGCTCGTCGATCAACTCCCGGCCGCGCTCGCCGCGGCCCTGAAGTCGATCGAAACGCTCCTGCGGGCGTAGATCGCATCCGATTTTGGTGTGTCGCCTGAAGGGGGCCCAGAGGTGGGTCGGGGCTGCCCGTGCCCCGAGGGCCGGACGTTCACTGCGCCCATCCTGGGCTTCGTTCACTCGATGCTGCCTGCGCTTCGGCATCCTGCCTGCGCTGGCCAGCAACGCCGGCTCTCGGGGCACGGGCAGCCCCTCGCGGGTACTCGATGGTGTCGAATGCTGGGGAAGCCCGGAGCGCGAGCGACGGGTAAACGCGACGCGACCGTGTTGATGGCGGGGAGCCGTTCGACGTGGAGGCCGTATTCCCCGCGCTGGCGCTTGGGGCTTCCCTGCCGAGCGCTACACGAGCTTCTCGAGCGCGGCGATGGCGGCGTCGTAGTTGGGCTCCTCGGCCACTTCCTTGACGACCTGGGCATATTGCACGACGCCCTTGGAGTCGAGCACGAAGACGGCGCGGGCGAGGATCTTGAGCTCGTCGATGAGCACGCCCCACTTCGTGCCGAAGGCGCGGTCCATGTAGTCGCTACCGTTCCGCATCGACTTGATGTCCTCGGCGCCGCAAAAGCGGTTCATCGCGAAGGGGAGGTCGAGGCTCACGGTGAGCGCGGTCACCTTGTCGCCGAGGGCGGCCAGCCGCTTGTTGAAGGTCTTGGTCTGCACCTGGCAGACGGGCGTGTCGAGCGACGGCACCACGCTGATGATCGCGGGCTTGCCGAGGAGGTCGGCCTTCTTGATGTGCTCCATGCCGCCGGACCCGTAGCAGGTGAGATCGAAATCGGGAGCGGCCGAGCCGACCTTCACCTCGTCGCCCACGAGCGTGAGCGGGTTGCCCTTGAACGTCACTGCGCCGTGTCGACCCATGGTCATCTCTCCTTGCGGGGGTTGTGGACGAACCGAGGCAGTATTGCCGTCATGTCGTTGGCGGCAAGCCCCAGCCCCATTCCCCCTGCGTGAGAACGGCGAATCGCCCGGGCGGCGCCGGAAACGGTGGCCTGGAGTTGAACCGCGTCAGGCCGATCGACGATGATTTGGAGCGGCTCAGAGGCACGAACGCCGACCGTGGCGGATGACGCCGTGGATGAGGACACGCTCGATGAGAACGATTGGACGGTTCGGACAGTTCGCCGGGCTGACGGTGCCCGCGATCGCGGTCATCCTCGAACTCAGCGGGCGGATCTCCTCCGGGCCGATGCTCGGCATGCTCGTGTTTTCGGTATGCTGCTTCGGCATCGGGCGGATCCTCGAAGGCTACGCCGGCTCGTGATCGCCGGTCGCCGCCGTCCCAAACCCTTCGGATCGAGGCGCCGTGCTGCCACCGCTGGTCTTCACGCCCGTCTACCGCCGCTACATCTGGGGCGGCCGTCGCTTCGAGTCATTGCTCGGCCGCCACCTGCCTCCGGGTGACGACTTCGCCGAATCGTGGGAACTCGTCGACCGAGGAGCCGACCAAAGCATCGTCGCCACCGGCCCGCTCGCCGGTGTCACCCTCGGCGAACTCGTCGTCTCCCGGGGCGGAGAACTTCTCGGTCGGCACGCGCCGCAGAAGGCATTTCCGCTCCTGTTCAAGTTTCTCGATGCCCGCCGCGATCTCTCCGTGCAGGTGCACCCGGACGACCTGCGGGCGGCGCGGCTCGGCACACCGGACCTCGGCAAGACCGAGGCCTGGTATGTGATCGCCGCCGAGCCCGGCAGCCGGATCTATGCGGGCCTACGGGCGGGCGTCTCGCGGGACGACTTCGCGGCGGCATTGTGGGCGGGCCGGTGCGATGAAGCCCTCCATTCGTTTGCCGCCACGCCGGGCGATTGCATCTTCATCCCGGCAGGCACGGTGCATGCCATCGGCGCGGGGCTCGTGGTCGCCGAGATTCAGCAGTCGAGCGACGTGACGTATCGGCTCTTCGACTGGAATCGCGTCGGCCCTGACGGCTCGTCGCGGCCGCTGCACGTCGAAGCCGGCCTCGAGGCGACGACCCGCATGGAGCCCGTCGGGCCGGTCACGCCGATGCCGACCGGTGATCCCGTCGTGCGGCGGCTCGTCGACTGCGGGTATTTCGTGTTCGACGAGGTGCGTCCGCGAAGCCGCTGGGAAGTCGGCGGCGACGAGGGCTGCCATTTCATCGCCGTGCTCTCCGGTGTCGTGACCCTCGACGAGCGGTGGAAACTCCCGCCGCTTTCCGCGGGTGCCTGCCTGCTTCTGCCTGCATCGACCGGCCGACAGGCCCTCGCCGCCGCGGCGGTCGATGGTCGGCCGGCGACGCTGCTCCACGTCGCGCTCCCCTGACTCGCTTCCCTGACGCGACGGCGAAACCGCGGTGGAAACGGGGTTGGGCTCCTGTCTCCGGGCTCCTACACTCCCGCCGTCTCGTGCCGTCCTGGGCCATTCGCCGTCATGCGCGCTCATCGTCTTTTGTCGTTCGGACCGGTCGCGATCCTGCTCGCGACTGCGGCGGGCTGCGCCTCGCTCAGCAAGCCCGACTGGCTCGATCCGGGCCCCGCCCGGAATCAGCAGCGGCGGGCCGTGCGGTTCGATCCGTTCATGGAAAACGACATCGGGCCATCCCTCTTCCGGCAGTACTCGACGCTCGACGGCACACGGCCGCGGGACTACGCCGAGCCCGTTGTGGAAGTGAAGCGGTCTCGCTGGTGGTCGCAACCCGCGCGGTGACGTGCCGCGGCTCGGGCCGGCGTGTATGATCGGACCATTCGTCCGTGGCCCGGTGCCTGTCGCGGATGGTTCGTTTTTCGCGGCACGCCCCCGGAACCCCGCCCCATGCCCGCCCCCGATTCGAGGCCGCCCCGCGGCCGACCCCCACGTCCTGCGTCAGAGATCCGCGGCCGAACTCCGGCCCGAAGCGCCGGCGGCCGGCGGCCCTTTTCCCGCAGCCGGGACGACGGGGACGACCGTCCGCGATTCACCGCCGCCGACGATGGGCTCGAGCGTCTGCAGAAGGTGTTGGCCGCCGCGGGTCTCGGCAGTCGCCGCTCCTGCGAGGAACTGATCACGACGGGACGCGTCGAGGTCGATCGCAAGGTGGCGACGACGCTCGGCGTTCGCGTGGATCCGCTCACCCAGGAGATCCGGGTCGACGGCGAGAAACTGCCGAATCCGAAGCGGGTCGTCTTCATGCTCAACAAGCCGGTCGGGGTCGTTACCACCAACGTCGACCCTGCGGGCAGGCCCCGCGTCGTCGATCTGGTGCCGGGCGACCACAGGCTCTTCTCGATCGGTCGGCTCGACCGCATGAGCGAAGGCTTGATTCTGCTCACCAATGACGGGGGACTCGCCAACCTGCTCGCGCACCCGCGGTATGGCGTGGAGAAGAAATACCTCGTGCAGGTCGCCGGTGTGCCCACCGAGGAACTGCTCGACCGACTCCGCCGCGGCATCCGCCTCGCCGAGGGCGAGGTGCACGCGAAGCGAGTCTCGATCCGATCGCAGCACAAGCAGAGCGCCGTGCTCGAGATGGTGCTCGACGAGGGCAAGAACCGCGAAATCCGCCGGATGCTCGCCAGCCTGGGCCACAAGGTGCATCAGTTGAAACGGGTGGCCGTCGGCAAGCTGTCGCTGGGCAACATCCTCCCCGGGCAGTGGCGGCAGCTCACATGGAGTGAGATCGAGTCGCTGCGGCGCGACGCCATCGCGGAGGTCGGTGCCGACGCCGAGCGGGAGCCGGTGCGTCCGCGAGCACCCGAGCGTGGCCGCCGGCCCGGCGGTCCGCCGCGGCGGTCGGGCGGCCCCGGTCGGCCGGTGGGAGCGGGGCGACCCGTTGGTGCAGGACGACCCGTTGGTGCAGGACGACCGACTGGTGCAGGACGACCGACTGGTGCAGGACGACCGACTGGTGCAGGACGACCTGCCGGGCCGGGTGGAAAGCCGCCTTACGGTCGCCCCTCGGGCGAACCCCGCGGCACCGGCCGTGGCGGCAAGCCGGCCCGGCCCATGCCGGGCAAGCGGAAGCGAGCCGGCAAGGCGTCGTCGTGGCGGTCGAAGCCGGCCGGTGGCGGAAAGGCCTGAGCATGGCCACCGTCACTCCCGGAACCGTCTGCCATGCCGATGAGGCCCGCCACATGCGGGTCCGGATCGTGGCGCACGATCAGGTCGCGGAAGCGACCTGGCGGATCAGGATCGACTGCCCGGAGATCGCCGCCCAGGCCGTGCCTGGCCAGTTTGCGATGCTGCGGCTCCCCGACCGCACCGATCCGCTGCTGGCCCGTCCGTTGGCGGTCTACGACACGTTCAGCGACGGCGTCGGGCCCCGCTACGCCGACTTCATCTATCTCGTGCATGGCAGGTTCACCACGGCGCTGTCGGTGGCCCGCCCGGGCGACGAACTCACGGCGTGGGGGCCGCTGGGCAACGGCTTTTCACTGCCGCCCGCAGAGCACCTCGTCCTGGTGGCGGGCGGCATCGGTCAGACGGCACTCTTCGCTCTTGCCCGTGAGCGACTCGGGAAGGCCCGCTACGGCCTGCCCCATCGCCACGCGGCCGCCGCCCGGCAGGTGACGTTTTGTTGGGGAGCCCGACATGCGGGCATGTTCGCCGACGTGCGAGACTTTCGCGACGCCGGATGCGACGTGCATCTGGCGACGCTCGACGGCTCGGCGGGCACGAAGGGCACGGTCATCGACCTGCTCGACAGGCGGTTCGCCGACGGAATCGATTGCTCCACCACCCATATCGCCTGTTGCGGCCCCGAGCCGATGATGGCCGCGGTATCGCGGTGGGCTCATGCCAGACGCGTGCCGTGCGCGGTCTCTCTCGAGACACCCATGGCGTGCGGCATCGGGATCTGCTTCACCTGCGTGGCGCGGATCCGAGATGCCGATGGAGGCTGGGACTACCGGCGCACCTGCGTCGAGGGGCCGGTCTTCGACGCGCAAAGCGTTGAGTGGTAATCAGCCACGGCTCAGACGACACGACCCGGGCCGGATCAGGCCTTCGTCGCGGCCTTGCGTCCCTTGGCGGGCGGCTTGGCGGCGCCGGTGCCCTTCTCGGCATTCTTGATGCGTGCCGAAATCCGGGACTTGATACGGGCCGCGCGGTTGCGATGAATCGTGCCCGATGAGGCGGCACGGTCGGTGGACTTCGTCATGCCCTTGAACTGTTCCTTCGCCGAAGCGACGTCGCCGCTGACGATCGCTTCGAGGACCTTGCGGACCTTCGACCTGATCTCCGATTTGACGACGCGGTTCCGCTCACGATTGCGGAGATTCTGACGATGACGCTTCTTGGCGCTGGCCGAATGGGGCATTCCGAAAATCCTCGAAAAAGGGCTCGATAAAATCAGGCGTGAGAGGGTGAATCGACTTCGGGAGTGGTCCCGATCAGCGGACGGTCCGCGCCCGGGGGCGGGTCAGCCGTCGCCACCTTTATCCTTCGCCGACCCCAACTTGTCCAGACGCTGGGCCACATCCCGGTATCCAAAGTCGAGTCCGGCCAGCATGGAGAGGTATTTTCGGGCGGCGTCCACGTCGTCGAGTCCCGAGGCCAGCACGCCCGCCCGGTAGAGGGCCCGCTTGCGAAGCTCCATTTCCCGGTCGCCGAGCGCCTCGACGGCGGCCTGGTAGTTCTGCATGGCGAGCTGGTACTGCTTGATTTTCTGGAAGCATTCACCGAGTTCCAGCGACACCGCCCCACGCCGCCGACTGTCCTGGGTCGATTCCTGAAAGCAACGGATCGCCTCCGCGAAGTTGCCGGCGGCCTTGAGACGCATCGCGAGTTCGTATTTCCAGGTGAGGTTCTCGGGGTAGCGGCTGCACCGCGCCGCGTAGACCTCGATCTCCTGCTTGAGCTGGGCTGTCCGCAGCCGCTCGACGGCCGCGCGATTGTCCGGGGTGTCGTCCGTCTCGAGCCGCTTCTCGGCGAGCATCACCTTCTGCCTGCCCCAGCGGAGGTGGCGATCCTCGACGTGCTCCCGCACCTTGAGTTCGTTGCCCGAGGCTGCGAGGGCGTTGGCGAGCACCTGCTCGGCCTCGCCGACGGCCCCGTCGCGTTCGAGGAGATCGGCGAGTTCGAGGTAGGAGTCGATATCGGCCGGATTCTGCGCGATGGTCCGCTTCAGCTCCGCGGTGCGGCCGCCGGCCTTGGCGTCGTCGGTCTTGGCCGCGGTGCCGGGCTTGCCGCCGCCGGAGGTGCGGCCCACCATGCCGTGTCCGGCGACGATGGTCTTCTCCACCGAGAGCCGGGCGATCTCTCGTTCTGCTTCCTCCGCCAGCCCCTTCGCCTTCGAGATCCTCCGCCAGCATTCGATCGCCTGGTCGAAGTGCCCCTGGTTGGCGGCGAACCGGGCGCACTGCCGGTTGACCTCGGGGTCAGCGGGGGATGCGTCGAGCGCGGCCCGCAGATGAACTGCCTGCGCATCGTAGAACATCAGGTTGCCGCAGGCCTCGGCCATCGCCAGGAAGCAGGCGTGGTCGGAGGGGTTTGCCTTGACGATCTCGACGCCCTGCTTGACGACGTCGCGCCATTGGGCCGATGCGGCGAGCTTCTTGAGCATCACCCGCGAGCCCGCGGAGAAAAACGACGTCAGGCTGCCGGTCTTCTTCGCGCCGTACTTTCGCTTGAGCGCGGCAAGGAGCGACTGCAGGAAGATGGCGTTGCCCGGATCGCCGGCCACGCAGAGGGAAAACATGTCGATCGCGTAGTCGGCGTTGGTCTGCAGGGCCTGAGCCCCCCGCTGGAAGCACTGCATCAGCCTCGACCGCTCGCCCGGCGAAAGCGTCGCCATGGACGGGGTCGATGCAGGATCGGCCGGGCCCGGGGCAGCCGCAGTGGACTCATTCGCCATGGTGGGGGACGATTGGGGTATCAGGACGCGGCGTGCTCCGCCGCCGGGGCCGCCTGGCCGTCGGTGGTCAAGAAGGAGCCTGAGTGTAGTTGCCTCGGCAGGGGCCACAAACACCGGTCCTGCCTGGTTCCCGGATCTTTCTTTCATCATGCAGCCCGAATCCGCCCAAAATCCCGGTCTCGTCTCTTTCGTGGGTGCCGGTCCTGGTGCTCCAGATCTGCTGACGCTGCGGGCCGCCGAGCGGCTGCGGTCGGCTGAGGTGATCGTGCACGACGCGCTGGTGCCGCGCCGCCTGCTCGACGAGATCAACCCGACGGCGGAGCGGATCGCCGTGGCCCGCGAGGAGGCGGCGCGGCCCAACCCCGGCGGCGAGACCGGCCGTCTTCTGGCGCGGCTCGCGCTCGAGGGCCGCGCCGTGGTGCGGCTCAAGGGGGGCGACCCGACCGTCTTCGCCCGGCTCACCGAGGAACTCGAACCCCTGCGTCAGGCCGGCATCCGCGTCGAGTTCGTTCCGGGCGTGACCGCCGCGCTCGCCGCGGCGTCTGCCGCCGGCATGCCGCTCACGACCCGGGAAGCCGCGTCGAGCCTGACGATCGTCACGGGACGGGAAGCCGACGACAAGGCGGAGGGAGTCGATTTCCGCGCGCTGGCCGCGCTGTCGGGCACGCTGGCGGTCTACATGGGTGTCGAACAGGTGACCCGCTGGTCGCAGCAACTTCTCGCCGCCGGCATGTCTCGCGACACGCCCGTCACGATCGTGAGCCGCTGTTCCTGGCCCGACCAGCGGATCGCGACGACCACTTTGGCGTCGTGCGCCGCCGACTGCGCGCGGCAGGGCTGGCAGTCACCTGCGGTGGCCTTGATCGGCCAGACGGCAGCCGCCGCCGTGGCCGCCACGGGGCCGTTGAGCGGACGGCTCGTGCTCGTGACCCGGCCCGTCGGGCAGGAGACGGAACTCGCCGCCGCCGTCCGCGCCGCGGGAGGCGAATGCCTCCATGTGCCGGTGATCCGGATCACCGACCCGCCGTCCTGGCAGCCGGTCGACGACGCGATCGCCCGCGCCGACACCTACGACTGGATCGTGTTCGCGAGCGGCAACGGCGTGCGCGGCTTTCTCGGACGGCTGCGGGCCGCCGGCCGCGACGGCCGCGCGCTCGGCACCGTGCGGCTCGCCGCCATCGGCCCGGCCACGCGGCGGCAACTCGAGGACGGGGGCTTCCACTGCGACCTCACGCCCCAGACGTTCCGCTCCGAGGGGCTCGCGGCCGCACTGGCCGGCACCGCACGCGGCGGCCGCTTTCTCCTCGTGCGGGCCGACAAGGGCCGCGACGTGCTGCGGTGCGAACTCGAATCACTTGGGCACCATGTCGACGAGATCGTGGCCTACGTGAGCGAGCCGGTCGAGTCGCTGGCCGCAGACATCGTCGGCACGATCGATCGCCTGCCGATCGCATGGATCACGCTCACGAGCTCGTCGATCGCCGAGACCGCCGTCCGGCTGTTCGGCGAGCGGATGCGGCACTGGAAGATCGCGAGCATCAGTCCGGTGACCTCCGCCACGCTCGTCCGGGCAGGGTTCGAGCCGACGGTGGAGGCAGCCGAGGCGACCGTTGGCGGTGTCGTGGAGGCGATCCGCGGCTGGGAAGCCGACGCGGCAGGGGTTCGCCCGCCGGCAGAGTCGCCCGAGACGGTGAATCTTCCCCCGTCGCGCCGCGACTGATTTCGGCGGCGCTGGTGCAGAGCCCGGTGGCCGCGGGTCGATAGTCCCGACGACAGGGGTTGGCGATGTGCTCGGAAGTGACATCGCCCGCGAGTCGAGGGGAATGACGCATGATCCGGTCGAAGGTGCCCGCGACGCTGGTGATCTGCGGCACGACGCCGCGGCAGTCGGCTACTGCCGGCGGCGCGACCTGGCTCGAGGCCACGCGGTCGATGCCAGTCACGTGGCTCGCGGGGATCGAGGTGTTGGCCGACGTGGCGGCGGCCGTCGTTCGACACGGCGGTGGCAACGAGGTCGCGCTCGACATTCCTCCAGCGGCATGCGGTTCGCGAGCGAAGCTTCGCGATCTGCTGCTCCGCGCCCGCGACGATGCACCAGGCGTGTCGGCGGTGGTGCTCCGCGGGCCGACGCCCCTGTCACACCGCACCTTGCTCGTGGAGCAGGGAGTCTCCGTGGCGCTCGTCGACTCGTTCGAGGACGACGGCCGCGGCAGCCGCCGTCCTGCGCCGCGTGATTGGCCCTGCCGGAACATCGTCTGGGGCCTGTGGGAGGTGCTGGTCCGGCCGCACCGGCCGCGAGGCATCGCCGGCTGGCTCGGCCTCGGCGGGATGCCGACGCCGAAGGCCGGTGGCCTGCATGTGCTGCGGACCGAAGGCGTGACGGCCGGGAGCAGGCACGACGCCTTCGTGACGCCCCGCCTCGATCGCTGGATGGCCTGGGCCGCTCACCGCGTGTCGGCTGGAACCGTCGTCGTCACGGGCCTCTCCGATCTGCCTGCCGCGATCACGGGCACGGGTCGGCAGCCGCTGCCGGGATCGGTGCTCCGCGCGGCGTGAACCCCGCCGCGGGTCAGGCCCTGGCCCGCGGGTTGATCGACCAGCTCAGGTAGGCGACCAGCAGGCCGGCCAGGATAAAGCCGACGTCGGCGGCCACGCTCGCCCGCTGAAAAGGGAATGCGGCGGCCAGGTCGGCTACGAACAGAATCACGACCATCCCCGAGATGATCAGGCCGGTGAGAGAGAGCACGTTCGACACGCGGGTGGACCCCCGGACTTGAAAAGGTTTCAATCGTGAGGCCAATTCCATACCATACTCGCTGCCGCACGGGGAGGCAGGGGCCTCGGAGTGCCGCTGCGGCAGTGCCGCCGCGACCGTGAGTTTTTCCCCGTGCCTCCCTGGCCATTCCCCGTGAAGCCGTCACGCCCGAGCATCGCCGTCTACACCGGATCGTTCGATCCGATCACGCTGGGTCACCTCGACGTGATCGGCCGGGCCAGCCAGGTCTTCGAGACGATCGTCGTCGGGGTGGGCATCAACCCCGACAAGCAGCCGCTGTTTTCGCTCGAGGAGCGGGTGCAACTCGTGAAGTCGTCGCTGGAGGGGTTTGGCAACGTCCGGGTGGAACTCTTTAGCGGGCTCTCGGTCGCCTTCGTGCGGGCGCAGGGGGCCCATGTTCTGCTCCGCGGCGTGCGGTCCCTCACCGACATCGAGGCCGAGTTCACGATGACGCTCGCCAACCGCAAACTCGACCCGTCGGTCGAGACGGTCTTCCTGATGGCCGACGCCGCCTACTCGCACATCTCGTCGTCGCTTCTCAAGCAGATCACGCCGCTGGCCGACGACGAGGCCCTGCTGCGATTCGTGCCGCCAGCGGTCGTCGCCGCCCTGCGGGCGAAGCTCACCGTCGGCTGACGCGGCGGACCAGGAGCTGGCGATCCGCCAAAAGTCGCATGTGCCGCAGGGTGGCGGCGTCGCGTACGGTCAGTTTGGGCTGGCGGGGGTCGTGCCCCCCTCGAAGTGACGCCGGAGGTAGCGGGCCCGCTCGATGTTGCGGTCCTTGGTATCGAGCTCCACGCCGCGGAGTTTCTGGAGGTGGGCCGGCTGGGTGCGGACGAGGAGCGAGTTGATGTCGGCGATCTTGACGTCGCCGATCAGCCCCAAGAGCACTCCCATGCGGACCCGCGAGAGCAACTGCATCGTTTCCTCGGCCGTGATCGTCTGCGCCGTCCGGAGAATGCCGTAGGCCCGGCTGACCTGGTCGTGGACGTTCTGCTGCGTCTCGCGCACGAGGAATTCCCGGGCCCGCCGCTCGTAGTCGATGAGCACGGGCACCACGTCCCCCACCTGCTCCACGAGTTCCTCCTCGGATTTCCCGAGCGTGGTCTGGTTGGAGATTTGGTAGAAGTCGCCCATCGCCTGCGAGCCCTCGCCATACAACCCGCGGACGGCTAGCGAGATCTTGTGCAGGCTGCGAAACACCTTGTCGATCTGCCGCGTGATCACGAGCGCGGGGAGATGGAGCATCACGCTCACGCGGATGCCGGTGCCGACGTTGGTGGGGCAGGCCGTGAGGTAGCCGAACCGGGGATGGAACGCGTAGGGCACGACCTTCTCGATCTGGTCGTCCACCGCCTTGATCTGCCCCCACACGCCGGCGAGGTCCAGGCCGCTGTGCATGCACTGGATCCGCAGGTGATCCTCCTCGTTGATCATCAGGCTCACCTGCTCGCGGCCGTCGATCGCCACACCGCGGGCGCCCTGGGCGTCGGCGTGCTCGCGGCTGATCAATTGCCGCTCGACTAGAAACTGCCGGTCCAGCACCGCCAGTTTGTTGACGTCGAGATACGTCATTTCGCCG
>JAIOPD010000024.1 GCA_021414115.1 Planctomycetia bacterium
AAATCGCCGAAGACGACGCGATTCCCGCGAGAGGCGTCACCTCTTATACGACCTCTTTGGCTTTTTCGGTGCTTGACCCTCTTGGGCATCAGCGCCATCGCCAGTCTCCTCGTACATGCCTTGGTTGACCCACACTTGAATTCCGATGTTGCCCTGCGCCGTGGGAGCCTCGCAGAACCCGTAATCAATTTTTGCACGCAGCGTGGACAACGGCATCGATCCGGCGATCGCCTTCTCGCACCGCGACATCTCGGCACCGCCGAGTCGCCCGGCGAGCTGGATTTTCACGCCCTTCGCACCCGCGTCCATCGTCGTGTCGAGAGCACGCTTGAGCGTTCGCCGAAACGCCGCACGCTTCGACAGCTGATCGGCGATATCCTCCGCGATCAACTGCGCCTGAATCTCGGGACGGCCAACCTCTTCAACCTTGAGGTTGACGCGGCGGCCGAGCAGTTCCTGGAGTTCGTCCTGCAGCCGATCGACCTCCTGCCCCTTGCGGCCGATGATCACACCCGGACGAGCCGAGTGCAGGATCACCTTGACTTCGTCGCGAGTCCGCTCGATCTCGACCTTGGGAATAGCGGCGGCGCGGTACTTTGTCTTGAGGAACTTCCGCACGCGAACGTCCTCGAGCAGGAGTACTTTGAACTCCTTCTTCGTGGCGTACCAGCGGCTCTTCCACGGCTCGGTGATTCCGGTGCGGAAGCCGACGGGATGTACTTTTTGACCCATGGTTACTTCCTCACTCTGCCGCTACTTGGCCGGTCGCCGACACCACCGTGTCGAGCGAGACCTTGATGTGTGACATCCGACGCTTAATCCCGAACGCCATCCCGCGGGCCCGTGGGCGAATCCGCTTGAACATCGGCCCACCGTCGATCCGGGCGTCGATCACCACCAGGTCGTCCACGCCGGGAGCCTGACGGTGTTCCGCATTGCCGAGGGCGCTTTTGATCACTTTTTCGAGCATCCGCGCGCCGCGGTGCGGCTGGAACCGGAGGATGTCGAGCGCCTCGTCCGCGAACTTTCCGCGGACAAGGTCCGCGAGCGCCCGCACTTTGCGAGGGCTGATCCGGGCGTATTTGTGGGTGGCTGTGTAGGGCATGAATCACCTTGGTCACCACGGGCTACTTGCCTGCGGGAGCCGCCTCCTTCACCTTGCCGCCGTGCCCGCGGAACGTCCGCGTCGGCGAGAACTCACCGAGCTTATGACCGACCATGTCTTCGCTGATCATCACCTTCACGTGCTGCTTCCCGTTGTGCACCATGAACGTGAGCCCGATGAACTCGGGAACGATCGTGCACGAACGCGACCAGGTCTTGATCGGGTCGCGCTTGCCGCTGGCAAGCTGCGCCTCGACCTTCTCGAACACGCGAGGGTCGACGTACGGCCCCTTTTTTGCACTGCGTCCCATGGATTACCTCAGCTTCAACTGGCCGTAACGGCGACTCTTCCGCCGACGAATGATTGCGGTGCTCGACGACTTGCGGGGCTTCCGCGTTCCACCGCCCTTTGCGCTCTTTCCCGTCGGGCTGACGGGATGCCGACCGCCCTTGGTGCGGCCTTCACCACCGCCGTGGGGATGATCGATGGGATTCATCGCCGTGCCGCGAACGTGCGGGCGAATGCCCATCCATCGCGACCGACCCGCCTTCCCCAAGCGGACGTTCATGTGCTCAGAGTTGCCGATGGCACCGATCGTCGCCCGACAGGCAGCCGGCACACGGCGGATTTCACCGGACGGCAGCGTGATCTGGGCCCACTGCGCCTCGCGGGCGACCAACACGGCCGATGAACCTGCGGAACGGCACAACCGGCCGCCGCGGCCTGCCTGCAACTCGATGTTGTGGATCTGCATACCCAGCGGTATCGCCGACATCGGCAGGCAGTTGCCCACTTCCGGTGGCGACGACTCGCCGCTCATCAGCGATGCCCCGACCACGAGCCCTTCGGGCGCCAAGATGAACCGCTTCTCGCCGTCGGCATAATGCACGAGGGCGACCCGGCAGGTGCGATTTGGATCGTATTGAATCGAGTGCACCTTGCCCGGCACGCCGTCCTTGTTGCGCCGGAAGTCGATCAGCCGGTAATGCTGCATGTGACCGCCGCCACGGTGCCGCGCGGTGATCTTGCCTTGATTGTTGCGGCCGCCCTTCTTGTGCTTGCGGACGCGCAGCCCCTTCGGCGCACCGGCACCCGGCGTCAGTTCGGCAAAGTCTGAAACGCTCGCGCCGCGGCGACCGGGACTCGTCGGGTTGTAACTGCGGATGCCCATGGGATCGTGTCGTGCTCGGGGAGTGCTGTGCTGCGATTTAGAACAGGTTGATCTTGAACTCGGGCTTGAGCGTCACGATGGCTTTCTTCCAGGCCTTCGTGCTCGTACGGCGGACTCGGCTGCGACGCATCTTGCCGACGCGATTCTGCACGGCCACCTTTTCAACCCTGACGTTGAACATCTCTTCCACGGCGCGACGGATGTCAGCCTTATTGGCTTCACCGACGACCTCGAAGGAATAGGCGTTGTGCCGATTCGCACGATGCATGCCCTTCTCGGTGACGAGCGGCCGCAGAATCACCTGATGCGGAGCCAGGCGTGGCGAGAAAGCAGGGAGGGGAGCGACGGGCACAGACATGGCCTACTTCGTCTCCTTTTTCGAGGAACTGGCGGGCGACTTCTTCGCCCCGGCCTTGACTGGCTTGGCAGCAGCCTTCTTCTTCGAACCGGCGGCAGGCTTGTTGGCCGCCACGGCAGAGGCCCGAAAGGCATCGATGGCCGCCGTCGTCATCACGATCGACCGCGGACGCAGGATCGACCAGGCATTGAGTTCGGCTACCGGAGCCACCGAAACTCCGTCAATGTTGCGAGCGCTCTTCCAGAAGTTGGCGTCGTGCTTCTCAGGGGCGACGAGCACCGTCTTCTCCCCGAGCCCGAGCTTCTTAAGCATGCTGGCCACGATCGCGGTCTTGGGAGCAGCAACAGAGATCGAGTCGATGAGCTTGACTTCGTCGTCGGCAAGCCGCGACGCGAGCGCCATCCGCGTCGCCTGCTGCAGGGCCTTGCGCGGCATCCGCCAGCCGAAGTCGCGGGGCCGCTTGGCGAAGATATGACCGCCGCCACGCCGCGTGCCGCTGCGCCTCGCTCCGGCACGGGCGTTGCCCGTGCCCTTCTGCTTGTAAAGCTTGCGGGTCGATCCGGCAACCTCGCCGCGAGTCTTCGTCTTCTGCGTGCCCTGCCGCTGATTTGCCTGGTACATCACGACGGCGTCGTGCAGCAGTTGCTTGCTGACGCGAGGGGCAATGTCTGCGGGATCGATCTCGTACGAGCCGACCTGCTTGCCGGAAATGTCATAGACGGCGAGGTTCACTTGCCACCAGCCTTCTTCTTGCCGGCCGTAGCCGCGGGGGCACCGACCTTGCGGATCTTGTTGGTCTGCATCACGGTTACATACGAGCCATTCGGCCCCGGAACGGCGCCGCGAATGAGGAGCAGGTTTTGCTCCTTGTCGATGCGGACGAGCTTCACATTCCGCATCGTCGAACGCTCGTTGCCGTAGCGGCCGGCCATCCGCTTGCCTTTGAACACGCGGCCCGGCGAGGTGTTCATCCCGGTACCACCCTGGTGGCGATGAACCTTCTTCACGCCGTGGCTGGCACGCTGCCCCTTGAAGCCATGACGCTTCATGACGCCGGCGGTACCGCGGCCCTTGGTGGTTCCCGTGACGTCGACGAACTCGACGCCCTCGAAGACATCGACCGTCAACACCTGGCCGACTTCGGCACCCTCGTACGTGCCGCGGAGCTCGCGAACAAAACGCTTCGGCTCGCAATCGGCCTTGGCAACGACCGGCACACCGCCCTCGGCCCGACGCTTGGCCCGGCGACTGTCGAGTTTGGCGACCTGGCCGCGAATGCTTTTGCTGGCCAGCCGACGGGGCTTGTCGAGAAACCCGATCTGCACGGCCGCATAGCCGTCGCGATCAGCCGAGCGAACGGTCATCACGGGACAAGGACCGGCTTCGATGACGGTAACAGGAACCACGGTGCCATTGGCGTCGAAAATCTGGGTCATGCCGACTTTGCGACCCAGCAGGCCCTTGCGGCCCTTTTTCTCGATTGTTTTCGTCGATGCAGCCATGTTGATCGCCGTCGCGACACGACCTCCACCCGATACCGCCACTGGCGGCCACCGTGGTGCCGTGCCTCGCATTCACGCTCGAAGCCGTTGGCTGCGGGAGCACCGAGGACATTCGTCCCCGACCTTACCCGCAACGCCTTCCAAGCATGCCGTGTCGTGCGCTCCTGTGATGAATCCTTGTGTCACGAACCCGTCGCGGCCGTTGCCCGACGGAAACTATCTCGATGAGGCCTTGATCTTGATATCGACGCCAGCGGGGAGACTCAACTTGTTGAGCGCTTCGATCGTCTTGGCCGTGGCCTGGACGATGTCGATCACCCGTTTGTGCGTCCGAATCTCGTACTGCTGACGGGCCTTCTTGTCGATGTGGGGGCTGGAAAGCACGGTGTACCGCTCAATCCGCGTGGGCAGGGGAATGGGGCCGTGCACCTCGGAATTGGTTCGCTTGGCCGTATCCACGATCTCCGCCGCGCTCTGGTCGAGCACGGCATGGTCGTAGGCCTCCATGCGAATGCGGATGATCTCTTGTGTCGGACCGGCCACGTGGCAACTCCAATGAATCCAAACGACGACAACGAACCGGAAGTCCGCCGACCGCACATCGCAAGCGGCACGGATGCCACAAGCGCCTGAAAAACCCTGGGAAAGGGCTTCTCGCGACGTCATTCTCCTGCCGGGGGGGCCGGGACATCGCAGCGGACGAGCCACGAAATCTAAAGTCGCTCCGGGTCACTGTCAACACACGGGATTTTTTGCCGTGCTGGACGACAAGTCTGTTCGGCTCCAGCGGGAATGACGGTCCGAGCCGCTCCTGCCGCCTGCAGGCCGAACGCCATGAGGCTCGCCCCGCGTTTGGCGAGGGGCCGTCCGTGCCCCTCGCCTCCTACATGAACGCCTCGGCCGTGTCCGCCGGAGCGGGCCCGTATTTCAGCGGGGCCATCGTGAAGCTCGCCCGGCCCTGGCTCACGCTTCGCACCGCCGCCGAATAGCCGAACATGCTTGCCAGCGGCGCCTCCGCCGTGAGCACCGTCGCCGGCCCGCGGATCTCCGTGGCCGTGATGATCGCCCGCCGCTGCTGGAGATCGTTGATCACGTCGCCGAGATGATCCTCCGGCACGCTCACCTCCACCCGCATCACGGGCTCGAGGAGCACCGTGCCCGCGGCGTTGAGCATGTTTTCAATCGCGTCGGCCGCGGCGATCCGAATCGCCACGTCGCCCGGCAGCGGCTCGGGGATCGGGCTCTCGAGCACCGTGATCCGCACGCCCCACAGGGGACAGCCCTTGAGCCCGCCCCGTTCGGCACTCTCGCGGACCGACTGCGTCATCGTGGCCGCGATCGCCGCCAGGGCCTCGTGCTCCGGAAACCAGCCCTGCTCGACCGTCACCGGCGCCTGCTCGGTCGTCGGCTCGGCCTTGAGCGTGACCGTGGCCATGAGCGTCTGGCCCGCAACCTGCCGGTTCGATTCGCCGCTCACCGTCACGGCCTTGCCGAGCGTTTCCTTGTAGCTCACCCGCGGCTTGTGCACGCGGCACTTGAGGTTGAAATCCCGCTCCAGCCGGTGTCGGATCACCTCCAGATGGAGCTCGCCCATGCCCGAGATCAAGGTCTGCCCCGTCTCCTCGCTCTCGATCGCCCGGAAGGTCGGATCCTGCCGCTTCATCATCTCGAGCGTGTCGGCGAGCTTCTTCCGCTCCAGACTCGTGTCAGGCTCGATCGCCATCGAGATCACCGTCTCGGGAAACTGGATCGTCTCCAGCACGATCGGCGCGGCGGCGTCGCAGAGGGTGTCGCCCGTGACGCTCGCCCGCGGGCCGATCACGCCCACGATGTCGCCGGCGAAGGCCTCCGGGATCTGCTCGCGGCGGTCGGCCTGCACGTGCCAGAGCTGGGCGATGTTTTCCTTCTTCTGCTTGAGCGGGTTCCAGGCCCGGCTCCCAGCCTTGAGCGTGCCGGAGTAGACGCGGACGAAGGAGAGATCGCCGTGCTTCTCCGCGATGATCTTGAACACGAGGCCGCAGAACGGCTCCTTCGGGTCGGCCTTCCGCGTGATCGTGGTGGGCGTCTTCGTGGCCGGGTCGAGGCCCTCCACCGGCGGCACGTCGGCGGGGCTCGGCAGATACCAGGCCACGGCGTCGAGCACCGGCTGCACGCCGATGCAGTCGAGGGCGGATCCCGCCAGGATCGGCACCACCTTCCTCTGGATCGTCGCCTGACGGATCGCCTTCCGCATGAGGTCGGGCGGAATCGGCGCCTCGTTCATCGCCAGCTCCGCGATCTCGTCGGAGAAGTCGAAGAGCGTGGCGACGAGCTGCTCCCGGTAGAGCGCGGCCTCGTCGGCGAGGTCGTCGGGGATCGGCGAGGCCGTGATCGTTGTGAGCGCCTCGCCGCCGGCGAGCGACTCTTCCTTGGGCGGGAAGGTGAGGAGCTTCATCTCCACGAGATCGATGATGCCGCGGAAGGGGTTCTTCACGTGCGGCGGGCCGAGACCCTGCGGCAGGTGAAGGATCAGCGGCTTCGCGCCCAGCCGCTTCTCGATCTGGCCGACGGCGCCGAAGAAGTCGGCCCCCTCGCGGTCGAGCTTGTTGATGAGCGCGAGCCGAGGCACACCATACTTGTCGGCCTGCCGCCAGACCGTCTCGCTCTGGGCCTCGACGCCCTCGCGGGCACTGAACACCACCACCGCCCCGTCGAGCACGCGGAGGCTCCGCTCGACTTCGGCGGTAAAGTCCACGTGGCCCGGGGTGTCGATCAGGTTGACGGTCACGTCCTTCCACTGAAACGACACGGCCGCCGAGTAGATCGTGATCCCCCGCTCCTGCTCCTCGGGGTCGAAGTCGGTGATCGTGGTGCCGCGATCGACCTCGCCGAGCCGGTGGCTCGTCTTCGTGTAGAAGAGCAGCCGCTCGGTGAGCGTGGTCTTGCCCGCGTCAATGTGGGCGACGATGCCGATGTTGCGGATACTTTCCAGGGATCGTTTCATGGGCGGGTCACCGGAGGTTTCACGATGGTATCGCGGCTCAGGGCTGCCCATGCCCTCTCGCCGGACGTTCGCCTCAGCCCTCCAGGCTTCGGCTCTCTGCATGTCCGCTTCGCTCCGCCATCCTGGCTGCGCTCGCTTCCATAGCCCGCTCGAGGGCACGGGCAACCCCTCGCAGGAATCGTCATCACATCCGCTCCACGGTGCCGATGCCGAGCAGGTCGAGGCCCTTGCGAAGCACGCGGCCGGTGAGATCGCAGAGGGCCAGGCGGCTGTCGCGTTCCGACCCTTCGGCCTTGAGCACCGGAAGCGCGTCGTAGAACGTCGAGTAGCAGCCGGCGAGGTCGTAGAGCCAGGCCGTGAGCACGTTGGGCCGCGAGTCGGTCTCGACGTCTTCGAGGGCTTCGCCGAAGCGGAGGAGCTCCAGGGCCAGGGCCCGCTCCTTCGGGTCTGATACGAGCACGCCGTTACGGGCATTTCGCAGGGCCTCGCGATCGACGCCCCCCTTCGTGAAGATGCCCTCCACGCGGGCCACGGCGTATTGCATGTAGGCCGCCGTGTTGCCCTTGAGCTCGAGCATCTTGTCGAAGCTGAACACATAATCGGTCGTGCGGTTCTGGCAGAGGTCGGCGTATTTGATGGCGCCGATGCCCACCGTCTCGGCCACGTGGCGGCGATCGTCGTCGTTCATCCCGGCGCGGCCTTCGTCGCCGCTGCCCACGATCGCCGCGGCCCGCTCCACGCCCTCGTCGAGCAGCGCCTCGAGGCCCACCGTGTCGCCGGCCCGCGTCTTGAACGGCCTGCCGTCCTCGCCGAGCACGGTGCCAAACGCGACGTGCACGAGATCCACGCCGGCGATGCCGTCCACGCCCCAGCGGCGGGCCGCCTCGAAGACCTGCTCGAAGTGGCCGCTCTGGCGATGATCGACCACGTAGAGAATCCGATCGGGCTTCCAGTGGGCGAGCCGCCACTGGATCGTGGCCAGGTCGGTCGTGGCGTAGAGGAACGCACCATCGGCTTTGCGGATCAGGAGCGGCGGATCGTCCTCGCCGCCGAGAAACACGCCGACCGCCCCCCTGCTCTCCCGGGCCAGCCCTCGGGCCATGAGATCGTCGACCACGCCGGCGAGCATCGGCTGGAAAAAACTCTCGCCGAGCGTGTGGTCGAAGATCACGTGCAGCCGCGCGTAGAGGCGGTCGATCTCCGCCCGGCAGACCGGCATGAACCGCTCCCAGAGCGCCCGGTTCTCGGGATCACCCTCGTGGAGCTTGGCCGTTTCGGCGAGCACTTCGCGGCCGGCGGCGGGATGCTTCGCGACAAGGGCCGCGGCAACCGGATCGGCTGCCAACTCGTCGGGCTTCGCATCGGCCACCTTCCGCACGAGCCGGTAGAGCCGGCCCAGTTCGGCCGTGGGATCGGCGGCGAAGCCCGCGTCGTCGCGGCAATGCTTCCAGCCCCAGAGGATCATCCCGAACTGCGTGCCCCAGTCGCCGAGGTGGTTGTCGGTGATCACGTGATGGCCACGGAACCGCAGGATGCGGGCGATCGCGTCGCCGATCACGGTCGAGCGGATATGCCCCACGTGCATCGGCTTGGCGACGTTGGGCGAACTGAAGTCGACGACCACCGTCCGCGGCAGAGCGACCGCCGCAACACCAAGCCGGTCGTCGGCCACCGCCCGCGTGACCGCGGCCGCGAGCGCCTCGTTCTTCACGCGGACATTGATGAAGCCCGGCCCGACCGGATCGCCGGGGGGCTCGAAGAGGTCGCTGAATCCCGGGGCGGCCTGGAGTCTGTGAATGATCTCGACCGCCACGTCCCGCGGCTTTTTCCCCGCCCGCTTGGCCAGGGCCATCGCCATCGTGCCGGAGTAGTCGCCAAACTTCGCGTCGGCCGTTTCGCGAACCTGCTCGAGCAGCCCGGGCATTTCGGCGGCGGAAATCGTCACGCCACCATCAGCCGCAAGGGACTCGAGCGTCGCGCGAAACGCCGCTCGCAGCGCGGACCGGAAGTTCACCCGGGCCGGTTGGCCATCCTCCGCCGTCATCGTGTCGCGGCCCCGGCGGAGGGCACGGGCACGGGGGTGGCGTCGCTCCAGAGGTGCTCGATGTCCCAGTATTTCCGGGCCTCGGCGTCGAAGAGGTGCACCATCACGTTGCCGTAGTCGAGGACGATCCAGCGGCCTTCCTCGTAGCCCTCGCCGCCGCGCTTGCGGTCCTTGTGCTCCTTCTTGAGCACCGACTCGATTTCGTCGGCCATGGCATGCATCTGCCGACGGCTCGACCCGGTCGCGATCACGAAGTAGTCGAAGACGGGCGTGATCTTCCGCAGGTCGAGCACCCGCACATCGAGGCCCCGCGTCTCCTCGGCCACCCGCGCGGCAACGAGCGCGAGTTCCCGGGCGCGGTCGGCAGAGGCGGTCGCTGAGTCCTTGCGAGACGTGGTCATGCGTGGGATTGTACCGTTCGGACGGCCAGGGCGATGCCGTGGAGGACGAGGTCGGGGCTCTCGATGGCGTTCGGGAGGGCGTCGCGGACGATTCCGCGGGAGCCGCCCGTCAAAAACACCTCGGGCTGGCCGCCGAGAGCCGTTGCCGCCTCGGCCACGAGCCGCGCCACGGCTCCCCGCATCCCAAAGCCGATGCCGGCGGCAATCGCCGCCTGGGTGGAACGACCGGGCATCACCGGCAGCGTGCCGCGGTCGAGCTCGGCCACGGCGGGCAGCCGGCTCGTGCCCTCGGCGAGGGCTCGCGAGAGGAGTTCGGGACCGGGAAGGATGGCCCCGCCGAGAAACCGGCCGTCGATCGACACGAGATCGACGGTCGTGGCGGTGCCGCAGTCGACGACGATCGCTGCTCGGCCGGGGGTCTTCGCCACCGCAGCGGCCGCCGCGGCGGCCAGGCGGTCGATCCCCACGCGGCTCGGTTCGTCCACGTCGACCACGAGCGGCAGATGTTCGCGGACGACCCGTCGTTGACGGATCGGGCGATGCCGCGTGACCGACACCTCCGCAATGGCGGCCTCCAGCCGCGCGGCCGCGGCGTCGTGCACGCTGGCCACGAGAATCAGGGCCGATCCCGGCGCGACCCGCTCCAGCCAGCGTTGCAGGTTCGACGGGCGGAACTCCCGGCTGATGAGGTCCTGGCGGCCCGTGACCGCCGGCCAGGCGGCCGTCTGACCGGGTTCATTGACCACCACGGCCATTTTGATGCGGGTGTTGCCCACGTCGGCCACCACGATCGTGTCACCGCTCGCCGTCATGTGGGCGGGCTCCGCCGGTCGAGTTCGACGACGACCGCCCAGAGAAGCTTGTCGAGCCCCTGCCCCGTCACGGCACTGACGCCGATCACGTCGCGGCCGATCTCGCGGGCGAAAGCCTCGCGGATCGCGTCGGCATCCGGCAGTTCGCACTTGCTCATCACCACGATTTCCGGTCGCTCGCCGAGGGACGCGTCGTAGCGCACCAGTTCGTCGCGAATCGCCCGGTAGTTGGCCAGCGGATCGCTCCCGTCCACGGGCGTCGGTTCGACGACATGCACGAGGATTCCGGCCCGTTCGACGTGGCGGAGAAACTCGTGCCCCAGGCCGACGCCCGCGTGCGCCCCCTCGATGAGGCCCGGAAGATCGGCGAGCACGAAGCTCCTGTCCCGCGAGATCGCGACGATCCCCAGGATGGGCGTCTTCGTTGTGAAGGCGTAATCGGCGATCTCAGGCCTGGCCCGCGAGAGCCGCGAGAGGAGCGTGCTCTTGCCGGCGTTTGGCTTGCCGACGAGCCCCACGTCGGCGATGACCTTGAGCTCCAAGAGCAGGCGACGAACCTCCCCCTTCTCCCCCGGCGTGGCCTCGCGGGGCGCGCGGTTGGTCGACGACTTGAAGTGGGTGTTGCCCCAGCCGCCGGCGCCTCCCTTCGCCGCCACGATCCAGTCGCCCGGCGTCGAGAGGTCTTTGAGGGCGAGCCCGCTGGATTCGTCGATCACGATCGTGCCCGGGGGCACGAGCAGCGTCATGTCGGCTGCCTTGCGTCCATGACAGTTGGCCGAGCCGCCCGAGTCGCCATGCTGCGCCCGCCACTGCTTGCGATGGGCAAGCGCCGCAAGCGAGTCGACGCCCGGCTCGGCACGGAGAATCACGCTCCCGCCGTCGCCGCCGTCACCGCCGTCGGGACCGCCGAGCGGCACATATTTCTCGCGTCGGAAACTACACATGCCGTGGCCGCCATTCCCGGCCGCCACTTCGATCTGCACGCGATCAACGAACACGCCGGCACCTTCAGAAAGTCACCGGACAATCGCCACCGCACGCAGAGATCAGGCCGAGGCTCCGGCCACGATGTTCACGCGGCGGCCTTCGCGATCGAACATCACCACGCCGTCGGAGAGGGCGAAGAGGGTGTAGTCGGTCCCCATCCCGACGTTGGCGCCGGGGTGAAACTTCGTGCCCACCTGCCGAACCAGAATATTTCCGGCACGCACCTGCTCGCCACCGAACTTCTTCACGCCCCGTCGCTGCGCGTTGGAATCCCGACCGTTGCGGCTGGAACCCTGACCTTTTTTATGTGCCATTGCTCTCGTCTCCCGGCCGGATGATCGGCCTTGAACACTCTTTCCAACGTTTGCCTTCGGGCAGTCTATCCTCGCCACGGGCGGAATTCTGCCCCGCCACTGACAGCGGCGAAAACGGGCCTTTCACAGGCCCGGATAGTCTTTTTCGTATCGGAAAACCCAGGCGTGGTCAATGCCCTCGTGCATCGCCACGGCCGCCGCGTAGAGGTCGGGGCCGCGGGCACCGAACAACCCGCCGAGGATCAGATCAGCGAGGGCCTTCGGACGGGCCTCGTCCTCGAGTTCCAACAGCTTCTCCTTGCGGGCCTTGCTCTCCGCCGTCTTCGTGCTCAAACCCTCGGCGACGCGCTTCACCTCGGCAGCGTCGAGCCCCTCAAAAGCCGGCCGCAGCGCCTCGAGCGCCGCCAACGCGTCGCCCCCGCCAATCGCCGTGAGGTCGGCATCGATCGTTCGCAGCGTCGCCAACGCCCGAGCCTTCGCCACCGCGTCGTTGAGCCACTCGATCCGCCGCGATGCCACCCCAAACACATCGGCCGCCGCGCCGCGCCGCGCATCGACGTCGGGCTTCTCTTCAAGCATCCGCACGACCTTGGCAAGTGACTCGAGCGGCTTCTTGGCCACGGCCTCGGGGGTGAGACCGACCGCTTCGAGAGCCGTGCGTCGCTTTTGATCCTGGGCCGCGTCGGCCGGTCCGGCCGCCGCGGCGGCAAGCTCCTCGATCGCGACCACACCGAGATCGCCAAACACCTGCCGCAAGACCACGATGGGATCCGTGGGAGGCTTCACGCCGGCGGCCGCCCGCAGCACCACTTCGAGCGGTCTCAGGCTCGCCGCGCCGCCGCCGACGTCCGGTTCCAGAAGGTCCGACCAGCCGAGCCCGAGAGCATCGAGACCGGCAACGGGCTGCGACTTTGAATACCCCGGCCAGCCGATGGCGGAGAGCATCCGGCCACCAAGCGTCATCCGCTCGAACATTCCCGCAAAGCCGACGCTCATCTCGCGGTCACCCCCGTCACGGGCGTCGCCGGGCCGCCAGAAGTCGAGCCTCAGGCTCTCGAGAATGGCTTCGATGTCGCTCCCCGGCGGATCGTCCGACTTGACCACCGACCCGGGCTTCTGCCGCCAGCGGATTGCATTGGTCAGACCGCTGACATAGATCGAAAAAAAGTCGATTCGCGGATCGACGTCCTCCCAGATCGCCACGCCCCACCGCTCCTCGCCCGGGGCCATGTCGGAAGCGGACATCTCGGTGCTGTCGAATAACCTCCGCTGCGGATCCTCGCGACGGCGAATCGCGTCCATGGCCGAGGGCACGAGCCTGTCGAGATACCCACGATAAAACGAGCTCCCTTCGCCGTCCTCCACCGGCTCCAAGCTCTCCAGCACGAAGTGCGGCAGGAACCTCACGGGCTTTTCGAACGACTCCGTTTCGCGGGTCGCGGGATCGGCGTCGCCCTGCTCACCCTTGCCCATCACCAGGCGGCGGCCACCGACGTTCTTCACGCGATAGAGGAGGTACCAGATTTGCTTTCGCCGCATGCGGAGATCCGCTGCTGGCACGTCGACATCCAGCATCCGCGGCGGCTTGAACGCGAACTCGAGACACCAGATGTCTCGGGGATATTCGCGACCTCGCGCCCGCGCCACGAACGTCGTGTTGGAGGCCGCCATCTTCGGCGTCCACTCGAGGTCGGCCTGCCCTTTTGTGATCTCCAGCAGATCAGTCCGCAGAAGGGTGTCGTCCGCGGTCCGATCGGGCGGAATGACCGTGAGCACCCCGGGCGCCAGACGGCGGAACCCCGCCGGGTCGGCGGCAGCTGCGCGGGCCGCTCCCTGCACGAGCGCGAGGCAAAGCACGGCGACAACGGCGCGACGCGGCCGTGGTCCACCCCGGAAGGATTCGCGAAAGGGCTTCATACAGGCTCGTGATTCCCGCCGGGCCGCGATTCTCGGAGGCCCCAGCATAGTCCTCCATCGGCTTTTTATGCGGGAAACCCCATGCAAGACACCCCCTGCGGGACTTTCCTTGATTACGCAGACCTCCCAAATCACACTATCGACAGGGTCGTGCCCGGCGGCGGAAAACTGGCCTCCACGGCCCGCCCCTTCCGACAGACACTCCCAGTGGCGGTCCGACACCTCTGGCCAGTTCGTTCCACGCCATGCTCCAGAAGAATCCACTCCAGCCGCCGCTGCCCGCGAGACTGCCCTGCCGCCCCGCGGACGCAGCCCATTCGATGGCGCAGGCGTCTCCCTTCGTCTCGGCGGAGGACTTCGACGGCACTGGAATCCTGGCGGGCGTGGATCCCTGCGAGTCGCTGTATTGGTGGATGCCGGAACTCTACGGCCCCGGCCCGGCCGGCCGCTGCGATGCAGCCGCTGCCGCAGCGATCGCGATTCAGGCCACCCGCCGGACGCCGTCGCGCTCGACCGCCGCGGCCTGATCGACCTCTGCCGCCAGGGCGGCGTAGTCTTCCGCCCCGTTCGACTCGGGAGCGTAATCGAAGATCGACTGCCCAAAACTCGGCGCCTCGGCCAGGCGGATGTTGCGGCGGATCTTGGTGCCGAAAAGTTTGCCGCAGCCCCAGGCCGGGTGCGCGTCACCCCCCCCCGCGAAGAACGCCTCGACATCCCTGCCGATCTCGCCGGCCAACCGGGTCGCCGCCTCGTGCATGCAGAGCACGACCCCGAGCAGCCGGAGCCGGGGATTCACTCGGTCCGAGACGAACTCGATGGTTTCCAACAGCTTGCTCAGGCCATGCAGGGCCAGGAAATGCGGCTGGAGCGGCAGGAGCACCTCCCCCACCGCCGCCATCGCGTTGAGCGACAAAAGCCCGAGGGACGGGGGACAATCGACGATCACGTAGTCAAATGACTGGCCGACCAGCCCACCCAAACCCGGGGCAGACTGAAATCTCGGATCTGCTGCCATGCGGCTTCGCAGGATCGATTCGCGGCCCGACTTTCCCGCGAGCGCCAACTCCACGGCCGAGAGGTCGATGTGAGCCGGCACGACTGAGAGCGTTTCACTCACGGAAACGCACGCGGCGGCAAGCGGCTGATCGGCCGTGAGTACGTCGAAGGCGGTCGGCCCATCGGCTCCCGGCGTCACCCCCACATGCAGCGTCGCATGGGCCTGCGGATCGAGGTCGATCAGACAGACATGCCTGCCGGCCCGCGACAGCGCGACCGCGAGGTTCACCGACGTGGTGGTCTTGCCGACTCCACCCTTCTGGTTGGCCACGGCAATCGACCGCATGGGTAGTTTCCTCGTGACCGATAAAAAGCCCGCAGCGTGCGGGGCAGGAGGATAGGGGGCAGCGGCCACCCTCTCAAAGCCCGATTTCAAACGAGGTTTTCGGCCTCATTCGCCCCCAGGATCTAAGGCACATCGCGACTGGTGGCCTCGATCCAGGTCCGCAGCCCTTTTTGCAGTCGTCCCAACGCGACTCGGCCGGGTCGGCCCGCCACCGTCAGCCAGCCCTCCCCGTCGAGATCGATCGCGACGACCGCCGTTGGCCGCTCGCCGTCCACGGCGTCAAAAAAAGCCAGGGCATGGTCCCAGGCATCGGCCGGCCGACGATCTCCGGCTGGCGTCGGCCAGGCGAAGTTGGCGTCCTCCACCAGACCGCGCCGCAGGTGCACCAACCCCGGCGCCCGCGAGACTTCGCGGCGATCGATGGCACCGAGGCGACCCGTGACCGGGTCGACCGCCAGCCGCCAGAGTTCCACCCGCGGCGCCCCCTGGATGCTGCGGGCGGCTTCAGTCCCGTAAAAGCCCAGGCAACGCCGCGTCTGATTCCATTGAAACCACACGGCGAACAAGGCCAGCGCCACAGCGAGGGCCAGAAGGCCGATCACGAGGGCACTCCCCGGGCCTCCCTTGTCGGCGGCTGTGGTTGGGTCGGCACCTGCGCTCCGGCGGGAGGCAGCGGTCATCATATGGGTCGGCTCCGGCGTCGCGGCGACGAAAACCCACTGTATACTCGCTTGTCGAGGGGTCTGCCGACAGAGACTTCCGTAGCATTCCAGGCACTTCTTCGCGACCGGAGACGCCCGCATGGCCAACGCCTTCGACCCCTATCGAGAAGCACTCGTCGTGGAGAATCACACGATCTGGCCAGACGCCTACGAAGACTGGTCCGCGGCCGACAAAGCACGTGTCGAGGCTCTTCTGCATGCGAGCCCCCGCGAGGCGGCCGACCTCGATTATCTCCGACAGCACACGGGATTCGCGCGGATCATCACCGTGACGGCCGAGGATGTTGATCGCGTGAGCGTTGCCTGACCGTGGCCACGACCCGCGTCCATTTGCCCGGCAACGCCGCGGCATCCGATCCCGCGAACGACCGCTCGTATGACATCGTTTGCGGCGGCGGGATCCTGCCGTCAATCGGCGGTCTTGTCCGCGCTGCCGGCGGCCGACGGGCGGTCGTTGTCAGCGACTCGGCCGTGGCCGCCACCCATGCCGCCCAGGTTTTGGCGGCGCTTGCAACCGCTGGCATTGATGCCTTCCTCCTCGAGGTCCCGTCGGGGGAATCTTCGAAGTCGATCGATGCCGCCGGCCGCCTCTGGAAAGAGTTCGCCCGGCAGGCCGTCGATCGGGGCACCCACGTCGTTGCGGTGGGGGGCGGCGTCGTTGGCGACCTCGCCGGGTTCGTGGCCGCCACCTTTGCCCGCGGCCTTTCCGTATGGCAGGTGCCGACCACGCTCGTGGCCCAAGTCGATAGTGCGATCGGCGGAAAAACAGGCATCAATCTCGAATCGGGCAAAAACCTCGTGGGGGTGTTTTGGCAGCCCCGCGGCGTGGTCGCCGACATCGAGACGCTCGCGACGCTCCCCTCGCGGGAGTTCATCAGTGGTCTTGCCGAGGTCGTGAAATACGGCGTGATTCTCGACCCCGCGTTCTTCGGCTGGCTCGAGGAACATGCGGGGGCCGTCCTGGCCCGGGAATCGGCCGCCCTCCTTCATGCCGTCGAGCGGTCGGCCGCCATCAAAGCCGACGTCGTCGGCCGCGATGAACGGGAAACATCGGGACTGCGAGCCGCGCTCAACTACGGCCACACGTTTGCCCATGCCTACGAGACGGCGGCCGGCTACGGCACGCTCCTGCACGGCGAAGCGGTGGCCATCGGCATGGCACGGGCCGCCCGCCTGGCGGAACGACTGGGCCGGCTGCCCCACGACGCCGTGGCCCGACAGGACGCGCTGCTCCGACGGCTTCAGCTTCCGGTGATGCCACCCGCCGGCCTGCTCGACGCCGCGGCCCTGATCGAGATCATGGGCAGGGACAAGAAGACGCTGGGGGGCAAACTGCGGTTCGTGCTTCCCAGTCGGATCGGGCGGGTCGAGCTCGTGGACGGCGTGCCGAGCGACGTGGTCCGCGGCGTGCTGCAGCAGGCGTAGCGGCCACCGGCTTTCGGATGAAAAGCCGCAGGTGCCTGGGAAGCCCGGAGCGCAAGCGACGGGTATCCGGGCGGCGACCTCGACGATCGCGCGGTACCGGCCGATGTGGCGAGCGTATTCCCCGCGCTCGCGCTTGGGGCTTCCTGATGAGGAAGCCGGCGTGACTGGGGCAATCCGGCACCGCCTCAAAAGTCGACCCGCGGGAACGGGGGGGTGGAGCGAATCGCTCCACCCCCTGGTCCCTAGTGACCAGGCGCTGGAGCGATTCGCTCCAGCGCGCCCGGGACGCCACCTTCCCGGCTGTCCCCTTCGATTTGCGATCGCGATTGAAAATAAGCCTTTTTTCAAGCGTTTTCTATCGAAATCCGTTTTTCTCGCTGCCGCTTGGGCCGAATTGGCACGGCACGTGCATCTCTCTTCAAAGCGTGCGGGGGACCGCTGCTCAATCCTCTGATCTCGCGGATTCGCGTGGTCGAAGGGGGATGGCGGACGGTCGTTCGGCAATCGTTTTTTCGATGTCGGCCATGTTGCAAGGAGTTCGCTCATGAACCATGCCCTTCCGGTTGATTCGCCGGCCTATGCCGTCAAGGCGTGCTGGGCTCTGACGCAGGCGGACGTCCTGCTCTGTGCCCTGCCGATTGCCGTCTTCCTGTCGATCGTGTCGCTCGTTTGAACGCTCCGAAGTTCGCTACCGCGGAAAGGTGGTTGCCGTGATCGCTCAAGCTTCTCGATCCAGCGCTCGGTCTGCTCGGATCGTTTCGTCGCTGCTTGTCAGTTGCCTGCTTGCCATGTCGGCGGTCGCCGTGGTGGTCGCTGGCTGAAGTCGTTCGCCCTGTCCCCTGCCGCCCGAGGCGGCGTTCGCCCGACTCTCCTCATCTTCATCAGGTGTCCCTCATGCGATTTCCTCTCTCTCGCAAGACGCGGTGGTTCAGCGCGTCGTGCGCGATCTCGTTGCTGATTTCTGTCGCTGCCGGGACAGGCGTCTCCGCTGCGGATTATCTCGCCAAAGACGATTCGGCGGGCCTTGTGGAGATGCTCGCGGCGACAACTGACATGCGGCCTGCGGACACGGCCATCGCAACGAAGCAGCCCGTTCGTCAGGTTGCGCCAGTCGCGAAGCCTGATCGGCTCAGTGCAACTTCAGCGACTGAACTCTTCTCCAACTCGAAGGCCGTCCTGCCGCTGCTCGTCAGCGACCTCGAACCATCGGTCGTTTCCATCAGTCGCCCCCTTACGGGCAGTTCGGTCGGCGCCCGTCCGTCATTGCCTTGGTCAAGGGTCTCTGCATCACGCTGATTCAGTCAAGGAAATCGTTCATTTCCCCACCGGTTCCCCCCCGCCACGCTTTTCCTCCAAGCTCAGCAACCTCGAGGCAGTTCGATCATGGACATCAACAATCAACTCACGCGTGAATCGTCGCTCCGGTCGGTCGGCATCAACGAGATCGTGATCGTCGACGGGACGTGCGACCGTTACGCCGATTTCGTGCAGGCAGCACAGGCGGGTGAGGTCGGCGTCCATTTCTGCGTCGATGGCCGTTCGGCGGTGAGACTGTCGCGACGGTTTCGTGCCGATGCTTGGCTGGTGGCTGCCGAACTCCCTGATATCTCGGGGTTCGACCTGCTCGACATGCTCTCGCCCCATGTCCTCCAGGGGGGCGTCGATCCGCTGCTTTCGGGATCGCGGATCTCACTCGATCACATCGGTCACGGAATGCGGTCGGGGATCTTCATCGTCTCCGATGCCTACCGGCTCGAAGAAGAGCAGCGGGCGCTGACGTCCGGAGTTGCTGGGTATCTCGTCCGACCGATCACGCTCGACGTGATTCGGGCGACCAGAACTCCGGCCGGCATGTCCGCGGTCACGGAAGTGTGCTGAGCCTGCCCGTCGATCCACATCCGACGTCCTCGCTGTGTCGACGCGGCCACCAGAAGAACGCTCTCGTCCGGCCCAGGATGGACACCATGCGCTTTCTGACGTCCTGCGCTGCGGCGACGGTGGTGTTCATCGTTGGTGGCCACGGTCCTACGGCCCTGGCACAGAACGATTGGCAGTATCCCGACCCTTATTTCGGGATCATCGAAATCGAGAAATCGCATCCTTCGCCAGCCGCTGAGCGGCGGTATCGAGCCGAAGTGTCACCTCCGCCAAAGAACCGACCTTCTGCTCGCCACCGCCAGCGACTGCTGCGGCCCCGCCCGCGGTCCGTCGCCGGCGATCGAGAGTTGCAACCGCCTCGTCCATCTGCGACTCGGCCGCCTGCACAGTGATGATGAGAAGATCGTGGTGACGGGGTGGCCATGAGCACACCGGGGTGGGACTCGCGGGAACGGCGCTTCTCCCCGAAGCGTTGCTGTCCCGTTCAACGCCGACTCTTTTCGCTGCTGCTCGTCGCAGTGGTTGCCGTCGGCCTGCCCGCACCTCGGGCGCATGCCATCGTCAGCAGCAACACGGGCTGGGATCCGCCGTTCACCGGCACCGTGATCAACTATCAGGTCGGGGCCGGCACGTTCTACAACCTTGGGTTTCTCGGCAGCCGGGCGACCGTCGCCAACATCGAAGCCGGGGCGATCTGGAACGGCCACGAAACGCTCGCCGGCCGGGTGAGCGAGTTCATCGCCGATCCGGCCATTGTCGCCACCGGGACGACGCAACTCGGCCAGTTTGATTGGCACGCCACGATGGTCGGCCAGACGATCGGCGGAGCCGGCGGCTATGCCGTCTATCAGGTAGGCATCGCCCCCGCGGCTCAGCTCTGGTCGGGGTCGATCGCCACCGAGTGGATTCCCAACCCGTCCGGGGATTACAGCGGCTCGTTCGCAATCACCAACGAGAGTTTTCTCTACCCCTACGTCACCGCCATGCGGAACGGCGCCACGTCGGGCACCACGCTGCGGACCAAGATCGTCAACAGCAGCTGGGGCTACGACGATTCCCCCGGCCAATATGCAGAAACCATCGCGATCGACGCGCTGACGTTGCAGGGCAACGTCGTCACGGTCATCGCGGCCGGGAATTCCGGCACCGCGCCCAACACGGTCAGCGGCCCCGCGACGGGCTACAACGGCATCACCGTCGCCGCCCTCACCGGCGACCAGACCACGCCCGTCTATTCCCAGGTGGCGGACTTCTCGAGCCGTGGCCCGAGCGATTTCTACAACCCGGCCTCGGGCACCACGGTGGCCAATGTCCGGCCCACGGTCGATATCGCCGCGCCGGGCGACAACCTCACGCTCGCCTTCTACGGCGGCCTGACGGGCGGTCATACCTCGGGCACTGCCGTCAGTGGCACCAGTTTCTACTACCCCAACACGGACGGCACGAGCTTCGCCGCGCCCATCGTGGCCGGCGGCGCGGCCTTGATGGTGGATGCCGGCACGCTGTTCGTCGACGGTGGTGTCGCCAGCAGCGAGATGCTCGACGCCCGCGTGATCAAGGCGACCATGCTGGCCGCAGCCCAAGCACCCACGGGCTGGAACAACGGCCAGTCGATCGTGGGAGGCGTTGTCACGACGACCCAGGCGCTCGACTACGCAACGGGGGCCGGGATTCTCGATCTCGACGCGGCTTATCGCGGCTACGTGGGGGATCCCTCCGCGGTCACGATCGGGGGCATCACGTACATCACGGCCGGCATCAACACGACGCTCGGCGTGTCGGGATCGGCGGGCGGCAGCGGGCTCGAGCACCGGGGCTGGGATCTCGGCAGCGTGCTGAGCAGTTCGACCGCCGGTTCGGGCAACGCCAACGTCTACTCAATGGCCGCGCCCTTCGCCGCCGGCGACACCCTGACCGCCGCGCTCACCTGGTTCGCCGACCGCACGCTCGAGAGCACTCTAGAGTCCGCCGTCGACGTGGCTCTGAGCAACCTCGCCCTCGAGGTCTGGCGCAGCGGAACTGGCGGCGATTCGCTGGTGGCCCGGTCCAACGCGACCTACAGCAGCACCGAGTTTCTGAGATTCGCCGTGCCGCAGGCGGGCACCTACAGCATGCGGGTGGTGGGGCTCGACCAGATTTACAACCTCGCCCCCACGCCCGACACCCGCACGGACTACGGGCTGGCATGGCAGACGATCCCCGTGCCGGAACCGGCGTCACTGGCCCTCGCGGGCACCGCCCTCGTGGCGGTGGCCATCCGCTGGCGGACGAGAAAACGATACCACGACAACACGTCGTGATGGCCCGTCGCCGGGTTACCAGCGGCCCTCCACGGCCAGCCCACCCATGTCGGCTGTCGGCATGGGCACGACGCGAACCTCCATTCCGGCGAAGTGCATCTCCGTCATGCTCACCGCCCGCGAACTCGCCCAGGCCAGATACCAGCCGAGAAACACCTGCGACGGATAGTGGGCGTTGTCGGTCATCCGGGAGAAGCCGACGAAGGTCGAGCAGACGTAGAGCGTTCCTTTGAGCAGCGGGCTCTCCACCATGTCGGCCGCGGCAAGAAAGGGAAGCGCGCCCACGAACGCATGGCCGCTCACGCCGTTGTTGTCGTTGAAAAAGTGCCACTGGCTGCCGACACCATCGGACGGTCTCGAGGCCCCGGTCGCGAGCTGCAGCACGTAGAGCGGTGGCGCGCCCACGACGAACATCCGCAGCGAACGCGAACCCCATTCGCCCACGACGTCGCCCACGGGATTGCCCTCGAACACGAGGCCGGTCGCCGCCGACGCGCCGAAGACAGCAAGGGCATACCGCCCCTCGCCGATGTCCTTGCAGCCCGAGAAAAATGTGCCCACACCCGTCGGCTCCACACCCCGCTGCCAGGCTCCCTGCATCGTGTCGTCGAAGCCGGTGTTGGCCATCAGCGCGCCAGCGCCAAACGCGGCGGTCACGCAGACGAGACTGTCGCAGGAGTAGAAGTTGCGGTAGTCCTCGAGCACCTTGTAACCCGCCCGGGTCGTGCGGGGAAAACGACTCCGTGACCACGGCAGCTCCGGAGGGGGCGGCGCCAGCAGCTCCTCACGGTCGAGCGGCGGCAGCGCGTAGATGGGCTCGGCTGCGGGCGACATCTGGGCGGCCAACTGGACGGTGACGCTCTCGGCATCGGGCTCTGTCTGCCACTGCCCGACCAGTTCGATCCCCTGCCCTCCGGCCGCCGAGCCGGAGAGTGTCTGCGTCTCCACGGCCGCTGCGATCCACGCTCCGGTGGCGGCGGGCACCACGGTCACGACCACCCGCTGGCGACGGGGCGGCCATGACTCGAGCAGGGATCCGGGCGGCTCGACCCACGCCGACTCGATCCGACCCTCGCGGGGCGGCATGGCAAGGAAGTCGGGCTCCACGGTCCGCGTTACCGGCCACTCGGCCGACACCGTGGCAAGCGTTCGCCGCCAGAGCTGCATGCCGTCGGCTGCCGGCAGGAACATGCCGGTGGCCTCCTCGGCGCGCAGCGTCCCCGGGGCGAACAACGTCAGCACGGCGGCCGTCCACAAACGGCCCTGGCTGCGGGTTCGCCTCACCGGCACGGACGTGCGATCGAGGGAAGGATTCATGAGCGGCGAGACTCTCCCAGCCGCGCCATCCGGGGGCAAGCCTGGTTTCGCCTGTCAAAGCGGGGGAGCCGGGAAGCCCGGGTGGCTGTCGCTCATGCGATCCTGGGTGGCATCGTGGGGTCCGAACCGTGGGGGCCTGTCGAGACGGAGTCGATCCGTCCATCCTCCATGGAGGCGATCCGGTCGGCGAACGAGTAAACCCGCGCGTCGTGGGTCACCACGACCACCGCCCGGTCGGGCTGTACGGCGATCCGCTGGATGAGCTCCATCGTGATCCGCCCGTTCTCGGCGTCGAGGGCGCTGGTCGGCTCGTCGCAGACCAGCAGCCGCGGCGAGTGGACAAGCGCCCGGGCGATCGCGACCCGCTGCTGCTGGCCGCCAGAGAGCTCGCTCGGCAGACTCGCCAGCCGATCGCCGAGGCCCAGGGTGTCGAGCACGTCGGCCGCCGCATCGACGGCCCGCGATCGCCTCCAGCCCGCGATCAACAGCGGGACGGCCGCGTTTTCCACGGCCGTCAGGCTCGGCAGCAGGTTGTACGACTGAAAGACGAAGCCCACGTTCTCGCGGCGGAAGCGGACTTTCGCCCCTCTGCGCATGGCGACGAGATCCTGCCCGAGCACGACCACCTCGCCGGCCGTCGGCTCCAGCGTGCCGGCGACGATCGAGACCAGCGTCGTCTTCCCGCAGCCGCTCGGTCCGACGAGCATCAGCATCTCGCCATAGGGGACGTCGAGGTCGACGCCGCGCAGCGCCCGCGTGAGCGATCCGCCGGCGCCGAAATCCTTCGTCACCCCGCGGATCCGGATGGCGAGGTCGCGACCGTCGGAGGCGCTGAAAGCGGGAGGCAGGCCCTGCACGTCAGCCATGACTCGTGCCCCTTTCAACCTCGGAACACGATGGCGGGATCGACGACCAGTACCTTGCGAATCGACAGCAGGCTCGCCAGGAGCACGATCAGGAACACCGCCACGGCGGTGATCACGAGCACCTGCCACGGCATGAAGAAGGAGAGCCTGGACAGGGCGCGGGTGCCGAAGCCGAAGAGGGCTGCGAGCCCGACCCCGACGCCATACCCCACGACCCCCACCTGCAGCGCCTGAAAGAGCACCATGCCGAGGATCGTTCCATTGCCGGTGCCCATGGCCTTGAGCGCGCCGAACTGCCGGATGTTCTCGACCGTGAACAGGTAGAACGTCTGGCCGGCGATCGCCGTTCCCACGATGAACCCGAGGAGGACCGTCACGGCGAAGTTGACGGGGATGCCCGTCTTGGCCAGGTAGTAGCGGATCGTTTTCCAGATGAACTCATTGCGGGTCACCGCCTGCAGTCCCGTCTGCTCGCTGATCCGGCGGCAGACCTCCTCGGAGGGCACTCCCGGGGACGCATCGGCGAGCACGAACGAGAGCACCTTCCGCTCACGTGGCGCGAAGACCACGGCCTGACTGTATCGCGTGTAGACGATCGGAAAGCTCTGGAACGTGCGGCTCGCCTTGGTCAGGCCGACAAGCACGGCCCGTCGGTCGTTCATCTCGAACACGCGACCGAGTCGGTAGGGTTCACCAGGCCAGATCCGCCGGTAGCCGGCGTCGTCCATGATCACGGCGTCGGGCTTCCGCAGGTCGGCGATCGAGCCCATGAAGATGCCTGCCGGAGCGCCGACGAGCGTGGCGTCGTCGAGGCCCAGCAGGATCATCTGCTCGTAGCTCCCCTCCTGCAGCCGCGCCCGGGCGATCCCTTTGTAAAACCGAACAGCCCACGCCACGCCCGCCACGCCCTTGACGCGGAAAAGCTCCGTGTCGGAGAGCGGCTTGACGTCATCGACGAACTGCACGTTTTCGTCCATCACCCAGATGCCGGGCCCTTCGACATCGCGGATCTGGCTGATGGTGAGCGACATCAGCCCACAAAAGATCGACGACTGCTGCGCGATCAAGAGCGCGGCGAACACCACCCCGAACACGATGCCGAGGTACTTCACCCGATTCCCGATCAGCATCTTCCAGGCGATCCAGAGCATGGTGGCGATTCTAGATCACTTCTGTGGTCCAGGCCTTTTTTTGGGCGGGGAGGCACGATCCACGCTTGAGCCACCGATTCCCGATCGTGAGGAGCCGGGGGTGGCACGCGCAGAAGCCGGGAATCTTTGCGCCTCACGAGCGATTGGCAGTCGGCCGAGCGGGTGGCCTGTAGCAAAATCCCCGGCGCCGAGCATGCCACCACCGGCGAACCAATCCGGCACCATCTCAGTGCCACCCGTACACCCCGCGCTCGCGCTTGGGGCTTCCCGACGGAGGGACCTCGAGCACCCCCGGGGAATTGCGGCAGCGGGCTCGATCCCCGGTGGCCTCTGCCCGGCTCTGGTATCCTGTGGCCCCGCGAAGCCAGAGGAAGGTGCAGCCGTGCCGGACCAAGCCGGGACCGAGACCGGTCCGAACGACGCAGCGATCGTCGACGATGCACGGATCACGGAGGTGCTCTCGCGGTGGTGGGGCTTCGACCGTCTCCGGCCGCTCCAGTCGGAGGCCATCAAGGCCGCCCTCGCGGGCCGGGATTCGCTGGTCGTGATGCCGACGGGTGGGGGCAAGAGCCTCTGCTACCAGCTGCCGCCACTGGTGGGTGACTCGACCGACGTCGTGATCTCGCCGCTGGTCGCGCTCATGAAGGATCAGGTGGACGCGCTCGAGGCGATCGGGTATCCAGCCGCGGCGCTGCATGGCGGGATGTCGCAGGAGGAGCGGGCGGAGGTTCGCGACCGGCTGGCGGCTGGCGAACTCCGGCTGCTCTTCGTCGCCCCCGAACGGCTGGTGAACACGGGCCTCCTCGACGTGCTGGCCCACGTGGGCGTGAAACGGTTCGCCATCGACGAGGCCCACTGCATCAGCCACTGGGGGCACGACTTCCGACCGGAATACCGGCAACTCGCCCTGCTCCGCGAACGCTTTCCCTCGGCCAGCATTCACGCCTTCACGGCCACCGCCACGCCGCGGGTGCGCGACGACATCGCCCGCCAGCTCAGTCTCCGTGATCCGGCAAGGCTCGTGGGCACGTTCGACCGGCCGAATCTCGTCTACCGGGTCGTGCCCCGAACCGACCGGATCGCGCAGACGCTGGCGATCCTCGGCCGGCACAAGGGAGAGGCCTCGATCGTCTACTGCATCTCGCGAAAGGAGACGGAGCGGCTCGCCGAGCGGCTCGCGGCCGATGGCATCCTCGCCCGGCCCTACCATGCCGGCCTCGATGCCCGCCAGCGGCACAAGACCCAGGAGGCCTTCGCCCGCGAGACGATCGACGTGGTGGTGGCCACCGTCGCCTTCGGCATGGGGATCGATCGCTCCGATGTCCGCCTCGTGCTGCATACGTCGCTCCCCAAGAGCCTGGAGGCCTACCAGCAGGAGACCGGCCGCGCCGGCCGCGACGGCCTCGCCGCGGAGTGCGTGCTCCTCTATTCGTCGGCCGACGTCTTCAGTTGGGAGTCGCTCGTGCGCAAAAGCGCCATGGAGTCGGATCTCGACCCCGACGAGCAGGAGCGGCTCATCGCTTCCCAGGCCGAACACCTGCACGCGATGCGCCGCTATGCGCAGGCCGCCCGCTGCCGCCATGCGGCCCTCTCCGAATATTTCGGCCAGGCGTATCCCGGCGACACCTGCGGCGCCTGCGACGTCTGCCTCGGCGAGACCGAGAGCTTGCCCGACGCGACCGTCATGGCCCAGAAGATCATCTCCTGCGTGGCCCGCGTGCAGGAGCGGTTCGGCGTCCGCCACGTCTGCGAGGTGCTCCGGGGCGCGAAGACGGACGGCATCGTCCGCCACGGACACGACCAGCTTTCGACTTTCGGCCTGCTCTCGACGCTCGACCAACGGGCGGCGGAGAATCTCGTCCACCAGCTCCTCGATCAGGAGATGCTCTCTCGAACCGGCGGCGACCGCCCGGTCGTGACGCTCAACGACCGCTCCTGGGAGGTGCTGCGGGGACAACGGGCCGTGGTGCTAGTGGAGCCACGAACCGGAAAGACGGCGAAGACGACGAAGGCCGACGTCGACGACTGGCAGGGCGTTGACCGCGACCTCTTCGAGCGGCTGCGGAAGTGGCGCCGGCGGATCGCCGAGGCCCGCGGCAAGCCCGCCTGGACGATCCTCGACGACAAGGCTTTGCGGGCCATCGCGCGGGAAAAACCCGCCTCGCCCGCCGCCCTGCTCCGCTGCAAGGGCATCGGCGAGAAACGGCTGGCCGATTTTGGCGCGGAAATTCTCGATCTCGTCAACGGACGTGACGACGGGTAATCTGCCTGGCGGCCCACGATTCTCACACGCATCGCCCGACATTCCGCGAGGTCTTCATGTCTGCCATCACTGCATCGCTCCACCGTCTCGGCCAGAGCCTGTGGCTCGACAACATCACCCGCACGATGCTCGATGACGGCACGCTCGCTCGCTACATCCGCGACCTCTCCGTGACCGGCCTGACGAGCAACCCCACGATCTACAATCTCGCGGTCAAGAACAGCACCGCCTACGACGCCGCCATCGCCGCAAAGGTGAAGCAGGGGCTTGCCGGCGAGCAGATCTTCTTCGAACTCGCCATCGAAGACCTCGTGCGGGCCGCCGACCTCTTCCGGCCGATCCACGAACGCAGCGGAGGGCTCGACGGCTGGGTCTCGCTCGAGGTGTCGCCGCGACTGGCCTACGACACCGCGAGCACGCTGGCGGCCGCCCGCGATCTGCACGCGCGGGCGGCGCGGCCGAACCTGTTCATCAAGATTCCGGGCACGAAGGAGGGTCTGCCTGCCATCGAGGAGGCGATCGCCGCGGGTGTGCCGGTGAACGTGACGCTGCTCTTCACCCGCGACCAATACCTCGCCGCGGCCGAAGCCTACCTGCGGGGCATCGAGCGGCGGATCGACGCGGGCCTCGACCCACGGGTCTGCTCGGTGGCGTCGCTCTTCATCAGCCGCTGGGACGGGGCCACGGCGAAGCAGCTTCCCGCCGAACTCGCCAACACGCTGGGCATCGCCATCGGCAGCCAGACCTACGCCGCCTACCGCGCGGTCCTGGCCGCGGATCGCTGGCAGCGGCTGGCCAACTTCGGTGCCCTGCCGCAACGGCTCCTGATGGCGAGCACGGGCACGAAGGATCCCGCGCTCTGCGACCATCTCTACGTGCGAGACCTGGCCGCCCCGCACACGGTCAACACCATGCCCGAGGCGACGCTCCTGGCATTCGCCGATCATGGCACGCTCGGTGGCGTGCTCTCGCAAGGGGGCGGCACGAGCGGCCGCACGCTCTTCGACGTGTCGCGGGCTGGCATCGATCTCGCTGCCCTTGGCCACGACCTCCAGACACAGGGCGCAGCTGCCTTCGTGAAGAGCTGGGACGAGCTCCTGCAGGTGATCGACGCCAAGATACGCGCCGCGTAGACCTCCGCTTCGGCGGCCGCCTCTTTTCCATGACCGTTCGCCGGAGCGAGTGGATCATGGACGGCGCAGGGTGTGGGAGGGCGTCTCGCCGAACTGCCGGCGGTAGAGGCCGGCAAAGCGGCCGAGTTCCCAGACCCCGTGGCGGGCGAGAATCCGGGCGACGGTGTCCTGGCCGGGATCGCCGTCGCGGAGCGAGCGGCGTACGGCGTGAAGAGTCCGCAGCCGGACGAACTGCCGCGGCGCCACGCCATACGTGTCGTGAAACACCCGCGACAGCGTGCGTGGATGCACCCCCACGGACGACGCGAGGTCGGCGATCGACCGATGGCCCAGCGGGTCGCCGTCGAGGACCGCGACCACACGCCGCACCACGTCCGTGCGGTCGACCCTGGGACGCCCCACGAGGGCTGGGCACGGCTCCTGCAGGCCGACGCATGACAGGGCGGCCGTGGTCACCTGATGCGCCGCCTCCGCCTGGACGGAGGCCGGGGCCTCATCCATCACTTCCGCCTGCGTCGCGTGCTCCACCAAGCGTTTGAGCCGCCGGACATGCATCGGATCGGCGCGCACGACACGGCTCGCCGTGCCGTGGGGAACCACGGTGTTTTCCGGCAAGGCAACCGAGCACCAGGCGTGCGACCGCTTCCTCACTTGGATGCAGAAATCACTCTCCGGCGGGATGATCAGGAGCGATCGGTCGTCGAGCCGCTCACAGTTGACGACATGCTGATGCGGATCACCGAGCGGCATGTAGAGGATCGTGCCCCGGTGCGTGTTGCCGCCGAAGCAGAGGTTACCGCCTCCCTCGTGCGCCATCTGCAGCGTCAGGGGCCCGAGCTGCCGCACGGTGAGCTGCCAGACCGGCGTTTCGACGCCGTCGCACGCGAGCCGTAGATCGGCCCCCCGCACGGCTTCGCCCCAGGCATCAAAGTCGTCGAACTCTTTCCGCATGCAATCAGGCCCCTCGTCCTGCGACCCCCGCGCCAGCGAATCTTCGTTTTGACTGAAGCGGCATTGCCGAAAAGCCGCCGTCGGCGTGAAATGGCCCCCCATCGTGACGCAATCCCCGGTGCATCCGCAAGAGGCGGGTATGCCGGAGCGTCTGACGAATTCGGAACCCCTTTGGAGCTCTTGGCGTGAATCGTCTCCGCACCGCGTTGATCCTCGCTGTTTTGACCGCTTCCGCGACGATCGTCCCCGAGGCCCGGGCCCAGGCCGGAAAACAGCCCAACATTCTCGTGATCTGGGGCGACGATATCGGCCAGTTCAACGTCAGTGCCTACAACCACGGCATGATGGGCTACAAAACGCCCAACATCGACCGCATTGCCCGCGAGGGTGCGCTGTTCACCGACTGGTACGGCCAGCAGAGCTGCACAGCGGGCCGGGCTGCGTTCATCACTGGCCAGTCACCGATTCGCACGGGTCTCACGAAAGTCGGGCTCCCCGGCGCTCCTGAGGGCATGAAGAAGGAAGACCCGACGATCGCCACGCTCCTGCGGGCACGGGGCTACGCCACCGGCCAGTTCGGGAAGAACCATCTCGGCGACCGCGACGACATGCTGCCGACGGCCCACGGCTTCGACGAGTTCTATGGCAACCTTTATCACCTCAATGCAGAGGAGGAGCCGGAGCACCCCGACTACCCCAAGAACGCCGAGTTCCGCAAAAAGTTCGGCCCCCGCGGCGTGATGCACTCGTTCGCCAACGGAAAAATCACAGACACGGGCCCCCTCACCAAAAAGCGGATGGAGACGATCGACGAGGAAGTGAACGAGAAGACGTTCGATTTCATGGCCCGTGCCAAGCAGGCCGACAAGCCGTTCTTCGTCTGGTGGAACTCCACCAAAATGCACATCTTCACCCACCTGAAGGAAGGCGTCGCGGGCAAGACCGGCCTGGGCATCTATGCCGACGGCATGGTCGAGCATGACCGGCAGATCGGTCAGGTGCTCGCCAAGCTCGAGGAACTCGGGCTCGCCGAGAACACGATCGTGATGTACTCGACGGACAACGGCGCCGAGGCCTTCACCTGGCCCGACGGCGGTACGACGATGTTCCGCGGCGAGAAGAACACGCAGTGGGAGGGGGGCTACCGGGTGCCGTGTGCGATCCGCTGGCCCGGGGTCATCAAGCCCGGCACGGTGATCAACGACGTCGGTGCCCACGAGGACATGCTGACGACCCTCGTCGCCGCGGCCGGCGACACGACCGTCAAGGATGACCTCAAGAAGGGCCGCCGCATCGGTGCCCAGACCTACAAGGTGCATCTCGACGGCTACGACCTCGGTCCGGCGCTCAAAGGCGAGGCGGAGTGGCCACGGAAGGAGTTCATCTATTGGACCGATGACGGCAGCGTGGCGGCCCTCCGCTACGGCAACTGGAAGGCGACGTTCCTCAAGCAGCCGGCGCACGGCATGCACGTCTGGCAGCAGCCGTTCGAGGAGCTGCGGGCTCCCACGCTCGTGAACCTGCGAATGGACCCCTTCGAACTCGCCCAGGACATCGGCATGGATTACCAGCGCTGGTACCTGGAGCACATGTTCATGATCGCCCCGGCCGGGGCCTACGTGGGCCAGTGGCTGCAGAGTTTCCGGGAGTTTCCGCCGCGGCAGAAGCCGGGCAGCTTCAACCTCGATCGTGTCATGGAGGCGGTCACCGCCGGCCAGGGCTCCGGCCGGTAGCCCACCGGCTACGAAGTGACTCTCGCTCCCTCTCGGGAAGCCCCAAGCGCCAGCGCGGGGTAGACGCCCTCCACCTCGCCGCGGTCAGCCCTCGCCCAGATAGGCGTCGCGAACGCGGCGGTCGGCGGCGAGTTCGGCGCCCGTGCCGGAGAGCGTGATCCGTCCCGTCTCGAGCACGTAGCCACGGGCTGCGAGCTTGAGGGCGGCGCGGGCATTCTGTTCGACGAGCAGCACGGCGATGCCTCGCTCCGTGAGCGACGCGATCACCTCGAAGACCTTCGCCACGATCAGGGGCGCCAGGCCCAGCGAGGGCTCGTCGAGCAGGAGCAGCCTCGGCCGGCCGACGAGGGCCCGGCCGATGGCCAGCATCTGCTGCTCCCCGCCTGAGAGCGTGCCGCCGGGTTGCTCGAGCCTCTCACCCAACACGGGAAACAGCCCGCAGGCCTCGTCGATGTCGCTCCGGAGCCGGCCGCGGTCGGTCTGCGTGAAGCCGCCCAACTCGAGGTTCTCGCGGACGGTGAGCCGGGGAAAGATCCGCCGCCCCTCGGGCGCGTGGCCGATGCCCAGCCGCATGATCTGATGAGGCTCGAGGCCGCCGAGCGGGCTGCCGGCGAAGCGGATGCTTCCCGCACGGTGCGGAACCACGCCCGAGATCGTCATCAGGAGCGTCGTCTTGCCGGCGCCGTTGGCGCCGATCAGGGCCACCAGTTCGCCATCATCGACGTCGAGCGACACCCGATCGACGGCCCGGATGGGGCCGTATCCCGCCTCGAGATCGCGGATTTCCAACAGCGGCATCGCGGTCACGCCTCCCCGCCCAGATAGGCTTCGATCACCTTTTCGTCGCGACGGACGTCCGCGGGCGTGCCCTCGGCGATCTTCACGCCGTGGTCGAGCACGGCCACCTTGTCGCTGACCCGCATCACGACGTTCATGTGGTGCTCGATCAGGAGCACGGTCACGCCCCGGGCCCGGATCCGCTCCACGAGGGAGGCCAGGTCGGCCGTCTCCGCGGGATTCATCCCGGCGGCGGGCTCATCGAGCAGCAGAAGCGAGGCGCCCGTGGCGAGCGCACGGGCGATCTCCAGCCTGCGCTGATCGCCATACGGGAGTTGGCCCGCGAGGCGGTTGGCCTCGCCCGCGAGCCCCACGAACGCGAGTTCCTCGAGGGCCTTGCCCTGGGCCACGGACTCGGCCCGGCGGTTGGCCGGCGTGCGAAAGAGCATGGCCGCCACGCCCCCGGGGATCGTCCGATCGAGGCCGACGAGCACGTTCTCCAGCACGGTCATGTTGGAGAACAGCCGAATGTTCTGGAACGTCCGCGCGATCCCGGCCTGAGCGACGACATGCGGCGAGCGCCGGCCGCGATTCCAGACCGTGAGGGTGCCCGTCGTGCCGAGCAACAAGCCAAACAGCATGCCGGCGATGCCCCGCCAACGGATCCTTGATTTGCCGGCGGCGAGGCGATCGAGTACTTCCTCCTTGATCGCGAGCTTCTCGGGGGTCGACGTGGTCCCGGTTCGCTCCGAATCGGTGGCGTCGGGAATCGTCCCGGGGCCGATCCGACGGGCGGTAACGGCGGCCTGCAACTCGTTGCGGACGGCCCGTGCCTCGTCGAGGTGCCGCTTGATCGCCAGCACGTCCCCGCCGTCGGCGCTGACCACCCGCCACTTGCCCGCCATCTGGTCGATCGCGAGCTCGGCGCGAAAATAGCCGCGCAGGCGGTCGACGGCGCCCCCGACCGTGAACGGCTCGCCCGTGATCATGCCCCGCTTCACGACGGCCATCCACAGCCGATCGATATCGACGGCAGCGGCGGCGAAGAGCAACCCGGTGAGCAGCCCGACGCCGAGCGCCGACCAGAAGACCCCTGGCGTGAACGTCCGCTCCAGCCGGCGGCCCAGAAATCGCACCGTGCCGCCCGTCGGCTCATAGATGCCGCTGATGCAGTTGAAGGCCGTCGTCTTGCCGGCGCCATTGGGGCCGATGACCGACACCACGGCCCCCGCCGGCACCTGCAGATCCAATTCGGAGACGGCTACGAGTCCGCCAAACCTGATGGTGAGGCGGTCGACGTCGAGCAGCGGCCCGCCATCGATCGGAGGGGCCGGAGCGGAGTTCGGAGTGCCGGTGCCGTCGCGACTCATGAATGTTCCTCGTGGAGTTCGGCGGCCATCCGTCGCGAGGGAATCAGGCCCTCCGGTCGGTACCGCATCACGAGCACAAGCGCCAGGCCGAAGATCGCCAACCTCCAGCCGCTGAACGAGAGCAGGCTCGAGCCCGACGGGTTGATGTTCCACTGTTGGATCGCCGAGTCGGCCCATGGCGCCAGCACCGTGTCGAAGCCCACGAGCAGCGCCACGCCGAGCAGGGTGCCGGGGATGCTGCCGAGGCCGCCGAGGATCACGGCGCAGAGCACCATGATCGAACGGTTGAAGTCATACGCGTTGGGATCGGCCGTGGTCGACAGGCTGGCCGCATAGAGGCAGCCCGCGAGGCCGGCGACGGCCGATGACATCGCGAAGGCGGAGAGCTTCACGCGGATCGCGGAGATGCCCATTGCCGAGGCCGCGAGCTCGTCCTCGCGGACGGCCACCCACGCCCGGCCCAGCCGCGACTGCTCGAGCCGGCGCATCGCCACCACCACGGCGGCGAGCGCCGCGAGCGCGAGGTAGTAGAACCATCGGGGATCGATCGCGAACGCGAGGCCAAGGTCGATGCCACCGATCACCACGCCCGCGCCCGGCGGCGGCACGGGGTTCAAGCCCTTCATGCCCCCCGTGATCTGCTCCAGGTTTCGAAGCGTCACCTTCACCACCTCGCCAAATCCGAGCGTCACGATCGCGAGGTAATCGCCCCGCAGCCGCAACGTCGGCGCGCCGAGGGCCAGCCCGATCGCGGCCGTCGCCAGCACGCTCACCGCGGCGGCCGTGACGAACCGCATCTGGAACGGATACATGGGCACCGTCAGGATCGCGAACAGATAGGCGCCGATGCCGAAGAAGGCGGCGATCCCCAGGTGGACGAGCCCCGTGTAGCCGACCATCACGTTGAGGCCGAGCGCGAGAATGCAGTAGATGAAGAGGGTCGTCACCTGGCCGCCAAGGGCTCCGCCGAGCGCCGGCACCACCAACGGGGCGACCGCGAGCACGACGAGCGCCACCAGTTCCCAGCGTTCGCGAATGAACGCCATCACCCGTTCGCGGAGCGGCACCGCCCCGATCGCGTCGTGCCTGGCGCTGTGCCGCTCGTTCATCGTCACACCTTCTCCTTCGTGCCCCGGCCCAGCAGGCCCTCGGGGCGGAACACGAGGATCACGATCAGGATCGCGAACACGATCGCGCCGGTCCATCGCTCACCGACGTAGGCGCTCGACAACGCCCGAACAAGGCCGATGACCAGCCCCCCCACGACAGCCCCGGGGATGCTGCCGATCCCGCCGAGCACCGCGGCGGTGAACGCATAGAGCCCGTTCTGGAAGCCCATCTGAAAACTGATCGTGTTGATGTAGAGGCCGTAGATCACGCTCGCCGCGCCCCCCAGAAAGCCTCCCACGAAGAACGTGAACGCGATCACCCGGTCAACGTCGATGCCGACGAGCGCCGCCGCGATGGGATCCTGCGAGACCGCCCGCATCGCCTTGCCGAGCCGTGTCGACTTCACCAGTAGCGACAGACAGATCATCAGCGGCACCACCACCACCAGCACGAGGAGATCTTTCGCGGTGAACTGCAGCCCCTCGCCCGCGAACAGATTCGCGGGCGGCAACAACTCCGGGAAGGAGCGGTCCGCCGGTCCGAGCCAGAAGAGCCCGACGTTCATGAAGATGAAGGAGACGCCGATCGCCGACACGAGCGGCGCCAGTTTCGGGGCGTTGCGGAGCGGCCGGTAGACAATCCGGTCGACCGCCACGTTGAGTCCGCCACAGAATAGGCCGCAGAGAAGCACCAGGAGCACCACGCCGAACCACGTCGTCACCATGCCGCCTCCGGCGAGCCCGAAGCCCGACACTAGCGAAAGCGCCAGGCAGGCACCCAGCATGATCAGGTCGCCGTGCGCGAAGTTGATCAGCCGGATGATGCCGTAGACCATCGTGTAGCCGAGCGCCACCAGCGCCACGAGGGCGCCGTTGGTGATCCCGATCAGGCACTGCTGGAGAAAAAACTGCATGGCTGCGGCTCAGGGCGCGACGGCCTCCTCGTCTCCGGCGTCGAGCACCTCCTCGAACACGAACTCCCCGTTCTTGACGCCGCTCACCGTCAACGTCCGCATCGTCGTGTCGCCGTTGGCGTCGAAACCCCAACGGCCGAGCGCCCCGTCGAAGTCGCGGATCGCGAGGGCCTTGTCGGTGATCGCCCGGCGGTCCTTCGTGCCGGCCTCGCGGATCGCCCGCAGGGCCACGCAGGCCGCCTCGTAGCCGTAGACGGCGTAGGCCTCCGGCAGTTCGCCGTATTTCTTTCGATAGCGTTCCACGAATTCGCTCCCCTTGCCCGTCAACTTCTCGGGCGGCAGGCCACCGAAGGTGACGAAGCATCGCCCCTCGAGATTGGCGGCGCCGGCCGACTCGATGAAGACCTGCTCGCGGCAACCGTCGGGCACCATGAACAGGGCCGTGATCCCGGCGCTGACCATGTCCTTGGCGAGCTGCCCCCCCTTGCTCTGCGTCGTGCCGCCAAAGTAGACGAGATCGGGATTGGCCGCTTTGACGCTCGCCATCAGCGACTTGAACTCCTGGGCCTTGGCGTCGATCGAATCGTGGCCCAGCACCTCGATGCCGATCTCGCGGCAGCGCTCGTCGAAGAGGTCGGCGAGCCCCTTTCCATAGACCTCGTTGTCGTCGAGGATGGAGACGCGTTTGACCCCGCGCTGCTTCGCCCAATCAGCCGAAAGCGGCCCCTGCAGGTCGTCGGCCGGCACCACCCGCACGTAGTTGAGACGGCCCGTCGGGCGGTAGACGCCCGGCTCGCCCGGCGCACCGAGGCCCGGCTTCGTCAGGCCCACGGCCGTGTTGGCCGGCGACACCATCAGCAAGTCGCCGAGGTTCAGGATCGGCATGGAGACCTTGGCCGCCCCAGAGTTAAAGGTGCCTATGTAGGCCACGACGTCGGGATCCTGGAGCGCCCGTCGAGCGTTGGCCGCCTCGGCCTCGCTCGTCCACTGCCCCGCCGCAGCCGTGGAATCGTCGAGATCGAGATACTCGATCCGAAACGGCCCCACCTTTCCCTCGGCCTCCTCGACGGCCATGCGAATGCCGCGGACGATGGTGTCGGACTGCTGCTTGGCGCTGCCGGTCCGGGGCAGGCTCGACACGATCTTCACGAGCGTCGGGTCGGCCGGACGGCAGCCGAGCACGATCAGCAGCCACGCAGCCAGCGTCCGCAACGGGTATTTCCACGGAATCATGGGCTTGAATGTAGGAGTCGGGGCAAAACCGCGTCAAACCGGCGGCTTCGCCACCAACCGCCAGCCGCGATGGATCCGTTCGTTGCGAAAATCCTCCGGGATCGTCCGATTGGTGATCTCACGGATCGCGTACAGCGGCGCGAGCCGCTCGATGGCGAAATGAAACCGCCGGAAGTTCGTCGAGAAATAGACGACACCCCCGGGCACGAGGTTTTTCGCGACCAGCTCCAGGAGTTCCGCATGGTCGCGTTCGACGTCCCATGGCGTCTCGCTCTTCGCCGACCGGGAAAACGTCGGCGGATCGACGACGACCAGATCGAACAGAGGTTCGCCGCGGCGGGCACGATGCTCGAGAAACGCCCGGGCCTCGTCCCGCACGACCCGGTGCCGGCCGGCGTCCTTGAATCCATTTCTCGAAAGGTTGGTCCGCGTCCAGTCGAGATAGGTGTTCGACAGATCGACGCTCGTCGTCTCGATCGCCCCGCCGGCCGCGGCATACACCGAGAAACTTCCCGTGTAGCAGAAGAGATTGAGAAATCTCTTTCCGGAAGCCTCGTCGCGGACGAGCGCCCGCGTCTGCCGGTGGTCGAGAAAGAGCCCCGTGTCGAGGTAGTCGGAGAGGTTGACCTCGAACTCGAGCCCCCCCTCCTTCACGGCGAGAACCGCCCGGCGGGCATCGACCTTCTCGTATTGGTCGCCATCCCGCTGCCGCTTCCGCACCTTCAGGAAAACCTGATTCGCAGGCACGCCCAACTCGGCGGCCGCCGCCTCGACCATGCGGTCGAGCCAGACCTCGTGCTCGATGTCGGTTCGCTCGTGCGGCCGGTCGTATTCAGCGGCGTGGAGCCAGCCGGCATACCAGTCGATCACCAGCGGGATTTCCGGGATATCTCGGTCGTACACCCGGAACGCCTCGATGCCCTGACGGCGGGCCCACTTCGAGAGATGCTTGAACCTCTTGGCGAGCCGACGACGGAAGTCGCCGATCTGGTCGGCGGTCGTACGGGCCCGCGGCCAACCAGGGGCGACTTCGGCCTGCGGTTCTTCGGGGTCAACTCCCCGAGGCTCGTCGGGTGGACGCAGAGTGATCTGGCGGGAATGGATTTCCACCTCGAGCAACCGGCAGGCGATCGGGCCGTTCATCAGGGCGACGCGGTGCGCGGGCCGCAGGCCGAGGTGGGTGGCGGCGGGGCTGTCGGCCGCGAGGATCGCGGCCCGCCAGCCGCCACAGTGGGCCACGAGCCAGTCGCCGAGGCGGGTAAACATGGCGCCGGCACGAGGCAGCGGGAGCCGTTCGCCATACGGCGGATTCGTGACCACGAGGCCGACAGGGGAGGCTGGCCGCACCTGCTCGAAGTGCTTCTGCTCGATCGTGATGACGTCCGCCACGCCTGCGGCCGCTGCGCAGGCCCGCGCCGCCTCGATGGCCCGCGGGTCGAGATCGCTCATGGAGAAGGATCCGCGCGGCACATGGACACGCGCCTCGGCTTCCGCCACGAGGCGGTCGGCGAGGGCCTTGTCGCAGTCACGAAATCTGAAGAAGCCATGCCCCTTGCGTCGCGCTCGCCAGAGGCCGGGCGGCATTCCCGCGGCGATCGTCGCCGCCTCGATCGCCAGCGTGCCCGAGCCGCACATCGGATCGAGAATCGATTCCGCGTCAACTCCGTCGCCCCCCGCGGTCGCCCCCGGCTGCCACCAGCCCGCGATCGCGAGGATCCCCGCGGCGAGCACCTCCGAGAGCGGCGCGTCGACTTCGCCCATCCGCCAGCCCCGCTGGTGGAGCGACCGGCCGGCAGCGTCCCGGAAGATGGTGGCCACGTCGCCCACGAGGTGGAGTGCGAGGCGAAGGGTCGCCCCGCGGAGCTGCACGCTCGGTCGCCGGCCGCTCGGGGTTCGTAGTTGATCGACGACCGCGTCCTTGACGATCTGCGCCGCATAGAGCGAGTGCGTCAGAAAGGTGTCGTGAATCGCCGCATCGACGCGGAGCGTGTCGGAGACCTTGAGCTGCTCGGTCCAGTCGATCTCCTGCATCGCCCGGTAGAGGCTCTCGGGGGAGTCCGCTTGAAACCGCCCCAGGGGCTCGAGGATCCGGATCGCCGTGCGGCACTCGAGCACCGCGCGGTAGAGCGTCTCGCGTTCGCGGCCCGGCTCTGCGGTGAACTCGACGGTCCGTCGGCCGACCCGGAAATCCCGGGCCCCGAGGGCCTCGAGTTCGCGTACCAAGATCCACTCGAGCCCCTCGAGCGTCCGTGCCGTCGCTCGCGGCGGCTCGTCGATGGACGGCGCAGGGAGCGGCCGAGGGACAGCCGGAACGAGGGGGAAACGCGATTCACTCATGACTGCAATCGACTTTACCTGCGACCGACCGCGACAGCCATGACGACAGCTGCCCCGGCATCATTCCGCTTGCCTTATGCGTCGCCGGGACGGTAAGACCCGCACCACACGACCGCACGACGGTGCACACCGCTCCCCACGAACTCCCGGCCATGCACGAGTTGCGACGCCTGTTCCGCGGCATGATGGCGGGCCCCCGCGGCAAGCCGGGGCTGATCCCGCGGCAGTTCCGCGGCGACCGCGTGATCTTCATCCACGTGCCGAAATGCGCCGGCTCCGCCTTCCTCGACGCCTACCTCGGCTTCCAGACCGGCCACGTGACGGCGCGGGACTACCACGCCGCCGATCCCGACTTCTTCGCATCGGCCTATGTGTTCACGTTCGTCCGCAATCCGCTCGCCCGGTTTGTCTCGGCCTACAACCACATCCATACCGACGACCTCTGGGCCTGCCTGCCCGAGGTGCGGCCGCTCGTCGATCGTCATGGGGCCACGGTCTCGGAGGTCGCGGCGTCGCTGCAACCCGACTCGGAACTTCTCCGCCTGCCGTGGTTCGCGCCGCAGCACACGTTCCTCGAGCTGCGCGGCCGCCTCGCCGTGAACCGGGCATTCAAGACCGAATCATTCGCAGCGGACCTCGAGGTGCTCACGGCCGACGTACCGATCCGGCTCCGTCCCCTCGCCGAGGTCAACCGCCGCGACCCCGGGCAGACGGCCCCCGACGCAGCGCTCTCCGCTGAAGCCGTGGCCAACCTCCGCCGCATCTACAGCCGCGACTTCACGCTCTTCGGCTACTACTGACCAGCCGACGCTCGCCGAGCGGCCCACGCCCGCGCCCGGGGCCGCACGACCGCTGCCATCGTCACGACCGCCACCGCCGCCGGGCGGAAGCGGGAAAATCGCATCCTGATCCGTGACACGCGGGCGTGACGCGGCAACTCATCTCTCGACAGCCGGGGCCGGCGGAGGGCCCGGTGAAGACGTGACCTCTTTCAAGAAAGTCGAACAACCATGGACCCCCAGATCATCAGCTGGATCGTGAGCCTCATCGCCGGCGGCGCGGGCGGCAACATCGTCGGAGCGCTGGTCAAGAACCGGAACCTCGGCCCGATGCTCAACACCGTGCTCGGCCTCGTGGGCGGCGGCCT